>JBQTJB010000304.1:0-18245 GCA_052387555.1 Blastocatellia bacterium | reverse complement strand
CTCAATCGGCCGAGATCGCGTTCGTAAAGTTGTTTCAATACATCGTTCAACATAATGGATAATAATTTCTCATTTCTCACCAGATGACAGAAATTCTACTCGATTGAAGAGATCTATCCGCTGAAATTAGCGGGAGATTAAGATGCGAGGCCGTAACCGCAATTATTCGATCAGGCATATCCGGAACATCAGCGCGAGAAATGACGGCACAATTCCGAGCTATATCTTGATCAACCGGGACAATCACAAATATAGGGTCGGGATTGTCCAGCTCGGAAAATAAAGTTGCGAGAAAAGATGATGAAATTCGGCCCTTTTCGATTAGGTATTGGATTTCGATCAATGAGATCGCTGACAAAAAGATATTTTCGTTTGAGGATTCGATCGCATTTTTCAATTCCCTTTCAGCGGTTGTCGAAAGTCTGGAGGGTTGTTCTAAAAACCAAATTACAACATGGGTATCGGCTATAACGCTCGACATATATTCGTGATTTATTCCGACAACCCCTTCCACATTTCCCGGCGTTCAGCCTTAAAATCTTCGAGCGAAAGAGAATCGAACCGATCAACTTTAATTGAACCACGAAGACGCTCGAACCGCTCAACACGGGAATCGACGTTTAGGTTATCCAACAATTCGCGAACCTTCACCTGTTCTTTAGGCGACAAAATCCGAATGGCTTCCAATACTTCGGTCAAACTCATTACCTATATTATAACCGAAATTTCGGCAACTTGATGAAATTTTTACGCGGCGATATGCTTGTTTATCATAAAATCGAGCATTCGCACGATCGTGTCCCGCATTTCGCGGCGGTCTAAGACCATATCGACCATTCCGTGTTCGAGCAGAAATTCACTGCGTTGAAAACCCTTCGGGAGTTTCTGGCGAATGGTTTGTTCGATAACGCGCGGGCCTGCAAAACCTATCAGAGCTTTCGGTTCGGCCAAAATCACATCGCCGAGCATTGCAAAGCTTGCTGTAACGCCGCCTGTGGTCGGATCGGTTAGGACGGAGATGAACGGCAGCCGTGCTTCGTGCAGCATCGCAAGTGCGGCGGAGATCTTGCCCATCTGCATCAGGCTCAGCGTTCCTTCCTGCATTCGGGCACCGCCGGATGCCGAGAAAATGACAACTGCCCCGCGATTTTCAAGCGCCCTTTCTATTAGACGCGTGATCTTTTCGCCGACCGCCGAACCCATCGAACCTCCGATGAAGGACATATCCATCGCACCGGCATAAACCTGATGTCCGCCGACCTTGCCGCTGCCCGAAACTATTGCCTCCGGCAGACCCGACGCTGCTTTTGCGGCTTCGATGCGGTCCTTATACGGCTTGGTGTCGACGAATTCCAACGGGTCGCCCGACGTAACCTCTTCATCCAGCCATTCGTATTTGCCTTCGTCGAAAAGATTTTCCAGCCGCAAACGAGCCGAAAATCGGAAATGGTAATTGCAATGCGTACAAACCTGGAGCGATTCGCTGAGTTCGCCCTTGTAAAGCGGATTATCGCAATCGGGACACTTAACAAAGATGCCGGACGTATTGACAGTGCGTTCTGCATCGTCGTCGACCGTTTCCAATTTCGGTTTGTCGCGTTTGAACCAGGCCATAAATCAGAAGTCAGTAGTCAGTAGTTGGCGGTCAGATAATGACCCAGCCATTCCATACACTTGTCTCGTAAGTTGTAAAGATTAGCACACGCTGAAATGGTTTGTCGCTTGCCCGTCATCGAAGGACAGCGAGCATCTGATCGTGTATTATCCCGTTGCTGGCGCAGATCGGCGGGCTGTAAATGCTGAATTTTGAGCCGTCGTAATAGGAAACTATGCCGCCCGCTTCCTCGATCATGAGCTTGCCTGCGGCAACATCCCAGGCGTTCAGGCCTTCTTCCCAAAACCCGTCAAATCGCCCGCAGGCAACATATGCCATATCTATCGCCGCCGAGCCGTCCCGCCGGACACCGCGCGAAGACAGCAAAAATTCGGTCAGGTGGCGGGCGAAATTTTCGCGTTGTTTAAAGTCATACGGAAAGCCGGTTACGATCAGCGAATCGCCAAGATTTTCTGTGGCCGAAACACGGATCGGCTTGCCGTTCAGTGTCGCTCCCTGTCGGCTTTCGGCGGCGAAAAGTTCGTTTCGGGTCGGGTCGTATGTGACGCCGGCGACGATTTCGCCTTCGTGTTCGAGAGCTATCGTAACGCAAAAACATGGATAGCCGTGAGCGTAGTTCGTCGTGCCGTCGAGCGGGTCGATGATCCATTTCCACGTTGTATCACTGCCGATAACAATGGCTTCGCCAGATTCTTCGGCAAGTATCGCGTGTTTCGGATAATAGGACTTGATCCGTTCGATAATCAGAGCCTCGGAGGCAAGATCGGCTTCCGTGACCAGATTAATATCGCCTTTTTTTGTGACGCTGGTTATTCGGCCAAACTTTTCCAGCAGCAAGTGTCCGGCCTCACGGGCGGTTTCGATCGCAAAGTTCAACATAAAAAGATTTGCCCGCGAATAGCTCGAATAAAAGATCGGTGTTTATTGATCGCGTTTATTCGCATTATTCACGGGCAAAAAAACTATCTGAAATAAATATCAACGTAATCCGCCACCGCGTCGCACGGATTATCTATCTCGGTCATCCGCCAGTATTTTCGCTTGCCTGTAATTCGAAATACGATGTCTTCGCCATCGCGAACACACGGTTTGCCGCCGTTAATGTGGCTGATCTGTGTCGTCACCTTACCGTCGAGCCAAAATTCTTTCGCATCGATGCGCGTTATCACGCCCTCGACTCGAACAAAATCTGTGTTGCCGCGTCCTTTTTGCTCGCCTTTGAGATAGTAAACACCGCGTTTGTTCGTAACTGTCGCAGCACCGAAATAATCCCAGCTTATCCATTGTAGCGAAAGTTTATGCTTGCCTATCAACATCTTCGCGGCGGCTGTGTCGCTAACTACCGTGCGTTCCTGCCCAAAGATCGAAACCGCCGAAAAGATAAGACAAAACAAAATACTCGTGAGTAAATAACTTGTAATTTTCATAGAATTGTTAATACATTCCGTGCTTTCTGTATCTTCTGTGGTTTTAAAAAATTGGAACCGCAAAATACATCGAATATACAGAAAATACTTACTTGTACACCAAAGATCGATCCGCCAAACGCAAAAACTCCTGAACCTGCGAATCCCAATAGATCCAATTATGAGCGCCGGGAAGCTGCCGGAATTCATGCCGGATTTTCTTTTCGACAAGAAGTGAGATGAAGTCGCGGTTGTTTTGGAACAGAAAATCTTCGGTTCCGCAATCGATATAAAGAAACGGCAGCGAATTTGTTTTCTCCGGCGTCAGCGCTCGGACAAGGCCGAATATATCGTTAGCCTTGCGGGTTTCGCTGCCCGCCGGGCCGAAGATCTCATTTAACGACTTAATAAATGCCGCGTCGCGCGAACCTTCGATAAACGACGTCACGCCCAGTGCTCCGCTAAAACTACCAGCAAGTGAAAACAAATCAGGGTATTTCATCCCAAATTTCAGGGCGCCGTAACCACCCATCGAAAGACCGGCAATCGCACGGCTTTTTCGGTCAGCAACAGTCCGAAATTTCTTGTCTATCTCCGGGATCAATTCCTGAACGATATAGCTTTCGTATTTATGATTTGCTGTGGTCGCGCTGTCCGTGTACCAGCCGTTATCGCCCTCGGGCGTTACAATGATGACCTTGTGTCCCACAATATATTCGCCAAGCTTTGTCTTTTCGGTCCAGTTGTCATAATGGCCGGTTAGTCCGTGAAGTAAATAAATGACCGGATAACGCACAAGGTTATGATCTTCGTACTGAAACGGCAGAAGGACACGATATGGCATCTCTTTGCCCATAAGCTTACTGTTAAGCTTAAAATTCTGCGGGGTAACCTTAAATACAAATTCCCCTTTTCGAAACGTCTGTCCGTCGTATGCCGTGAACTGAGATATGCCGGCGGCGGGAAAGAATAAGGCCGTCAACACAAACCCCAGGACAAACTTATAGATTCCATGTTTCATTTAGGTCTCTCCGTTGATAGCAGAAAAATAACAAAGCGCGGCGGAGAATCAAAGCTCGTGAAATAGAAGAAATGTGAAAAGCAGTAGTACGACTCACAGCCAGGCTTTTTCACTTTTTATCTTTTCAACTTTTTCACCGGCTTTCTATTAGCTCTCGGTCTTATGAATCGAACGCATTCGCTGACGAGCTTTTTTTGAGCGGCGGATCGTGTTTCGACGCGTAAGGTTATCTCCGGCCCATTCGGAAACCTGTTTGAACGGGTGCCATTCGAAGCTCTCCAACGGCAGTACCTCGCTCGACGCATCGCGGAGCCTCAAGGTACTGAAGGCAACAAAGAATATCGCAAGATTGAATAGCGCCCCGCCGAAAATCACCAGCCACCCCGGTGCCAGCCCGACTTGCGCGCGTGAGAACAAAACCTCCCAGAAGCGTTCGCGGTCGAGCGGCGTAACTGTCGGGATAGGTGTCGGGTGAATATAGATCTTCAGTGTCCACGAAAGAGCCAGCAGAATAAATATCCAGAGATAGTTTGCCCGCAGACGGCGGCCCACTGCTTCCCATTCGCTTATCGTAAAATGCGGCGAGATAAGATCTGCGGAAATATGCTCGGCCCATTCCTTGTCCGGCGCGATAGTTCTATGCGAGAGCATCGGGGCGAAATATCCGGTTTCCAAAATGCGGACACGGTTGGCCCAAACCTCGTAATAACGATACCGGCGCGCCTCCATGAAGAGAAAGATAGAGACGAGTATCGTATTTATCGGGATCGCAAAATGCGGGTTGTCCGGCGAGCTGAAAACAAAAGAAAGTGTCGCGCCGGCGGTGATCACGGCCCAGTTGGTCGTGGCGTCGAGCCGGTTGCGCCAAATATTAGACCGCTGTATCTCGCCGCGGTAAAAGTGGACCATCGCCGTGTTAAATTCCGCCGGCTGCAGCTTCTGCGGAATGGTCAGCGGCGTCGTTTTCGGCTTCAGGTTGCGCTTGCGAACCTCTTCAGCAAAGGCCTTGAAGGAATCGGGTACCGATGTAATATGTATGTCTTCGTCGGCCGTTACCGTCCCGAGCCGAACATCGTCTTTCATAGGGCGAATGAGGGTCAAAAGGGGAAAGGCGGCCGCTTACAGCCACCTATAAAAGATGTACCACTTCCTAGTGCGAGTTGCAAGAAAAATGGTTGTTAAACGCAACAAAAATGGTATTCGCGGCTTTCCCGGCTTCGGATTCCCATTTGCGGCGGTTAGAATTGGTTCCGATGCCGAAAACAGACGAATTTTGGATGTACAAAGCAATCGCCGAGGCTTTGGCAGCTAAGGATATGAACGAAGTGCCTGTCGGAGCCGTGGTCGTCGGCGAAAACGGCGAGATGCTTGGGAAAGCATCGAACCGGACAATCACTCACAGCGACCCGACCGCTCACGCCGAGATTTTGGCAATGCGTCAGGCGGCCTCTAAGCTTTGGAACTACCGACTGACCGGAGCGACCGTCTACACAACTATCGAACCCTGCGTAATGTGCGCCGGTGCACTTGTAAACGCGCGTGTCGCGCGGCTCGTATTCGGCGCCCGCGATGAACGCTTCGGAGCAGTCGAAACCAATTTCGGTATCTGCACAAGCGAAAAACTAAACCACCGCATCGAGATCACGTCAGGCGTTCTCGAACCCGAGTGCCGCCAGCTTATGCAGGATTTTTTCCGCGAACGCAGATAATCCTCCGGCTTGCCACTTTATCCTTTCTCCTTTATCCTTTATCCTTTACCACATGCGGAGAGGTGCGAGAGTGGTTGAATCGGGCAGTCTCGAAAATTGCTGTACCTTAACGGGTACCGTGGGTTCGAATCCCACCCTCTCCGCCACCTCGATTTTAGATTTACGATTTTGGATTGTTATTTGAGAAGTTAGATTTAGTTGCGTTGATTGTTTCGCCCTTACTAACATGCGGGCTTCTGCATTTCCGCCTGGTCTTATAAATTACTGACTAATTTGGAGGATAACATATGCCTTTGAGTAAGAGGTTGACGGCTGAGTTTCTTGGAACGCTTTGGCTCGTGCTGGGCGGCTGCGGCAGTGCCGTTCTGGCAACGGCTTACCCGAGCCTGGGAATTGGTTTTGCTGGCGTTTCGCTTGCGTTCGGTTTGACAGTTTTGACCGGAGCATACGCCCTTGGACATATTTCCGGCGCGCATTTCAACCCGGCCGTTTCGATCGGGCTTTGGGCCGGAAAACGCTTTCCGGCGAACGAGCTGCTTCCGTATATCGTCGCGCAGGTTCTTGGGGCGATTGCCGCCGCCGGGATCATTTACCTGATAGCGACCGGAAAAACGGGTTTTTCCATGGCCGGCGGTTTTGCGGCAAACGGGTTTGAGAATACGGCGGGTTCGCCCGGCGGGTACACGGCGCTTGCGGCGTTCGTCGCCGAGGTGGTAATGACGTTCTTCTTTTTGATCGTCATTCTGGGCGTGACCAGCAAACGAGCTCCCGCAGGATTTGCCCCGCTGGCCATCGGGCTTTGTCTGACGCTGATCCATCTGGTCACGATTCCGGTGACGAACACGTCGGTCAACCCCGCGCGTTCGACCGGCCCCGCTTTAATGCTCGCCTTCACCGGCAGCAGTTGGGCCGTGTCCCAGCTTTGGATGTTCTGGGTCGCCCCGATCCTCGGTGCCTTATTAGCCGGATTCTTCTTTGTCTGGATGTCCGGGGAAGAAACAGCGGCCGCGGACGATGCTGCCGAAGAAAAAGCCGACAACGGCGATGGCGTTGTCGAAACCGGCGGCGATACTGGCAATGGTGGTAACGGCGGCAATGGCGGGGGCGACTAGCTCCGTCGATTGACAATTCATAGTTCGGAAAGGTGCAGGAGTGGTTGAACTGGCAGCACTGGAAATGCTGTGAGCCTTAACGGGTTCCGTGGGTTCGAATCCCACCCTTTCCGCCAGCATTAAATAAAGGATAAAGGAGAAGGGATAAAGTAAATCCCGTCTCGCTTTATCCTTTTGTTCGTAATGAGTGACGAATTAAAAATCCGGACAAAAGAGTTCGCGGTTCGAATCATTAAACTCTTTGCAGCTTTGCCCAAAACTAACGAGGCTCAAATCTTGGGAAAACAGATCTTACGCTGCGGAACATCGGTAGGCGCCCAATACCGCGAAGCCCAACATGCCAAATCCGACGCTGATTTCATCAGCAAGGTCGAAGGCTCTCTTCAAGAATTGGAAGAAACAGCCTATTGGCTAGAACTATTGGAAGAAATGAACCTCTTTGGCTCTGAAAAGCTTAGACCCATTAGACAGGAAACAAAAGAGTTGACCGCGATCTTCGTTACCATTGTAAAAAAAGTAAAGGCTCGAAAATAGTAATTTTTCTTTCCCCGCCTTTATCCTTTCTCCTTTATCCTTTATCCTTTTACTTGGCTTCAGGCTCCGCACAAGGGCTGTGGTGTGAACTCCGCTAGGCGAGGAATCGAGCAACGGTAGCATTTTCACCCTGTGTTGCGATCAAGTCTGAAGCCGCACTTTTTTAAAGGAGAAAGGCGAAAGGTAAGGGATAAAGTAAAGAACGGTAGTGTCAAGAATTTTGTGTAAATGATCTTTCTTGGTTTTTGTTTTCCTTCTTCATTTTATTTCTAGTAGTAGTAGTGGCTGTGGGATTCAAAATTAAGAAAAAGAAAAAGGAGAAAAAGAGAGAGTTTTCTGTCCAGGTTTAGTTGACCACCTCAGTCAGAACATAGAGGGTTATCACGAATAAAATTCCTCGTCTCATCATGCCAATCTAAAAAAGAAATCTGAGGGTGTCTCCGCCGATCAGGATGTTTAATTGAGACGCTGCCTTTTTCCTCAAAACTCGCATCCTTAAAGTCTGGGATTTCTAGGGACCTCGGTTCATCGCTGCCTCTTATTTCCACCTCGAAACGCCGTTTCTTTCGGTTTTTTGGACTTTCCGGGTCGTCGTCGTCCGATTTTGAGGTGGGGGTGAGCATCGAGGAAAGTGCCAGATTCATGCCCGAATTGCCACCGCCGGTATCGGCACCGGGTATCGGCGGTCTCTCCACAGGCGAATCCAGTCCGATAATGGTTGTTACCCTTGACGGAATGTTCGGATTGTGCGGATTAGAGAAGCCGTATATCTCATCCAGCCCTCTGCTCAAGTCCTGAAGCATCTGCTTCTGGCAATGAAACGGCATTCCCGAAAAGCCACCCCAGAACTGCGGCGGTACCTGACACTGCCATTGCATGTCACCCGCTCCGCCCATCGGGCCGGGAGGCGGCGGGTCGGGCACAGGGTCGTAGGTAATCTGCGTGGTCAACCCGCGCAGTTCGCCGCATGTGAAGTTCGTGATCGCGCGGCCAAGTTTTTGTCGATTCAGAATATTACTTCGTCTTTGTCAGCTCGACGCCGGTTGCGTCGAACGACACTTCGGTCACGGTGCCGTCCGCATTGCGGTTGTCGAATTTCGCACCGTCGTCGTTTATCAGGTGATCGACCTTTTCTTTTGAAAGGACGTTAGTCTTGAAAACTCCCTGTGCCTTAACCTTCATCCCGGCTGAATTCAGCGGAATAAAAAAGGCGTGGTCGCCGAACGTGACGCGGACAGATTTACCGCCTTCCTTATCGGCCATTTCCATCCAGCAGCCTTCTTTTTTGCAGGAGCGGACGATAACGCCCTCGACCTGAACCGACTTGCCCGCAAATTTGTCGGGCTTTGCAAAAACCTTTTCGACAGACACTTTCTTTACGCCGGCGGCCAATGCCGTCCCACGAGCGATCTTCTCACCCACCTTGATCTCGACCGCAGCATTCTGCTCATTCTTCGCAACCGGCTGCCCCTTGCTGTTCATTTCGCCCTGGGCGAATCCGGCAACACTAAAGGTAAATACTAATGCGACTATTCCAATAAGATTTTTCATTCTGTTAAGCAACCTCTAAATTTAAATTAATTTATCAATTCAGCAAGCTATTACTCTGCCTGAAAAACTACCCGACCGTCAACAATCGTCATCTGAACGCTTACTTCCTTTATCTTTGACGTTGTGACAGTGAAAATATCATCCGACAAAATCACAAAATCCGCCAGTTTTCCGATCTCTATCGTTCCCTTTGATTTTTCCTGAAATTCGGCGTAGGCCGAGCCGAGCGTGTATGCGCGGACGGCGTCTTCAACGGAAATCGATTTCTTGCCCGAAACTGCGGCGAAGATTCCGTACAACGGATTGAGGTCGGTGATCGCCGCGTCGGAGCCGAATGCGAGCGGTGCTTCGCCATCAAGCAGCGTTCTAAAAAACCCGGCGTTCGACTCGGCTTCGGAATTGAAAAGCCACGGCTGCATCGATGCGATGATCTTCGACTTTCCGAACCTCGAAAGATCGCTCTTTCGCATATTTTGCGCATGCTCGACGCGAAAGCGTCTATCACGCGACCCATTTTCTTTCGCCGTCTTTTCAAACAAATCTAAAACTATCTGATTCGGCTTGTTCCCGATCGCGTGCATCAGTACCTGAATGCCGGCTTTGTCGGCGCCGGCGATCTCTTTTTCGAGTTCGGGAATTTCCTCTTCATCGCCCTCGGAAAAACCTTTTACGCAGCCGCCGCGCGCCATCGCGTCGCCGCTTGCCGCCCTTGTGCCTTTTGATGCAAGTTTTGACCATTCCGATAACGTAACGCAGTCGTAGATGCGGGTTTTTAGTTTGCCCTGCCGCGCAAGCTCGCGATAGATGTCGATGTTGTCGTCCGAGTGCGTATCCTGAACGCTCGTTACGCCCAAAGAAGCGGCATAGTTCGTTGCTGTTTCAGCAACCTCAGCCCATCTGCGCACGTGATCGTCCGGCACGGCACGCCGAATCAAATCAATGGCCCTGCCGCGGATCAGGCCGGTTGCAGCACCGTTTTCATCGCGTACAATCTCGCCGCCCGGAACATCAAGGGCTTTGTCCCCGAAACCGGCAAGCAGCAAAGCAAAACTGTTAACAATCGCAGTTTTAGGATCGGAATGATATAACAAAACGGGATTGTCCGTCGTTACGGCATCGATTGCTTTCAGAGACGGAAGCTCTTTGGCTGTCCATCCCGCATTGTTCCAGTGTCCGCCAAGTATCCATCGCCCTTTAGGAAGAAATCTCGCGTAGTGAGCTAGTTTTTCTTCCATCTCTTTTGACGACTTTACGGAGCGAAGATCGATCGTCGAAAAAAGTGTTCCGATGTTCATAAAATGAACATGAGCATCGTTAAAACCGGGCAGGACAAGGCGGCCTTTTGCGTCGATTATTTTGGTTTCTTTTCCGGCAAATTTCAGGATGGATTTTGTCGTCCCGACGGCGATGATCTCGTTTCCGGCGACGGCAATGGCCTCAGCGGCCGGGTTTTCCTTCGCCATCGTTCGGACTTTTGCGTTGATTATAACCAGGTCGGCGCCTTCATTTGACGCGAACGCAAAGCCCACGAGTAAAACCACCGTGAGTGCCGACGCTATGATCTTCATCTGGCTCCATAACCGTTGAGATCGTCATTCCCATTTGACCATGTGGACGATCTTGCCATCGACAACGGTTGCGAGAACACGGGCATCGCGTATTTTAGCCGGTTCGATGCGGAAAATATCATCGGAAAGAATGACAAAATCCGCAACCTTGCCGGGCTGGATGGTTCCTTTTACCGATTCCTGAAACTCGGCGTACGCGGAGCCCCACGTAAACGCTTTCACCGTTTCCTCAACCGATATTTTCTGTTCCGGTATCCAACCGCCCGGATTTTTGTCGTCCAGCGTTCGCCGCGTGACGGCCGCGTAAACGCCCCATATCGGGTTTATCGGAGCGACAGGCGAATCCGATCCGAAGGCCAGCACGCCGCCCGTATCCAGAAGAGTTCTGAAGGCGTATGTTCCTTTAAGACGCTTTTCGTCGAGGCGTTTCCAGGCCCAACGGCCGTCGTCTATTATGTGAAACGGCTGCATTGACGCAACCACTTTCAATGCCCCAAAACGCTTTATATCTTCCTGCCGAAGATGCTGCGCGTGTTCTATTCGGAAACGCCGGTCGCGGGATCCGTTCGTTTGTTCAGCCTTTGCAAAAGCGTCGAGCACGGCCGCATTTGCCCGGTCGCCGATAGCGTGAATCGCGATCTGAAGTCCGGCGCGATCCGCCGCCAGAACATTTGAAGGAACCGCGGGCATTTCGTCCGAGGCAAGGCCGAAGGAGCTGGAAGCATCGAGATATGGATCGAAGAACCAGGCGGTAGTGGAACCGAGACTGCCGTCTCCATAACCCTTTAGACAGCCGACGCGAAGCATTGCATCGCCAAAAGCAAACCGCACGCCGGTGTTTTCCCATCTTTTGTAGTCAGCAAGCGGCGAACATCCGTAAACGCGTGTCTTCAAAGTTCCGCGTCGGAGCAATTCCTGATAAACGCCGACGTCGGTTCCTGCGGACATATCCTGCACGCTCGTTACGCCGAGGCTTGCGGCATGATCGGTCGCGGCCTGTGCCGCCTCGAGTTTCTCTTCCCAGCTTGGCGAAGGAATAACTTTACCGACATAGCCCATGGCAGCATCTTTCAAAACACCGGTCGGGTTTCCCGCCGCATCGCGAACGATCTCGCCGCCCGCAACATCCTTGGTATTTTTGGTTACGCTTGCGAGCCGCAAAGCAAGACTGTTGGCAAGAGCCATGTGTCCGTCTAGCCGGTCGATAAAAACCGGATGGTCTGGCGTCACGGCGTCGATCATCGCAGCCGTCGGTAAATTGTTCGGCGTCCAGTTTTCGTGATCCCATTTCCCGCCGAGTATCCAACGACCTTTAGGCAATTTCGCGGCGAAATTCTTTATGCGCTCGACAAATTCCTGCGGCGATTTCGCATCGCGAAGATCGACCGACGACAATTGCTGCCCCGTTTCGAGAAAATGAACGTGAGCATCATTGAAACCGGGAATGACCGTTTTGCCCTTTGCGTCGATTACCTTTGTGTTCGGCCCGATGTACGCCTTTGTGTCTTCATCCGTGCCGACAGCGGCGATCTTATTACCGATCACGGCAATCGACCGTGCTTTCGGCTGCGATTCATTTACGGTGTGAACGTTGGCGTTTACCAACACAATATCGGCAGTCAACGTCTGAGCACTCGCTGAAAACGACAAAACGAAACAGAGCAAAAGCCCTGTGAATTTAGTCTTCATAAATTTTGGTTTCGATCTTCTTAAAATATGTCTTGCCGGTTTTTTCGTTTTTTGGAACGATCGGCGTAAACGTTCCCCAATAGGTTATGAGAACAGGCTTGCCTTTCTCAATTTTTTCTTCCAGCGTTAAAAGCAGTTCGCCTTACTTGTAAGTTTCGAAAATATTATTCTCGCCATAGCTCTCGAAATAGATCAGCAATTTCTTGCCATCCACTTTTGCGGTGCATAGCAAGTCTTTCGAGGTTTGATAGCCGTTGCTTTGCAGTGTTGCAATAAGTCCGTCGCCGGTATCGGTCACGTCAAGCTGATGCGAAATGAAAATAACCGTTTCGCCAGCATTTTTCCCGCCGTCTTCGTCAAATTCGTAAGACCCGGTCCACGAAGATTGCGCCGAGACGTTTCCAGTAAACAAAACGCAGCACAGAATCAGAAACAGTTTAGATATGTTTCGCATAGTTCACCGACTCTAACGAGCAAACTAGATTGACATAGCGAAATCGCTCTTTCAAACTGAATCTCAAGATTATAGCAATGAACGAGCGGCATATCCAGATTTTGGGCATATTGTTGGTGTTAACATACGGCATCTTTATCGTTTTTCTGTATGCCGCTGAACCGCGTTCGCTGGACGAGATCAGTTCAAAGGCGCGTACGACAGTCGAAAATGCGGTAAGTAAAGGACAGGTCGTCATCGGCACTTACGAGATCGATCAGGCACAGTTCAACGAGGGTCTTACGGCGTTTAATCAGAATCGTTTCATCGCAGCACGCGATTCTTTCGACATTGCCGACCCTGAGAAACGCGATGCCAGGACACAGTTTTATATCGCGTACAGCTACTATCGGCAGGGATGGGGACGATTTTCGAATGACGACGAGCTTTTCAAAAAAGGTCTCGGAGTATTGGAGCGCGTCGACATGCTCGACCGGAATTTTCGATCGACCGACGCGAATCTTATTCTGAGATCACCTTCCGAACTTCGCGCCGAACTTGAAGAAGGCTTAAAAATTACGATGGACGATTTTAATCCGTTGAAACTTGCGCGCGAAAGAAAGTAGAGTTGCCTGGCGACTCAAGTCAGAACCGCCTGCGTAAGCGGGTGGTCGAATTCAAATGATAAATAGCTCGGAAAAAACCGAAGACGGCATTGTTATTGTGCAAATCGATGAACGCGATGCGTTGGAGCCCTCCGACTCAAGAAGTATCGAACCGGTTGAGTCCCAATACCGGCAGAGCAACCAAAGTCTTTCTGTTCGTTACCTTTTTCTTCCTGTGATTTTTCTCACGGTCTCCTTGCTTGGCGGAATTCGTTTCAGCGGCGTGGACGGATCGTTCATTTTTCTAAAACCAGCTTTGATCTGTCTGATATTCGCGGTGTTTATCTGTGTGCTGTTTATTAGGGCAGGTCTTATTCATATCGAAGGCTGGTTCGGCGATGATCTGGCGGTCATGAATAATGCGGCAAATGCAGCCATCCTGCTCACGCTTTTTGCTGCGACCGTACAGATCTTCAATTCGGTAATCCCCGAACAGGGGCTTCCATTCTGGATCGTTTCATTTTGTTTCCTATGGACTTTATGGAACAACCTTTTTGCCGATTTCGACACCAAAAAGCTTTTGCGCAGCCTGTGCGGACTTTTCGGACTGGCTTTTGTAGCAAAATACCTTCTTTTAGCAAATCTGACTTCACCCGGCGAACAAAATTGGTTGCGGGCGATATTAGAAAATCCTGCTCAAGAGGCCTTTACCTGGCTCCTTGATCTTCCCAGATTTTCATCGGTGACTGGATATGTCCAGTTTTTTACATTGATGTTTTATTTATTCGGCCTGTTTCTTTTGCCGCGAACGATGCGGATTAATTCTACAAAAAAATGATATTCAAGTTATTAGTTATATTTGTCCTTTCGTTGTCGTTTTCTGTTGCGGCCCAATCGCCGTCGAAGATTCTTAAAAATGCCGAAAAAGCTTTAGGCGGAAGCAAGGCTCTTCAATCAGCAATGTCGTGGAGCGAAAACGGTACCGTTACGCGTGTTTCCGACGGCGCCAACGGCCGTTTTGTTTCGCAAACTTCTAGGCCGAATCTATACAACATCGCGTTCGAATTAAATGGCTTTGAGGTTGAAACCGGCTACAACGGCCGTTCCGGTTGGGTCAGAGATTCGCGTGACGGCCTGAAAACGTTGACCGGCGATGCGAGCGTTGATTTCCAGGCAGAAGCAGCATACCGAAATTCTCTGTGGTTGAATTATAAAAAAGAAAAATCGAAGATAACTGCCGGCGGAAAAAGCGAGGTTGCCGGAAAACCGGCGAATATTTTGATTCTAAATACGGCAAAAGGCGTGACGATCAAATTGTTTTTCGATGCAGCAACCAATCTTCCTATACGAGAGGAATTCTTTTCCGGCGACGTCAAGAAGACTTTCGACTATAGTGAATATCGCCTTGTAAATGGCGTGAACCGGCCATATGCAATTCGTCTTCAACTCGACAGCGATTCATTCGACATCAAACTCACCGATGTAAGATCAAACCAGCAAATAGCCAAAAACGAGTTCGATTTTCCTCAAGTATCCGGCCAGCCGCTGCCTGAAATACAGACTCTATTAAAGGAATTACAGGCTAACGAAGACAAGGTTGAGAATATTCTCGATACTTATTCGTTTGTTCAAAAGAGTACCCGGCGTGAGCTTGGCAAGGACGGAGTATTGCGTGAAATGGAATCCGAAACCTTTCAGCTTTCGTTCTATAAAGGCAATCGCATTCGGCGGCTGATCGAACGAAACGGAAAACCGCTCAGCGCCAAAGATCAGGAAAATGAAGATAAAAATGCCCAAAAGCAAGTCGAAGAAATCGAAAAAGACATTGCGAAGAAAGAAGCAAAGTCATCTTCAGGGCCGCCACGCGAAAATGGGCCGCGGGTCTCTATCGCCGAAGTGCTTCGAGCCTCAAACCTCATAAATCCTCGCCGTGAACGTTTTCGCGGACGCGACGTGATCGTTTTCGATTTCGAGCCTAATCCGAATTTCGACTACAAGAACGCCAAAAGCATGTTGAAATTTTTTGGAAAAACAGCTGGCGTAATGTGGATCGATGAAAAAGACAAACAGGTAGCGCGTATCGAAGCCGTACTGTTCGATAGCTATAAGATCGGAGGCGGTGTCCTTGCCAAGTTAAAGAAAGGAGCCTCATTTACTCTTGAACAGGAACGTATCAATGACGAGATCTGGCTGCCGTCCGTGGCGGACATCAACTTGTCGGTACGGGTGCTGCTGGTACGTGGAATCGACGTTAATCAGATCGTGCGATCGTACGATTATCGGAAGTTTGCGACCGAGGTAAAGGACGCCATAGTTAACGGAACTAAAAATCCCTAGTTTTTTAGATTAATTCTGACGGTCTCACCGTTACGGCGAATGACAAGTGTTCTTATGCTTTCGCCGCCCCTGAGCCTTGTGCCGCCGTCGAGAGGCGTGTTATCAACCGCCTCGATCACGTCATCTGCCATCACGCCGGAACGTCCCGCTGTGCTGGTATCGGAAACCGATTTCACCCTCCATTTTCCGGCTTCGAGTTCGGCCTTTATCCCCAAAAACGAGAGCATGTCTTTTGCCGGAAGCACGCCTGCGCCGTCAAATCCGGCCGGACGATTGGTGTTAGCATCGCGTTCGGGATCGATTCCACTTGGCAAAACCGGTTTCTCTGTTCCCCGAACCGTCATATCGACAGAACCGCCGCCATTGCCGTCTTTCCGGTCGCGGGGGCGTTCGTTCCGCTTTTCCGCCATGAGATTAGAAGACGGTTCGCGGGATGTATTTGGTTCAGTCGACGGCTTCTGAGAATTCTCAGCCGAAGCCATTTGTTCGTTGCTAAATGCCGGTTGAGAAACATCGCGGGGAGCCTCGGTCACCACCGGCGGTACCGAAATATCCGGTCCGAAAATACTTGCTGAAAAAAGAAATATTCCAAACGCAGCAAGCACTATAGCCGGTAGAGCAAATTTCATGAAAATGAGCCGCGGGAAAACTCCGTCGTTCGAAGGACGATGATTTGCGAACCGAGCTTTCAGACGCATGTCAAAATCCTGTGGCGCTTCGACCCGTCTTAAACCGCGAAGCTGCCCGGCAATTCTTTGCTCTTCTTCCGTTTCAAATTTTTCTTCGTTAAATGCCATCAAAACTATAAATAATGCTGCAATTTCTCTCTCAACAAATTCCTTGCCCGGCTTATCCGCGATTTGGTCGTACCCAGCCCGAGGCCGAGCACCGCCGCTACCTCGTCGTAGCTTTTTCCCTCGACATCCCGAAGCACTATCGGGACGCGATACTTTGGCGGCAAAGCCGCTATTGCTTTTGCGATCACGCGGCTTTTCTCGTCGTCGACCAGATCGGCGTCCGGTAGCGGCCTTTTATCCGGCGGCTGAAATTCGGTCGTGTCTTCAGAATCTGACTGAAAAAGCCCTGTAAGCGACAATAGATTTCTGCGCTTCCGCTTTCTTATCTCGCTGATAGCCAGATTTGTCGCAATGCGGTAGATATAGGTTGAAAACGCATAATCCGTGTGATACCTGTCTATCGCAAAATATACGCGGACAAATGTTTCCTGGGCCAGATCGACCGCCTCTTCGTAATCATTCAAAAATCGATAAAGGTAGTTTGTGATCGGATTGCGGTAACGGCCGACGATCTCGGCAAATGCCGCTTCGTCACCGTCTTTTGTAGCCTGTATGAGCGCATGGTCGGATAATTTCTTTTCAGACATAGCGGCTGTAAGCACCTCCGCTTGTCCAGTATCGATTTTGTCCAACGGCATACACTCATACTTTTTTACAACACTATTGCAATCCGAACAAAAGCCGCCTCGCGCTTGGTAACACGTTCGGCTGTTTGAAATGTTGCGAAATTATTAACTTTCTTAATTCTCGACCGGCTTTATCGTAAGTATCAGAAAGATAGTGCCGGTCGTTTTCGGCAGGGCAAGCGTCCCGACCAACGTTGGCGAATTCGACGGAATTCCCGTTTTTTCGAGGTTTAGCCCGATAGATTCGTAATAGTTAACATTTGCCGATTTTCCGGATTCGTCACGCGGTCCGGCTGCTTTTATCGGAATACGGGCGCCGAAACGGAACAGTTCGATAGAAAATGATGGACGCTCTCCGGCATTTTGGATGCTTCGCACCCGCGAAAGGCGCCAATCCAGAAAACTTGGCGATTCGGCGTCAGATGTTTCGCCCTGAATATTCGAAATGCTTTTGTAATCGATGGTTCCGCCGTTGCCGACTCTGCCGTGATAAGTGTTCACGAGCCGCAAACTTGAAAATCCGAATGTTGTTCTGAGGTCACGTGCTACGTTCGCAAGTCCAGCCGGTAATTCGTCTTTTGTGCCCGATTCGCTGGTCCCGAGAACCACGTGCAAGGTGGCTTCAAAACCTTGGTCTGACTCTCGATTGGCTTCTTGTTGAGCCGAAACAAGCGTTGAAAAAGTTAGAGCTATTAGAACGTGAGTAAGAAGTAAAATTGTCTTTGATGGCCGTTTCATAGGGGTTTCTCCTGTGCAATTATTTGGGGAGTTCAAACGTATGCACTAATCCGGCCTTTCAAAGTTGCAAATTATTATCCGGCGGGAAACAGCCCTTCGTCGATCTTCTGGCCGAACGTTATCGTACCGATATCGATTTCTTCAAGTACTTTGTCTTCGGAAGAAAGAACTGACCTGTACGGAAACAGCGTTCCCTGTGCGTATTTGTAATCGTAAAAACGCCTGCGGTATTTCGCGCCCTCGAATTCGTATTCAAGCATCATCACCTTTAACGACTTGACGCTGATAAAGTAGCGAGTCTTGCGATTCTGCTTGTCGGTCATGTCAAGCAGGTAGAAATCAACGCCCATCACTTTTTCACGCCCGCCGAGGGCGATCGTCGATTCGTTTTCTTTGTATCGGAGAAAGGCGTCGATGCTATGAAATATTTGATTCTGAAACGCGTTAGATGCATCTTCGCGAGGAGTGAAGATCGAGTCATTGAAAATGCCAAACACTTTATCC
>JBQTJB010000303.1:0-15436 GCA_052387555.1 Blastocatellia bacterium | reverse complement strand
GTTTGACGCCTTCGGCTGCAGCCAGGTCGATGGATGCCTCGGGCTTGCCGTTCGGTGCGTCCTGGCCAAAGCCCGCGGCCGTAAAGGCTATTAAGAATAGGATTGTATTAAAGAATTTCATTGATTTTTCTCCCTCAGAAGAATTTGCCGGCGAACAACACGCATAAACGCGAACGAGATTTCCGTATTCTTTCCGTGTCTTCCGTGTCTTCGGTGGTTCAGGAGCAAAGAAGAGAAACCACGGAATACACAGAAGGCACAGAACCCGAATCATAGAAAATTCGCGTTATTCGCGGGCTAAACTCCTACCTGACTTTCACGACATAATAAAGAAACGTTCCGTCGACCTGTTTGAACCAATGCGGCGTGCCGTTCGGTACGATCAGCACATCGCCTTTCTTTAACTGGCGGGTTTCGCCGCCATCGATTGACATGCCGCGATGTTCACCAGGAGCAACCGTTCTCGGGTCGATGGATTTACCGCCCGTGACGACCGTAGCCGTGCCTTCGAGCACGTAGATGATATCGGTGTCCAAATCGTGAACCTCGCTCATGCCGGCTTTTTCACGGCGGCTGGCGTGTACCATGTAGTTTTCGCCGTTAGTTCCACCGCTCAGCACTGCGCCTTTTGCAAAAGCGTCCGAAACTGATTTGCTGTCGAAGAATGAGACCGCCGCTGCCTTCGTTGTGCTCAATGCATTCGCACCGGCGATTGCGAGTTCCTCGTCCTGCACCGCCGAAGCCGCGCCCGAAACGCCGACGCCGCCGACGATCTGTCCGTCAACCGTTATCGGAACACCGCCCTGCAGCGGCGTGAAATCCGGCAAAGCGACCATCGCCGTGCGACCGTTCTTGATTATTTCTTCGAAAACGCGCGTCGGGCGTTTGAACATCACAGCCGTTTTCGCCTTGCCTATGGAAATGTTGGCACCGGCCGAAAATGTGCCGTCCAATCTTTCCAGTGCAACTAAATTTCCGCCGTCATCGACGACCGCAATTACGCCGCCCGGAGCATTATTTGCTTTAGCGTATGCTTTGGCGCCGGCGATGACGGTTCGCGCACCGTCGAGCGTGATTGATTTCTTGTCGAGGGTCTGGGCCGAGGCGGCGACTGAAACGAGGATTACTGCAAACGTTAACGCAAAGAATTGTTTAATCTGGACTTTCATAAATTTGTTATTGTAGGCGGCTTTGCCGCTGTATCTGTGGAAAAGCTTTGCTTTTCCGGTCATGTCTTAACCCTGCTCGCGGCTGTGCCACCCGCCATTTCGCGGCGGCACAGCCGCAAATCCGGGGAGATACCGACGGTGAAGCGAAGCTTCACCGCAAATAGAGCGGCAAAGCCGCATTCTGATTACTGCGCGGTGATCGTCACGCGAAGAACGTCCTTTGTGTTCGGATACGTAAAGCTGTCCTTTACCAACTGGACGACGCCGTTTTCTGCTTTGCCCGTATTCGCCATTTTCTGACGCGGAGCCTGTTCGTCGCCGATCCCGGGAGCCTGATTAACTTCCGTTCCGGCATCCCAGAGCAGCAAACTTTCGGTTATGTCGCCGCTTAACGCGTTTCCGTTAGCGTCGAAAAGATCGAGCGCAGACTTAGGCGCGTAGAACAGATCGTTCGACTGGCCGTACATCGCTATCAGGTTCAACTTCATTCCTTCGCTGCCCGTAAAGGTAAATTCATACGAATTACCGGGAAGAAGCGGCCCCGGCATTCCGGCACCATTTGGCGTATTAAAAATACCCATGTGAACCGAACCGACTTTTGTTAAAAGCTTCTTCGAAAGCGGTTCAGGATTGCCGTCCTCTGCCTGAAGTTCAAGCGCGTTGTCCGCTTTCCGGCCTTCGTCAAAGAAGTACTGTTTCTTGTGATTGACGATAAACATTCCCGGCGAAAGAGCGAACGGATATTTCGTTCCATCGGCTGTGGCAAGTCCATCGCCATTCGAGATGTTCTCGATGCGAACCTTGAATGTGGCCGTCTTTTTTGCCTTTGCAAAAGCGACGTTGTTTGCGTTAATTCCTAAAAACAGAACAGCCGCAGCGGCTATTCCTAATATAATTTTCTTTCTCAACATTGCGTGTTTCTCCGTATTTCTAAAAATAAGAATTTCGCGGCCGCATTAGCTTGTGCCGCGATTTCAGCCTCCTTTATTCCGCAATGTAAAAAGATTTATTCCAATGGATTACGAGAGGCGGGAAGACTACGGAAAATGGAATAAAGCAATGCTTGTGAGGGATTTACTTCTTTAGATCGGGACGTCAGTTTCGCCTGAAATCATACAAATGAGTGATCGGAATAAATGTAACACGACGCGGAATCCACTGGTGATTGCCGTCGTCAGGGAGTTCGAAAGCGGCGTCGAGGTCATTCGCACGCTCGATGACCTGGTTTATCGGAAAGCGGCAAACGGCACGGGCAGCGTCGGCGGGCATTTTCGTCACAACCTTGATTTTGCAAATAGTTTTTTGAACGGAATATCGGAAGGAAAAATCGACTACAACAAACGTGAAAGGGACGTACGCGTCGAGGAAGACAGGCAATATGCTCTCGAAAAGGTTACGTTTGCGGCGAAGCGAATCGAGAGCCTTGCGCCAGAACTGCTCGAACGGTTTGTAATGATAAGGTCGGAACTGGATCGGAACATATGGCATGCATCGAGCGTCTCACGCGAGCTCGAATTTTTGCTGAGCCACACGGTTCATCATCACGCGATGATCGCAGAAAAGCTGGCGGGTTTTGGAATCGCCATTGAAGGGAATTTCGGCGTCGCCGTTTCCACTCTGCAATATTGGAAGCAAAAAGCGGCTTAGAAGCGTGGCGAACTTTTTTTGATTGGTTAAACTCGACAGACTAAAAGTCTGTTGTACATCGGAGATAATTATGTCTACAACTGAACTGGTAATAAGCTGGATCGCACGGATCGTCGTAGCGGTCATTCTTTTACAATCGCTATTTTTCAAATTTACTGGCGCAGAAGAATCGAAATATATCTTTACGACGCTAATGGGGCCTGAATTCGAAGCATTTGGGCGAATCGGTTCGGGCATGGTCGAGCTGGCCGCGGCGATACTGCTATTAATACCGAACAAAGCCTGGCTCGGAGCGTTGATCTCGCTCGGAACGATCTCCGGCGCGATCTTCAGCCATTTGACCATGCTCGGCATCGTAGTGAAAGATGACGGCGGGCTCTTGTTTGGTCTTGCCGTGATAGTTTTTGTTCTTAGCGCGGTCGTTCTGCTGATCCACCGGCGAGAGGTGCCGGTTATCGGTCATGCGTTTTGAAATGGTAGAATGCGTGCCTGACATCGACCGGCATAAAACTAGAAATGCTCGAAAGCGTCTTCAATCCGCAATTCCTTCCCGAACTGTCATTGACGGCGCTTTTCCTTGTTCTTTTTTTCGGCACATTCATTAGCGAAGACGTTGCTTGTCTTGCCGCCGGCGCGCTTGCTGCACAAGGGCGAATCAGCTTTGCATTTGCATTGGCGGCCTGTTTTACAGGCATTGTAGTCGGGGACATGCTGCTGTACGGAGCCGGGCGATTGTTCGGGAAACAGATTCTCGAAACGCGTTTTGTCTCCCGGTTCGTTTCGCAAACTTCCGTCGAACGCGGCTCGGCGTGGCTCGAAAAACGCGGTGCGGCAGCCGTGTTCCTTAGCCGTTTCGTCACCGGGCTTCGGCTTCCTACATATCTTGCCGCCGGATTTCTGAAAACCAACTTTCTGAAGTTTACTTTGTACTTTATTATCGCTGCTGCGATATGGACTCCGATTTTGATAGGCACGACGGCGTTTGCGCACCGGATGATATTTCCGCAAAACGCCTTGATCGGGACAATTCTTTTAATAATCGTTTTACGGCTTATTTGGAAGCTTTCATCATGGAAGAACCGCCGCCATCTGATAGGCAGATTTCGCCGATCAATCAAATGGGAATTCTGGCCGCTGCAGATATTTTATTTTCCGGTTGTGCTCTACATTTTGTTTTTGGGCTTGAAGCATCGAAGCCTTGCTCTATTTACATGCGTCAATCCGGCAATTCCGGCGGGCGGCTTCAAAGGCGAATCAAAGGACGCAATTTACAAGGGTCTTCTCGGAAATCCGAAGTCGGCAAAGCATCTGCCGGCATATGAGGTTGTTTCGGGATCGGATACATTCGAAACAAAGCTAAATGCGGCTACCCGATTTTTGGACGAACATCGCCTTTCGTTTCCCGTCGTTCTAAAACCGAACGCCGGCGAGCGCGGAAAGGATGTAATGATCGTCCGCAACTTTGACGAGCTTCGCGAAATCTTGCGCGAAAGTTCGGTGGATACGATCATCCAGGAATTCGTCGATGGCGTCGAAGCAGGCATTTTCTATTACCGATATCCGAATGAGCCGAAAGGCCACATTTTCTCAATAACAGAAAAGCGTTTTCCTGAAGTTATAGGCGATGGACAATCGACGCTGGAAGAATTAATTCTCAGGGATGGCCGGGCGGCGTGTCTGGCCGCAAAATATTTCGAACAAAACAGCGAAAAGCTCGGCGAAATAATCGGGAACGGAGCATCGGTTCAAATCATAAACATAGGCACGCATTCGCGCGGAGCCATATTCGCCGAGGGCGAATGGCTGAGAACCCGGAATCTCGAAGCAAAGATAGACGAGATATGCCGCGGGTTCGAAGGCTTCTTTTTCGGGCGGTTTGACGTTCGCGCCTCGTCATTTGCCGAATTGCAGAACGGCGAAGGCTTCAAGATAATCGAATTGAATGGCGTCACGTCCGAATCGACCAACATCTACGACCCGCAGTATTCGCTGCTTGATGCGTATCGAATTTTGTTTCGGCAATGGCGAATCGCATTCGAGATCGGAGCTGCGAACCATAAACTCGGAGCCGAGCCGACGAGCGTTTCCAGGCTTCTCGGCCTTGTATTTTTTAATTCCGAAAAAAGAGCCGCCCACATAAATGTAAAGGGTCAAATGGCGACCGCTGCCAAATAGCCGCTAAACCATGTGCGTAATTTATTTCGCGTTCGACCGCCACCACGATCACGGCCTGATCCTTGCCGCAAACCGAGACGAATTCTACGACCGGCCGACCGAAAAGGCGCAGTTCTGGACGGATTTTCCCGACATTTACGCTGGCCGCGATATGGTCGGCGGCGGAACGTGGCTCGGCGTTACAAGATCGGGACGGTTTGCGGCGGTCACCAATTACCGCGACCCGAAAGCTGCAAGCGGCGATCTTTCGCGTGGAAATCTGGTTGCGGATTTTCTCAAGAGCGAAATAAACGGCTCTGATTATCTTGAGAGTGTCGCTAATGCCGCCGACAGATATTCCGGCTTCAATCTTTTGATTGGTGAAATCAGCGGCGAACGAAAAGAAGCCTTTTATTTTTCCAACCGCGACCATCACATCCTGGAAATCCTTTCCGGCGTCTACGGATTGAGCAATCACCTTCTCGACACTCCGTGGCCGAAGATCGAGAGAGGCAAGCAATCGTTCGCAAAAATAATTGACGAAAATTTGATCCGCAAACCAGAGCTTTTCGATCTGCTTGCGGACGAAACGCTTGCAGACGACGAAGCGCTGCCCGACACCGGAATCGGCTATGAAAGAGAAAAGCTGCTGTCGGCGATATTTATAAAAACGCCGGTTTACGGCACGCGATCGTCAACCGTTTTGACCATCGACAGAAATTCCGGTTTTGATTTTGAGGAACGGGTTTTTGTTTAGATGCGCGGAGCCACCCGTCAGATGTGGACCGACGGCCTTTCGACTACGAATGAAAGTGTCCGTGCAAAATTCAGACCCTTAACGAACCGCGGAACGCTCTGGCGGCGTAGTAGGAGTCGGCACCGTTGTGAAAGACGAACACTGTGTCGTAGCGGCGGTCGCAGAAGAGGGCACCGCCGAGCTTTCTGATATTTGATGGTGTTTGCACCCAGCTCGAGGTTTTCAGATCGAATTCGCCAAGTTTCTGCAGCTCCCGATATTCTTCTTCCGTCAAGATCTTAATGCCAATGGCGGCTGCCATATCGATAGCGCTATTTTCCGGTCTATGTTCTTTTCTTGACTCCAGTCCTTCGCGGTCGTAGCAAACGCTTCTGCGGCCTTTAGGACTTTCCGTTGAACAATCATAAAAAATGTACTCGCCCGCGCTTTTATCAAACCCGACAACATCCGGTTCGCCGCCGGTTTTTTCCATTTCACTGAGCGACCACAGTTTTTCGGGGTTAGCTTCCAGTTTGGCGCGCACCTTAGCCCATTCAAGACCTTTATGGCGGTTCATGTTTTTCTCAAAACGCGTTTCTAATTCGCCGAGCAGCTCGATGCGTTGTTCCGGTGACAATTTTTTTTTGCTCTTAATGTTGTTCATGCTTTTTCGCACAGCTTTTGCCGGCAGCATTTGTTTATCTGGGTTTAGCTTTCCAACGGCGGCAAATCGCCGAAAAATCCGTCAATTCTTTCGACTAATCCGTTCTCATCCAATTGCGCAACGTCAAAACCTTTTACAATTTCCTTTACGCCGACATAAATATCCCAACTGTAACGATAGCGGTTGTTGTGCGAATCAATTCCGCTAGTGCGTCTGACAACCGAGTCGGGATATTTTCTTCGAAACTCTTTGATCATTTCTTCAAAAGCGTCCCGCCCATGAATAAAATTTGTGGGGTCGGCAAAGACAACATTTTCGGCGATTGCATTGTCGACATGACCCCGAATCTGATTTAGATTTCGTTCATTCCAAGCCGCCAACATGACCTGAAAAGCATTCGCATTCTTTTTCATGATTTTTGCATCCGAGTTTAGCGTCTGTCGCCGGCATATACAATTTTTCCCGGTCATAATCGCGTGGTCATCTTTTACCGACCGCTGCCAAGAGCAGAGCGAAACCACCGAAGAATCGGCTTAAGTCGCCTTCGGCACGACTTCTTGGCAGGAGAGACGTATATCGACTTCACGATCAACGTAATCCCATTCAGGCGATGCACGCAAGGCTTGGACAAGTTCTTCAAACGCTTCCGAGTCCGAAGGAGCGTATTCAAACCAAGTGAGAAAATCGAATGGCTCGTCTGGGCCGAGATCACGGCAGTGATGCAGCCGTCGCGCAATTGCCGGAAGGTACTTTAGGCCGATTGCAATATGGCGAGATTGTGCCTCGAAAATCTCCCGACGCTCGTCCTGTGAAAGTGCCCACCATGCTGCGTTCTTGCGAATTGGTATGAGTGCTGCCCGCGTTGAAGTCCGACGACCCAGGCCTTCCTGTTTGTTGACAAGGGCAACTTTCTCTTCGCGAATAACATAGCGCTCATTGCTTGTAATTCCCCGAAGGAACCATGATTCCGCGTTGCTGGGTTTATCTTCCGTCCCTGTAACGACGACTAACATCGAAGCCGCAAACAGAGGTTCTCCGATAACAGCGTGCATACTCTCAATGTTCCATGGACCTGTGTTACCTCCGATGAAGGTGAACAGTCGGGCGTTGGGTGGCGTAGTAACGGGCATATCAAAAAATTTCTTCGTGGTCACGTTAAATCAGTCAGCATCATCCCTGCTTCGCGTGGATTATCGGCTGCATTCCTGATAGTACAATTCTTTGGGGGCGAGCAGATTTGCTTTTATACGATTCAAAGTATCATCCCCGGTAAATCCTGTAGCCATTGTAGTTGAGGACGGCGACAAGCTTTGCGGCGTCGGCCGATCTTTTGGCCTACATGAATATAAATATGAATCAACATTAGTATTCATTTCATTCCATAATTGTTTGCAACTAATTAATCAGGTGAATTCAAGGTGAATGCCGCTTTCCAGGCGTCGCCGCTCTTTACGTAAACGGACGTGCCGTAAATCGGGCCGCCGATCTTCTGGCCGTAACACGTTCCGTCAGCGGTTCCCTTAAAGGTCAGGATGCTGACAGCCGGTGAGAGCGACGTGCCGACGCCGTCAGTCACGCTGACGCTGTTGACCTCGCATCTATGCTCCGTCCAGAGTTTTATGGTATCTGCCTTTGTGGACGTGACTGTGCCGAATATGTCGACGAAGGCAAGGTCGTTGGCGGTTAGCTCTTCGAGTTTTTTGGCGTCGAGTTCCTTCCATGCTTCCCAGACCGCAAGTTCGACTTTCGCGAGAGCGTCGGTGTTGGCGTCAGCCGTCGCCTTGGCCGGTGCGGCGGTGTTAGAGGCAGAATTTGAATTTGCCGCTGCCTTATCATCCTTCTTCGGCTCTTCTTTATTGGCCTCGGGCTTTGCAGGCGAAGCAGCCGGGGCTTTGGGATCGACGATCAGGTTCTCGCCGTGGAATGCAGCCAGCCATTTGTCGCCGGTCCTGATCCAGACGGTAGCAGCACGTACGGGACTCGGTGCTTTCTCGGTCTTTCCGTCCAGGGTGCAAGTGCCGTCAAATGTGCCTTTGTAGGTAAGCACGTATGTATCGGCATCGACCGTCGACACATTCGGCTCATCGAGTTTCCAGCCGTATTTGATATCGCATTTGAGGCCTTCGATCATCTTAGTGGCCGCCGCTTTGTCCATACGCGAGCCGCCCGGCCCAAGCATGACGAACTTGTCACTCAACAACCCCTCAAAAAACTTTGCATCACCCTTGAAATATGCCTCATTTGCCTGTCTTTCGAGAGCAAGAAGTGCTCCTGCGGCTGGAGCAGCCGCAGTCGGGTTGGCCGCATTGGCGTTTAGGTTACTTACCAGTGTGTTACCGTCCGGGACGCCGCAGGCCGCAAAGAAAACTGCCGCGACAGCCGTAAAAATAAACAAGCGGGTTCTGTTCATAATTTTTTCCTAATTTCACTTATTGATCAACTGATGCGGTCTTTCTACTCTCCGGCCTAAAATGCCATGACACAACGGTCAGGGTTAGCAGCAGCACCGAGGGGAATATTTCACCGAATGGATCGCCGACTATGATATGTGAAATTGCCGCTCCGGACATGGCGAAGAAAAAGCCTGCATAAGCCCATTCCTTGAGTCGTGGAAATTTAGGAATAAGCACTGCCGCAACTCCCAGAATTTTCCAAACGCCCAATATTGTCAGAAGATAGGCCGGAAAGCCCAAACGTGTAACTTGAACTACCCCGTCCGGCATTTTTATCAACTGAACGATCGCAGTCGATGTCATTCCCAACGCAAGCCAGATAGTAGCGACCCAATAGATAATTTTCTTTGTCCTTGTCATTTCTTTGTCCTTGTCATAAGGTGTTACCTCAGTTTACTTACGATTTCCTGCAATCGGTTGTGGGCCATATTTAGCCCCTGCGCAAAAGGCAGCTTCAGCATTTGATCTCTGCTTGCGACTGATCTATATACGATATGCATATTGAGGTTGCTTGTGTCATCAGAAAGGTTTTCAAATTCCAGAAACTCAAGCTGGACGGGAAATGGCGGATTCTCCATTTCAAAAGTGCGAGTGATCTTGCCATTAGGAACAAACTCATGGATCGTCCCATTGGCACGAAATAACACATTTCCTCGGGCATCGGCTGTTTCGAATTGGTAACTGCCGTGCTTTTTACTTTCGAGTTTCAACACTTTCGTTCCCATCCATTGCTCGACAATTTCGGGCTCTACAAAAGCTTTAAAAAGTAATTCCAATGGAAGATCAAACTCCCTTGTGATCACCAAATCCTGTTTGCCGTCTTCGGCATTGATCTTTGTTTTTTGTTCCATAATATAAATATATGCACTTAATCCGTGCGGGCTTCAGCGCCTATATTCTATTTTTTTGATCGGTGTTTTTTCATTACTGCTTCCAGTTTATTAAACCTCTCATCCCACATTTTGCGGAATGGTTCGATAAAATCAGCTACTTCTTTCATCTTTTTTGCATTGATGTAATAGTGAATTTCTCTGCCGTTTTGCTCTTGTTCAAGAAGCGCGCACTCGGTGAGTATTTGCAGGTGTTTTGAAACTGTCGGTCTTGCCGTGTCAAAGTTTGAGGCAATCGCGCCTGCTGTCATGGATTGCGAAGCAACAAGAAGAAGTATCGCCCTTCGTGTCGGGTCTGCTATGGCTTGAAATACGTCTCGTCTTAAGTTCATTGCGTAGTTATTTGACTACAAAAATAATGTAGCTATTTAACTACACGAAGTTTTTTGCAAAGTCAAGCGAAGGGAAGCTTTCGAAAGGTTCTGCCAGTAAAGAACCCAATGCAGGTAAAACGCAACTCACTAAAGAGCGGGTGAGAGAAGGTATGTGTACGAGAAAACGGACGGGCGCGGGTCTGCCCGAAACATGTAGATTTTAATGGAGCCACCCGTCGGATTTGAACCGACGACCTTTCGATTACGAATCGAATGCTCTACCAACTGAGCTAGGGTGGCTGATCTGTCAAAACACGGCTGTATAAATGCCGTATCGTGCGGACTTTCGGTCAAAAGTCGAATTTCAAAATATACTTCCCGCGATAGCGGAGTGTCAAGAATGGGTGTCGCGTGGCGTCGCTTAGCCCGCTTGTGTTGAAAAGACCTGGTTTTTTGATGTAGTATAAAACATCGAAAAACCACAACGAACGTTGTACTAAACAAATGGCAGAAAAATTTCAGGACAGGTTGAGCCAGGCATTCGGGTTTGCGACGATGGCAGAAGTGGCAAGAAGAATAGGTGTTCCTCATGCCACGATCCGCAATTACTTTCAGGGGCGGCTGCCGTCGCCGGAAGTGCTGATAAAAATAGCCAATGAAACGCACGTATCATTGAATTGGCTCCTTGCCGGCACCGGCGAAATGTACCTTCCCGGGAGCGAACCGCTCGACCTGGACAAGCTCATTGACCGCAGGATCGGCGAACTCATCGACCGCAAATTGAACGAGCGGAGTGTCGAAACAGTACAAAACCTCGGCACAGTGGACGAAGCCCCTGCTTTCGACGTAGAACTCGCGGTAAAAAAATATCGTGACCCGCAGCGTGTTATGAGCGAATGGTTTCTTTACGAAGGGCGCGATTATCCGCAGGATTTCGGCGTAGTTTTTTTCCAGGGTTGGGAGACTTATACGCCGGAAGAAAAGGTCGAAGCGGTGAAAGACGCCAAGCGCGTTTTGGATCGGGCATTGAAAAAAGGCCTCGCTTAAATGTCGCCATCTCAGAGAAAAAATCTTCTTTCCGAAATTTACCTACCGTCTGAACTATGCTATGCTGTTTCTTAGATAGGACGCCTTTGCTCTCTCACATCATGCAGCTTCTCCTGGACAAAATACTCAAGCTTCGCATCGGCTGGAACGAACGCCCGTTAACCGAGGCCGATTTCCACCGCCTTTGCCACCGATTTAAAGTCACCGCCGAAGAGATGCCGCTTCGCGTGAGCGGTTTTTACTACTCGGTGACGGGCGGCCATTTTATCGCCATCGACAGCAAGCTGGCGCCGCAGCAAAAGCTGCTGGTTATGTTTCACGAATTTGCCCATTTTCTGCTGCACACTCCGGATAGCGGCACGACGGCGAATTTCCACGGCATAGGCCGCAAGAGCCGCAAGGAGATCGAGGCGGACGCCTTTGCACTGTGCGCCCTGATCCCAAAAAACTGGATCGAAAACCGCCCCGCGGCCGAACTTGCCGAAGACGAGGCATTCCTGCCGAACATCCTCGAAGAACGAATCAAAATATACCACCGCTACGGCGTTTGAGTTTCGTGTCCTGATTGCCCGGTGCCGCTTAGCGGTTTTTGGCAAAAACGGTTATTATTTTCGTCTACCACGCGTTGTTGCATTAAAAAACCTTTACGGAGACACATATTTCATATGCCAATTACGGTAGTCCAACACGTTCCACTTATGTCACAGCCGACCGACGGCGTATGCTGGATGGTTTCGGCACAGATGGTTTACAAATGGTCGAAGGCTACGGGCAGCGGCCAGATGAAGGACCCGATGACAGATTCGGGCAGCAAGTGGCGCTACGACAATAACGGAGACTGGAGCTCGGCTCAGAACGGCATATTGGCCGGCTATTTCAATATGAAGACACATGCGTTTTCGGCGGTTTCGATGTCGTATGACAGCCTGAATAACTTTATGACCAAGCATGGCCCGATCTGGACCGGCTTGCAGAAAAATTGGGGCGGGCATAATCACGGCCACGTTGTGGTGATTTGCGGTGTTGCCGACACTGGCGTTTTTATACACGACCCTGAACCGATGAAACAGGGAACCGCACATTGGCTTACCTGGGAGCAGATAAAGAAAGCTCTCGACGGGCTGTCCGGCGCCGATTATCAGTATTTGACGGCCGCTTAAAAAAAATCGACCGAAATAAAACAGACCGCCTGAAAACTATACGGACAACAACGCTATGGGAATATGGTTCGTTTTATTTCCGCATCTTCGGTTTTTTTCTGTGTCTTCCGTGGTTTTGCTTTAAATCTCTAACCACGGAAGACACGGAAATCACAGAATATAAAAGTGTTGAACTATCTTTTCAGACAGTCACGTTTACAAATTCAAATTTCAGGCCGTCTCAGACATCGACTCGACATCAACCGTTCCATACCCCGCTTCTTTCAGGGCCTGTTCGGTCGTGATGCCGATCTCTTTTTTAAGCAGAATGTTTTCGAGCGATTCCCTTTCGGATAATCTCGCCGGATCTTCCCAGTTGGTCGTCAGCCGAACGCCTTCGCAGCCGTCGATCAGCATTGCAAACGCCATGACATCGGCCCATGTTTGCCCGAACGCTGCCTGGCGGTCGCGCACTTTCGAGACAAAGCGCGTTTCGGCTTTACGCAAGGCTTCGCCGCTGTGCGATCCGCGTCCCTGCGGCAGCAGGTAATGGAGCGGCGTGCCGGTGACGGACGCCAGGTCGACGCGAAAGCTGTCTTTTACTTTTAGAAACTGTTCGAGGTTCGCGGTTTCGAAATCACCGAATTTCGCATCGGCGTTTTGGCTTATCCAAAGATGATCGACGCCTGCCTTGAACGGAGCGACCGCATTTCCTTCGTTGTCGTATTCGATCTCGATGCCCGCCGCCCAACGCTGCCGGTAAGAACTGTATTCCATTGCAACCAGCATATCGAGCACCGATTTGTTCATCCCGTCCTGGACGGGCATCGCAGCATCCAATTCCGAACACCCGAACGAGCCGATGTCCGCGTTGTTGGCAAAATGAAAAACCGGCACGATGCCAAAAGGATTTTGGATTTCGGATTTCGGGTTTTGGATTTCAGATAATGGATCAGTGAAAGAAACGAACTCCTTCGCATCGGGGAGCGAGCCTTCCGTTCGGCTGCGCGAGACATAACGCTCTATGCGGTCGGGGTAAAAAAGATTGAGCCGCGTGTTGCGGTCGAGCGTTCGCCAGAATTTCGCGGCCCAAAGAATCTGGCCGGGCGATTCGTCGTCATAAACGACGGTGCAGACGGACGCGCCGTTCGGATAGATCGCCGCGCGGCCGTCCGCTCCCGGCCAGACGATCACATACGCATCGCCCGCTTTCAAAGCTTCTTTATGAACCTCGCCGGATCGCACAGCCATGCGGTTCTGCTGCCAGACGCGGTCGATGTCTGACCTCAGGCTCCCAACCTGCACGGATTCGCGAAGCGGTGTGGAAAGACCCGTTCCGTTTTCGTGCTTCGCGCTCATGCCGCTCTCACCACCCCGTCCGCGAAACGCGGCCACCCCTCCTAAAACAGCAGGGGAGCCAAAACCATCTGAGTTCCCAGATGATTCGACGGAAAAGCCGGTGATCTTCAACCTGTCGCGGACCGCGTCGCATATCGCCGGACAGAGATTCATCGCAAATTCTCGAAAGAGCGAACCGAAGGCATTGGCAAATTTCTCGGTCGCAAATGTGAGGTCGTGGTCGCCGCGATAGTAACGCTCGGTCTTTGCATAGCGCGCGTTCACGCTGCGGAAGTTGTGTATTGATTCTTCGATGTGTTCTTTCATTTTTCCTCTATTTAAGACGGGGGCGATGCCTCCATGTCATTAGTAAATTCCGGCGGAAGGTCACAGCCTTTCCGAGCGCCGCTGCGGCAAAGCCGCAACGTCTGTTTCTAAAACCCGTATGCAAGTGAGTTCGTTTCGACTGTCATTTTAACTGCGAGCGAAACCGCGTCGACTTGATCGTCGTGGCGGCCGTTCGGGAAACTACACGCTTCATCCAAAAATTCATCGATCCAGGGGCCGCGAACCAGAAAGACCTTGCCCGCTTCGGCCAACGCCGCCCATGCCAATGCTCTGGTAACTTTGTCGGAATCTACGCGAATCGAGCGAAGCGGTGCTTTCCTGGCTAAACTTTCCTTACGAATGTCCTGAACGATCGCTTTACCGTGAAGAGCCTCTTCGACGCAGTGAACGGTATTTTTTTCGTGTTCCATTCGGTCGAGAATGTAGCGGCGTTGATCGGGGTATTCGATCCGCTTGCGGAAACCGTCTGCTATGTACAAATTTTCCATCCTGTCGAGCGCGCAACGAAAACTGGCGGTATAGTCCGCCGAAGTTTTTGTCGATACCGCAAGGTCGTAACCGCGATGCCAGCGAAGTCCGTCAGGAGCCGAATCGACCACCTGCGTAAGCCAAGCGCGTTTGAACAAACCGCCTTCGAGCGGTACGGGCCGCTGTTGATAAAGAGCGGAAAAGGAATAGCTTCCCAGCTTTCGCCTGATCTTTTCGAGTGCCGCTTCGTCGAAACGTTCGGGACAAAGAGCCTTGCCGGGGGCACGGTTAAGCGGATCTCCGTTCCCGGACTCTGCCAGAGCGGGCAGCAAGACTACGTCCCACTGCTCGCCGCCGTCTTCCATTTCTTTTATCAACCGTCCGGCCAGGTCGTCTTCGTGCCAGCGTGTCTGAATCAGCATGATCGTGCCGCCGGGTTCGAGCCTTGTGTAAATGTCGTCGTTGAACCAGTCCCAAAGATTTTCGCGGTATGCCGTGCTTTCGGATTCGGCCCGATTTTTTACCGGGTCGTCTATCATAATAAGTTCCGCGCCGTAACCCGTTACTCCGGCACCGACGCCGACCGCGCACAGACCGCCGCCGGATACGGTTTCCCATTCGTCCACGGCCTTCCGTTCTGCCGAAAGAGGTACGTATCCGGCAGCGATACGCTTGATCTTGCGCGAAAATCGGTTAGCGAGTCGCTGATTGTAACTGGCCAGGATGACGTTCATCGAAGGATTTAGGATCATTCTCCACGCGGAATATCGCACGGTTACCGTTTCTGATTTTGAGTGTCTGGGCGGCATAAAGATCATTAATCGTTTGCATTCACCGTCCGTAACGCGTCGTAACTGCTCGTATAAAAAGAGTTGATGCGGCCAATCCCACGTCCATGTCGGCGCGGTCGTGCAAATCCACTGGTCGAAATCCGGCGTTTGTGTGTCGAGCATTGGGAGAATTCGTTTTAAAAACTTGACCGTATATTCCTGCGGCTTGGCCGCAACGATGCGCGGAAAGCCTCGCCTTTCAGTAAGCGTGTAAATAATTTCGAAGCAACGCCTTAATT
>JBQTJB010000302.1:0-5139 GCA_052387555.1 Blastocatellia bacterium | reverse complement strand
GCGAAGCCATCGTCTCCCCTGCCAAAAACCGCTTCACCACCCCTCTCTTGAACTCCTCATCATATCTCTTCATAATCCCTCCATTATAAGAGACTTTTTCGTGTCATTTCATTAGACCCTCTCAGTTTCTGCGTTCGTTGTTTTTCGGCAACAGGTTTTTTAGATTTGCGTTGTTTGGTTTGAGCAAAAGAAACAGTTAAGCAACTTGCGGCAAGACAAAGCGCAAGAACAACAAAGCCGAAAGTTTTAAGAATCTGTTTCACAATTTCATTCGTTTGATTTTACCAAGAAACGCCCACCGCTCAGCATCGTGGCTCGAGGAAACCCTTCAGACTCTCCTGAAGGAAGTACGTCCATCCGGCCACGCCCATCTCGCGCTGGAAGGCGGGCTCATCCTTAGGATAGGTCTCGATCCCGGTGTGCGTGAGCCTGAGTCGCGTCCCGCCCCCGACGTCCGACAGCTCCCACAGCACCGACGAGTCCCCCGCGTACCCAGCGTAATTGAACGTGTATGCGATCATCCTCTCCGGGATCACTTCTGTGACCCTCCACACGTGGATCCAGTCCTTTCCCTGCGAGTGGACCGTGAACTGGGTCTCGAAGCCGACCTCTGGCCGGAACGTGGCGATCGGCTCGAAGTACCACCGCGACATCCGCTGGGGATCCGTGATCGCGGCCCACACCGAGGACCGGTTCACGGCGTAGGTCTCCTCCACCACAATGGGCCTGGTGTCCGTTGTCATTCCGCTCTCGTTTTCGGATGTGTGTTGTTGTCTGCCCAACGCAACAGTTCACCCGCCGGGGCCGCTGCAACGGCGTGATGTCGCGCGAAAACAGAATGCGGCCCCGGTCGGTGTGCAACGCCTGGTTCGGCGGCACTCGCTCGCTAAAACACGTGAATCTCCTGCAAGGTCACTACACAACCGCTTTCGCAGCGATCGATACGAAATGTTGCAGTGAGATCCGACCACTCCCCATTCAACGGTAGATCATACCATACCTCGGCAAGGACCGGTGCGGGGACATTCTCTCGATCAACTATCCGATAATGGCACTTGCCATTCGCCGAATGACGCTCCGTAACTTGAAAGACTTTGCCATCTCGGCGCGGTTCGGGAAGGCCGTAACCTTCGATAACCTCTCGAATGAGCTCGGGCGTCCATTCGTAATAAGGGTCTTGGGCTGTTCGGGCATACGCCGCTTGGTAATCGCCACTCGCCAGGTCATCGATCCACGCCTCGACGAACGCGAGTATTTGTTCGTCAGTGGGTGAAGCGCCTAGGTGCATGTTTTGCCGCCGAACGATTGAAATGACGCGGGGCGAAACCGCCAACGACAACCTTCATTATAACCGAGCAACTTTCATAACAAAGTCGCTGTTTCGCCCTCACGTACATTGATTTGTTCGGCAGATGTTGGGTTAAAGATGACATTTTAATCCACGTCAATCGTATAACTGACCAGCCACAATTCAAGTTGTACAAGCTTTTGCTTCCAACGCGCTTTATATTCACGCATCCATTCGCGGTTGGCTACCTTATCCGGCGCGTCAACGACAATTTTCACCAAATTATCACGGTACAAAACGCCTTGATGCCGCCAATGTCCTTCGACTTTTTGAGGTTCATAGCTTGCCGCGCCAAACTTTTCGACAATCTCCAAAACCGCTTCCGCCAGCCATTCGTCGGGAATGCTGCGTCCGTCGTTAAATTGTAGCGGGAGCAGTATCTCGAATCGCCGCAATTTGTTGCTCATAAGTTGCTTTGCCTTGAACGGTAAAAGGAATGTTTTGGTCTGCTAATGCTTCAAGCGCGGCTTCGGGAACAAGATGCTCGCCTGATTTTAGAACGTGCCCGGAGAAACGTCCAAGCAAAAAGCCCAACGCCCGTTTTTCAGTTTCGCGGTCTGGAAAAGTAATCGTTATCATAAATTCACCTCAAACAAAACGATAGTAGCATTTATTGGCGCGAACTATCGAACTTTCAAAGAACACGAGAATCTGCCGAACGCCTAGGTTCACGTGCGGCCGGAATGCCGCAGGCATGGAGGGAACCCAAAGCGCAGCTTTGGGCCGTCACGTTGACCGAAGTGTTGAGCGGCGAGTTACTGATCGGCGGTGAACAAGACATGGAGTTTCTCTGCCGCGGCTCGACGATAGAGTTGTCGAACGTTCTCGAACCACTCCCATGTGTACAAAAAGTCATCATCTGAGAGTTCCATTCCATATTCGCTAGGTGAAATTGCTAGGTAGCGGGCCTGGAATGATTCTTCTGTGATTTTCTCCAGTTCAGTGGCGATATCTTTGACTTGAGCTGGCGATTTCAGACTCATTATGTAGTCGTTGTCGGTGTAGAGCAGTTCTCCTGCAAGAACCGCATGATTAAGAGGATATGTTCCACCATCCAAAGTGAGTTGGCCATCAGCCAAAGCGCGGTGCATTGCATCCCATGCCTTGTCGCTTTCAGCGGCATACGTGCCTGGTTCGGCTAGGTATCTCTCTTCAATTTCTTCCTGAAGGTAAGCAAGGCGCTCTTGCTCATTTTCGATCGCTCGAATAGTTGCGACGTCTTCGTCGCTAAGTGCAAAGTGAACCCCGAGACAGCTCATACGATTGGCTCCTGCATGATGCGTGATCTAGCCGCCCAACGGTTGCGTTAACCGGTCGGCGACGGTTGACGTTGAGCTCAAAAACCGCGTGAATCGCCGCTCCGGTTCAACGCGTTGTTATGTGGCATTATCGCGTAATCGTTTGAAGTACACCAGTTCCGGATCGCCTTCGTCAAGGTTTTCGATGAAGCCACTTCGATCAAATTCCAGCGTTGCCAGTAGCCGCTGCATCGGGAAGTTGGATTGATTCGTCGATGTGAACAGTTTGAGTGTGCGGCATGCGTTGATCAAATGACGGATCAACGCAGAACCGATTCCTTGACGCCGGAATTGCGGATGGACATGGAGCATTTCGATCCAACCATTGTCGTAGAACTTGTAATTCAGCACCGCGTAGGCCACCACCTTCGCGTCGATGACGGCGACGTAACACGCGGACGATTCGATTTGGTCGTGAATGAACTGGACACGTGCTGGTTCGGATCCCGCGACGTGATCCAACGCGACAATCGCATCTGCATCCGTGATTTGGGCGATTCGCAATTCCATGACAGGGTCGCATGCCACATAACGCGGCGGTAACGGGGCCGCCGCCAAGAAGCTGTGATTTCAAAAACCGCGTCATCGGCGGCTCCTGTTGACCGCTTTGTTCGCCTCGATCTGCGTTTCGGCGGAAATTCCGTGTCTTTCAGTGCCGGTGCCTGGCAAGCGACGCAAGCTCTCGGATTGCAAACGCCGCGCACGCAGCCGAACGATCATTGAATTTCAGTTTCGTCGATCCGTTTGGGTAGTAGAAGACGGTAAACACGCCCTTTCGTTCGTCAATCACCCAGCCACTGTCGGTGCGTCGGTCTTGCGAATATCCGATCCATGCGTCACAGAAATCCGAGTGTTTTGCGAGGCATGATTGGAGTGCGGACTCGGTCACAGCGTTCGGGTTGTCGAAGTAACCGGCGTCCTCCATGAGTTGAATCAGTGTCTTCGTGCCGATCGCATGGTAATCAATCGGTAAACGGCAGACGTCTTCAATCATTGCGGTTCACGAATCGTTTCTGCGAGGCGAACGACCAAGTTCAGTTGCCGGGCCGCCTGGAAGAACGTGATGTGGCGCGAAACCGAGTTGGCGGCCCGGTCAACTGCAACTTTTGGTTCGCCGCGGCTCCCTCAGAGGCAGTTCCAGAGATACATCGTCTTGCGCGTTTCGATTGCGCGGCGAGCCAGTGCCGACAAATCGCTGATGATGGAAACAAAATCATCTGGGGACCATCCCAACTCTTCAGCGGTCGCTTCCGCAAACTTGCCAGCGAGCACCGGAATTTCGGTGGGCTTTAGCTTCGCGAGAGCGGCTACGAAGTCCTGCGGCACAGACATAGTCCAATCTTCGGCATCCTCGGGTGTTACGAGTTTGAATTCGCTGATCATGTCCACCACGTACTCTTGCCCACGAAGGACAGCGAGGAATTGTCCGCCTTGCAATGGCGTGAGTCCTTTGAATTGGCATTTGTCGGCATCGTCGAATCCCTCGCCGCCTTCATATTGTGGGACTGGCAATGGGTCGGCAATAAAGAAGTCGCTGAGTATTCCCATGGCGATCAACACCCTCATTTAGCGGCGAACTTATGATTGAGCGTAATTAGCGATTACGCTCAATTTCCGTTCCTGATGTATTATACAGAAAGTTTTCTGGATAACAATCTTATATGCGGATGAAATTTTAGTCTATTCGAGAATGACAGTTTATGTTCGGTAAGCCGAAATTGTTAGATCAAGTTCGGGCTGTCGCGCGGGCGCGGCACTTGAGCAATCGCACTGAAGACACATATCACAACTTTATCAAGCGCTACATTCTGTTTCACGACAAGAGGCATCCGGCGGAGATGGGAGCGGGTGAGATCACCGCTTTTTTAACGGATCTTGCGGTCAGAGGTAAGGTTTCGGCGTCAACGCAGAATCAGGCTTTGTTTTCGATTCTCTTTCTTTATCGCGACGTTCTTGGGATAGAGTTGCCGCGAATTGAGGGCGTTGTCAGGGCAAAGCGTTCGGAACATTTGCCGGTCGTCTTTTCCGCGGCCGAGGCTAAGGCCATTCTGGATCGAATGTCGGGCGTACCGCATCTGGTCGCCGGTTTATTGTACGGTGCGGGCTTACGGCTTTCAGAAGCGCTTCGTTTGCGTGTAAAAGACATCGATTTTGAGGCAGGAAATATAACCGTCAGAGACGCAAAAGGGGCGAAGGATCGCGTGACGATCTTGCCTGACATCTTGCGCGGGCCGCTCGAGAGGCAGCTCGCTAGAACGCGGTTTATTCATGCGAAAGATTTGTCTCATGGCCTCGGCGAAGTTTGGATGCCGTTTGCACTCAGCCGGAAATATCCGAACGCCGGGCGGGAGTGGAAATGGCAATATGTATTTCCCTCGACAAAAATCTCTCCGACCCGTGAGGATAAAAAGCCCAGACGCCACCACACGTCGGAAACTACGATTCAGAAGGCTGTAAAGAAAGCGATGAACGCGGCAGCGATAAACAAAATCG
>JBQTJB010000301.1:0-13830 GCA_052387555.1 Blastocatellia bacterium | reverse complement strand
ATAATAGCACAAAACTACGGATCGGGTATTCAATATAGTCAAAGATAGGCATTACGGTCTAATATTTCTGTTACAATATTCAACATATTGCGAGGTTATACGGCAATGCGTTTTGCTCTGTTTCTATTGTCATGCGCGATATTTTTTTGGCATGCGGCGGCTATCTTTGCTCAGGATAAACCAGGCAAAGAAGAAGATGAAGTTGTGAGGGTCGATACGGAACTGGTAGAAGTGCCGCTCGTTGTCATGGACAAGGCCGGAAAGCCGGTGCTCAACTTAAAAAAGGATAATTTCGTTATTTTTGAAGACGGCAAACGTCAGGATTTAACTGAGTTTTCGTCCACAAACGCACCGTTCGAGATCGCGCTTTTTCTGGACACTTCGGGGTCGACGCGTAATGATTTGGCGCTTATTCGTCGAGCGGCGCAAAACTTTGTCGATTCCCTTCGTCCCGGTGACCGTGTTGCGGTAATTTCCTTCAGATCGATTGTTATTGAAAAACGAGCAGAGGCTTCGACGGAGATTTTGGCTCAGCTTACCTCGGACCGAAGCATATTACGGCAGGCAATCGAGCGCCTTAACACAAGCAACGGCACCCCGTATTACGACGGCATTGTTAAGATCGCCGATACCGTGTTTGCGGGCGAACCTAAAGACGAGTTTCGCGGCCGCCGGGCGTTGGTCGCCCTTACCGATGGCGTAGATTCGACAAGCATTTCCGATCATGACGAGACCGGCGAAAAGCTAGGGAAGATCGGGATCGTCAATTACTTTATCAAGGTCGATACGCGCCCGTTCTTTGAGGAAAATCTGTTGGGCGATTGCGAAACAGCTCTCCGTTTTTCGTCGGCGCAGATCCGCCGATATTACGCGAGTTTCAACTCCCGGTCGAATATCGAGCGTACGTCCGATTTTTGCCGACTCGGTGATTTTGAAAGGCTAGCGATCAGCAAACGGCTTTACGAGATAGCGGAAACCGAGATGAATTCGCTGGCAAAATCGTCGGGCGGGCGTGTGTTTCCAGTCGGCGATCTTTCCGAGGCCCGATCGGCTTTCAAACAGGTGGCCGACGAGATCGGGACCAAGTATAGCCTTGGGTACTATTCGTCCAACGAAAAACGCGACGGAACATACCGCAAGATTCGCGTCGAATTGAAGGGCCTTCCGGTCGGAACTCAAATCAGAGCACGCGAAGGGTATTCGGCGAAATCGAATTAATATTGCAAACATTTTTTACGATCTAATGGTCGTCATCTATTTGAATAATGTCAAAAAATCGATTTAGGCGCATTTGTTTGATGGTTCTCGATTCGGCCGGTATCGGCGAAATGCCGGATGCCTCAGATTGGGGCGATTCCGGGGCGGACACATTAGGCAATATTCTTAAAAGCCGAAATGTGCATTTACCAAACCTTCAAAGGTTGGGGCTCGGTAATATTCGCCCGCTGGAAGGAGTTCCGGCGGTTGATAACCCGATCGGTTCATATGGGAAATGTACGCTGAAATCAAACGGCAAAGACACGACGACCGGGCATTGGGAAATGGCCGGAATTATTCTAAAAAAAGCATTTCCGACGTTTCCAAACGGCTTTCCGCCGCGCATCATCGATGATTTTGTTTCAAAAGCGGCCGTCCCTGGCATACTCGGAAACTATCCGGCGAGCGGGACGGAGATCATTAAAGAGCTTGGCGAGGAACACGTCCGCACGGGCAAACCGATAGTTTACACGTCAGCCGACTCAGTATTTCAGATCGCCGCTCACGAAGAGATAATCCCGTTAGACCGTTTATACGAAATTTGCGAGATTGCGCGTCGCATATTGGACGGCGAAGACAAAGTGGGACGGGTGATTGCCCGTCCGTTTTTGGGCAGCAACTCCGCCGACTTCAAACGCACGGAAAACCGCCACGATTACGCCATTCCGCCGCCGAGCAACAATTTGCTGCCACTTCTGAAAGATAATGGATTTGATGTGGTATGTATCGGCAAGATCGCGTCGATCTACGATTCGATGGGCGTTACCGAAGACCTGACTGCAAAGAATAACGATCAGACGATCGATCAAACTATAAACGCTATCAAGGCCGATTCGCGCGGTCTGATATTCAGCAACCTCGTCGATTTCGACATGCTCTACGGTCACCGCCGCGACACCGAAGGCTACGCAAAAGCCCTCGAACATTTCGACAACCGTTTACCAGAAATCCTCGAAGCGCTTAACGATGACGACCTGCTGATAATGACCGCTGACCACGGCAACGACCCGACAAAAGACGGCTCCGACCACACCCGCGAATACGTTCCGCTGCTGGTTTACGGGAAATCTGCGAAAGCAGGCGTGAATTTAGGAACGCGCGGCTCATTGGCGGACATAGGTCAGAGCATTGCGGTCAATTTTGGAACGTTCCTGGGTGACGGCGAGAGTTTCCTTCAAGATATCTGATCCATGTACGAAAGAATTCGCGACAGAATGCGAGCAAAAGTTCGTTCATTGGATTACGTAATGACGATCCACGCCGAAGAGGAAATGGAGAATGACGGCCTTTCTATTCTCGACGTCGAAGAGGCCGTTCTAAACGGTAGCATCGTCCAACGGCAGCGTGAGGCAGAATCTGCAGAATTTAAATATCTTTTGGCGGGAAAAACATTTGATGACGCGGGACTTGTTGTTGTGGCAAAATTGTCTCACACGGGAAAGCTGGTCATAATTACGGTTTATTTACAGAAAGATGAGTACGAAAACTGAAGAATTATTGTGTGATGTTTGCGGTAAGCCGGAGCCGAGAATAATTCACGTCACCAAGAGCTACGGGAAGGGGAGTAGCCTTCTGGTAATTGAGAACGTGCCGGTTATTTCGTGTCCGGCATGCGGTGAGAGTTATCTGACCGCCGCCACATTGCGGGAGATAGATATGATCAAACGAAACCGCGGTAACCTCGCAACCGAACGGCCGGTTCAAGTTGCGGTTTTCGCTTAGATAAACCGCACTTTCTCCGAGATTATGGTTGGCAATGGGTTTTCCATCGTGGTTACCAGTCCGCCGAGGACAGCATTTCAGGAAATCGCCGAGAATAAAAGCAAACCTACCCATTTCCCGTCGATTTTTCGGAATTCAAAGACATCTTCGCCGCCCGCCATGTTAGCGTTTTCGATTTGGCCTTTGACAGTCAAATTGGTCAAAACAGCAACGCTCACGCACGAGCCCCGTTTAACAGGTTTGGTGATACTGTAATAGGTCAGACTGCCTCCGCTTTCGGTCAAATCCTGGATCTCAACGCGATTCATTACGGAAAGTTGCGACTGATGATGGGGGCTTAGCCATCGGATATCGAAGTTTTCCGGAGAGAATATTAATTTTTTCTCTCTGCGCCTCTGAGAGTCTCCGATGACGAGGCCGATCAGATTCTTCGTGATCGCGATGCGATCCGCCTGAGGCATTTCCACTTCTTTGGTAGCTTCCTTCTCATCGAAGCACGGGGCGAGCGACATTGTGACATCCGCTTGGGTTGGCACAGATCCGGTAAGCTCAACTCGACGAGTGAAATTCCGATGAATAAAACTGACTCTTACCGATATTTCGAAGGTTCCCAACGGCAAATTAGTAAGTGTGAATTCGCCATTGGAATCTGTATTAATCGAGGCGCCAGCATCAGCCCGTTCGGACAGCCGTTTTACGGTGACCAACGCATTTGGGATCACGGCTCCGTTTGGATCCGTAACCAGACCGCGGATCATACCTCGCTCCTGTGCAAATAGCTCTGAGTTAAGCGCCAGAGCCAAAACCAAAGCCAGATAAATTCTCAACATTGTCATGATGATGATAGACCCCAAGGGAAAACAGATACCGATTAAGATGCGGCGAATTGGAGAAAGTTCGCTTATTGCCTTAGAATTCTACAAACTTAAAAATCAGAAGATGTATATGACTATATTCCTGCGTAGGCTAGCTTGTTTGTGTTTCAGCTTTTCGGTCTTTGCTTCGGTCGCCTCCGCTCAGGCGAGCCGGGACGAACGCGCAACTTACGGTGCTCCCTCGACGGTACGCGACACTATCGAGCGGTTTACGCAAGATGTCGGCGCCTTCAATCGCTTGTACACCGCCCAAACATCCATCAATCGGGCGGAAAGATTTCGGTTGTTGTATGGCGAATACGTGTCGGGCCTGGAGAAGCTGAATTTCGGTTCGCTGAACCACGACGAGCAGGTCGATTATGTTCTGTTCGTGAATCATCTGCGGCGTGAAACGCGGGAGTTGGATCGTGAGAAAGTGCAGTTTGAGGAGATGGCGGCGATTCTGCCTTTTGCGCGGACGATAAGCGATCTTGAGGATCGGCGCCGTCGGCTTGAATCGATTGATGCGGGAAAGACGGCGGCGTTGCTTGACGCACTTGCACGGCACATAGGCGAAACGCAGAAGGAAGCCGAAGCCGGGAAAATCGCAAAGCCGAAACGCACCGTTGCAAACCGGGCGGTGCGGACAATTGCCAGCCTGAGGTCGACGCTTCGCGGCTGGTACAACTTTCACAACGCATACGATCCGCAATTCACGTGGTGGTGCAAGAAACCTTATGAAGCGGTCGAAGAAGCATTGCAGAAATATTCGACGTTTGTTTCGAGTAAACTCGTCGGCATTTCGGCGGACGACAAGACGACGATCATCGGCGACCCGATCGGTCGGGTGGCACTGATCGAGGAGCTTGAGTTCGAGATGATCCCGTACACGCCGGAAGAGCTGGTCGAGATCGCAAACAAGGAATTCGAATGGTGCGAGGCCGAACTGAAGAAAGCGTCGCGCGAGATGGGCTTCGGCGACGATTACATGAAGGCTATCGAAGCCGTAAAGCAGAAATACGTCGAACCCGGCAAACAGCCCGCGTTGATCCGCGATTTTGCTCTCGAAGCTATCGATTACGTAAAGAAGAACGATCTTTTGACCGTACCGAAAGTTGCCGAGGAATCATGGAGGATGGAAATGATGTCGCCGGAACGCCAGCTAATAGCTCCGTTCTTTTTAGGTGGTGAAACTATACTTGTCGCATACCCGACCGATGGAATGACGCACGAGCAAAAGATGATGAGCCTGCGCGGCAACAATCCGCATTTTGCACGCGCGGTTACGCATCATGAATTGATTCCCGGACACCATCTTCAGCAGTTTATGACGCGGCGTTACCGGCCGTATCGCGAGGCCTTTCGAACGCCGTTCTGGGGCGAGGGCTGGGCACTCTACTGGGAATTTTTGCTTTGGGACATGGGATTTACTAAGACGTCGGAGGACAAGATCGGGGCATTATTCTGGCGTTCGCACAGAGCTGCGAGAATTATCTTTTCATTGAATTTTCACCTTGAAAAAATGACGCCGGAGGAATGCGTCGATCTGCTCGTGAACAAAGTCGGGCACGAACGAGAGAATGCTCTGGCCGAGGTGCGACGCTCGTTTTCGGGTGATTACGGGCCGCTGTATCAAATGGCTTATATGATGGGCGGGCTGCAATTTTATGCTCTTCACCGCGATCTGGTCGGCTCAAAAAAGATGACAAACCGTGATTTCCATGACGCGATCCTGAAGGAGGGCTCGATTCCGGTTGAGTTGGTTCGGGCGATACTGACAAAACAAAAGCTCGCCAGGGATCATAAGGCGAGCTGGAGATATTACAATCTCAAATAGATCAAACCGAGCAAGGGCACGGAAATTCTATTGAATGGCAAAATCACTTTCCCAAGCGATAACCGATCAAAGCAAACGGAATGAAGCAGAAAAATCCGAGCACTGTCATCCAGGTTGGATGGACATACGTGAATGCGTTGTAGGCCCACGCAGATGTGCCAAGTAAACCGACGATCAGCGGCAGAACGAGTGAATCCCAACGGGCAATTTTTTGCATTACAAATCCCGATCCGAACGATCCGAGTATGTATGCAAATGCCAACAGAATAAACGCGCTTGCCGGCATGCTCGCAATAAATGCCGACATTAATTCCGGGTTACTCATTGCTTCTGCGCTCGGCATTCCGTAAATACCGGCACTAATTACCTGGACAATCGAGACAAGCACGAAGAAAGTGACTAAGCCAGCCAGAAGGGCAAGTATCTTTCTAACCATAAAATTCTCCTTTGTTTTGGAATGGCATTGTTTATACCAGAAGCTTACGGCTGTGGCAATCGTCAAATGACAAAACGAGAATATTTTTCTAACCTAAACAACATGAAGATTGTTTTGATAACTTTTGTATTTGTTTTTTTCACTTCGTGTTCGTCGAGTTCGACCGAAAGCAATCATGCAGCAAACGGCAATTCGACGGCTGATCATTCCAGGATGGACCACTCGAAAATGGATCATGCAAAAATGGAAAGCTCTCCCGGGGCAGCAGAAGCTCCATTGGAACTGCAGTTCATCGACACGATGATCGTACATCACCAGGGCGCGGTTGATATGGCAAAGCTGGCCGTCACACGGGCTGAAAATCCACAGCTAAAGAAGTTTGCCCAGGGAATAGTTTCGGCACAGGAACGCGAGATAGCCGAGATGACGCGTTGGCGGGCGAAATGGTTCGGCGAAAAGCCGACGGCAATTAATATGGATTTTCCGGGAATGCTCGAAGGAATGTCGAACATGGACGTGAAAAAACTGGAAAAGCTCTCCGGCAAACCGTTTGACCTTGAATTCATTCAGCAAATGATCCCGCATCACGAAGGCGCCGTGACAATGGCGAAACAGATCAAGGATACAGATTCCTACGCCGAACTGAAGAAACTTGCGGAAGCTGTCATCAAAGATCAGTCGGGCGAGATCGAACAAATGAAGAAGTGGCAGGCTGAGTGGGGTATTGAAAAGTGAAAAAAGACAAAAGTCGCTGACAAATATCGGAGTCTAATTTGCAAGGAGCCATTTTTCGGCGTCTTTTACGTTGTTGAATAACTGCATTAAGACGTTGCGGTTTCTGGCGAGTTTTTTGCCAAGTTCGTTTATGTCTTCATGGTCGTGTCGGTCGATGAAAGCTATCCGACTTTCGCGAAGGAGTTGGCCGAGTTTATCCGCCATTTGCAGCATCTCACCCGGTTCGACACTTTCAGGAAAATCTTTTTCGATCAGGATCTTTCTGCAATTCTCCTCAGAGCATTTTTCCGCGATCTCTGTCCAGTAAGCGGTGGCGATTTCTGCCGAGAGTTTCTCTCCGCCGGCCAATACCCAAAGGTATTCGCCACGCATTTCCATGTCTAAGGTGTAACCGTCGCCCATAATGAGATTTAATAAAGATATAACAAATCTGCGGCTGAACGCTACTTATTTGTTGGACGAAAGCCTGTCGAAATTTGCTTTAGCAGACTTGGCTAACTGCAACTCGCCGGATTTTTCAGCCATCTGATAAGCCTTCTCGTAATTTGTCCTCGCTTTGTCTTTCGCTCCGCTTTTCTCATCTGCTTCGGCCAAACTGTCGTAAACATTTGCGGAATTCGGATACAGTTCGATGTTTTTTTTGAACGCTTCGATCGCTTCCATTGATCTGTCGGCTCTTAGAAATGAACAACCGAGTTCATTTAACATATTTTCAGGAATCTTTATCTCGTAACCGAATCGGTTCGAAAGTTTTGCGTAATGAGAAACTAATCCGTCGACTGTAGCCTGTTGCTGCGTTGGCCGCCACCCGTCAAAAGTTTTTCGCAGACCGCCGACAGCAAGTGGTAGAGCCTAGGGGAAATTGTAATAATCTGGTCGCGTGGGTGTTTCCTATAGCGACATTCGACGCTCTTTTCGAAGGGCGTCTTTTTTGCATGCAGCACTGGTCATCAAATACGGCTCTTTCTGATAATCTGGATAGGTGCTTATTCTTGGAATAGAAAGTTCGTGCGATGAAACGGCGGCGGCCGTCGTTCGTGACGGGCGCGAGATACTTTCTTCAATAATTTCGTCACAGATCGATCTGCATCGGCCATTTGGCGGCGTGGTGCCGGAACTTGCCTCGCGTGAACATCTGGAAAAGATCGAGCCAGTTATAAACGAGGCTCTGAAAAAAGCGCGCGTCAAGCTCGCGGAGATCGACGCGGTCGCGGTCACTCAGGGTCCCGGACTTATCGGTGCTTTGCTCGTTGGCGTCTGTTATGCGAAATCGCTTGCGTTTGGGTTAAATATTCCAGTAATCGGAGTAAACCATATCGAGGGACATGTCTATTCCGTCGCGTTCGAGAATCCTGAGGTTCGGTATCCCGCTCTTGCTTTGATAGTTTCGGGTGGCCACACGAATATCTTTCACGTTCCTGAGGAAGGAGCGTATAAACTTGTCTCGCGCACCCGCGACGATGCAGCGGGGGAAGCTTTCGACAAGGTCGCAAAGATGTTAGGCCTGGGTTATCCGGGCGGGCCGATAATCGAACGGATAGCACAGGAAGGCGACCCGGAAAAAGTAAGATTTACAAAGGCAAAAATTTCGGACGGACGGCCCGACCTTAGCTTTAGCGGACTGAAAACAGCGGTCGCTCGTTACGTTCGTGAAAATAAAATTATACCCGTTGCCGATGGTTCCGAACCAACACAGGAATTGAAAGACCTTGCGGCTAGCTTTCAATCGGCCGTCGTAGACGCGCTTATTGGAACTCTCGAAAAGCTGGCCATCGAATTAGAACCGAAAACACTGATCGTCGCCGGTGGTGTCGCGTGCAATCTTGCCTTGCGTTCGGCGGCAAGCGACCTTTCATTAAAACTCGGGGTTCCGGTGTATTTTCCATCGAAACATCTTTCCACCGACAATGCTGCGATGATAGCGGCTGCAGGTCATGCACACCTTGTTCGGGGCGAAAAGGCTGAGAAGTCCATGACTGCTGACATCACGCTTCGGCTCCAAAACATGGACAAAGATGATCTGGATCTTCGTAAAAAACGAGTAAAATACAGGATTTAAACTTGTTGCTTTTTTTGCGCCCGAATAGGTACAATTTAAGAGAATGCTTTAGGTGTCTCACAGTTCTGGCCGACTTTGATTCAGTTTTCTCGAATTTTCCCTTCAAGAGAATTTTCAGACCCTAAGGCCCCGAATCTCGTCCAAAAAAAATATCGCGGTATACATCCGCAGCCCACAAACAGCAGTTTCACGAAAACCATTTTCAAGGGGGATTTCCGGTTCGTTTCGGAACTACAAAAAGACAATATGAGAAGTTTTAAAATCTGCATCGTCGCTCTGGTTCTATTTTTCATTGGAATATCCGTCGTTTCGTCCCAAACGCCGCCTTTCCGGCTTCAGGCTAACCATATAACCGGCCTCAACTCGCCGATTTTGCTGACCCACGCAAAAGACGGAACTCGCCGAAAATTTATCGTCCAGCAGGGCGGAATCATCAGGGTCGTTCAGCCGGGTTCGACGACGCCGACGGAATTCATGAATATAACGACCCGCGTGCTTTCGGGCGGCGAACGCGGACTTCTCGGTCTGGCGTTTCATCCGCAGTTCGCTACGAACGGCTATTTTTTTGTGAACTACACGCGGCAGACGGACGGCGATACGATCATCTCGCGATTTCGGGCAACCAACAACAATACGGTCGGCGATCCGAACAGCGAACGAATCCTAATGACTATCGATCAGCCGTTTTCCAATCACAACGGCGGAATGATAGCCTTTGGCCCGGACGGTTATCTCTATATCGGGATGGGCGACGGCGGTTCGGGAAATGATCCCGGCAGCCGCTCCCAAAATATTAACGAGCATCTGGGGAAATTTCTTCGTATCATACCGGATGTTTCCGGCGTGGATACAAACCCGGCGTACACAAATCCGTCCGACAATCCTTATGTCGGGGTTGCCGGTGCAGATGAGATTTACGCAATAGGCTTAAGGAATCCGTGGCGCTGGTCATTCGACCGCGGCGGAACAAACGAACTATGGGCCGGTGATGTCGGGCAAGGTTCAATTGAAGAGGTCAGCAAAATTACACGCGGCGGTAATTTCGGATGGCGTGCGTACGAAGGAACAAACTGCACAAACCTTGACCCAAACCTATGTTCCGGGGGATCAAACCCGATCACGCACATACCGCCGGTGATTCAATACAGCAGTGCCTCGCCCGATCCGCGTTGTTCGGTGACCGGCGGATATGTTTACCGCGGTACGCAAAACGCATTGCCGCTCGGGATGTACATTTATGCAGATTACTGCACCGGCGAGATATTCAGATGGCCGAACAGCGCGCAAACCCCGATCGTGAACTCCGGCAGGAATATTTCTTCGTTCGGCGAAGACGAGGACGGAGAACTTTATGTTGTGGGCCTCGGAGGAACGATCGACAAAATCCTGGGCAACGACACTTCGGCCGATTTCGACGGCGACCTTAGAACGGATGTAAGCGTGTTTCGTCCGTCGAACGGAGCGTGGTACCGCGTCAACAGCGGCAACGGGACGGTGAACATTACCCAATTCGGTCTTCAAAACGACGTTCCCACGCCAAAGGATTATGACGGCGACGGACGTTCCGATCTTGCCGTTTTCCGTCCAGGCAGCGGGACATGGTACTACCTGAGAAGCAGCGACAGCACGGTCGGCATTTTACAGTTCGGCACAGCCGGTGACATTCCGGCGGCGGGCGATTACGACGGCGACGCCAAGTCGGACTTTACCGTTTACCGTCCGACCAGCGGCGAATGGTTTACGTTCAGGTCGAGCGATTTCGGCGTAAGTTCCTCTCAATTCGGCTTGAACGGCGACATCCCGACACCCGGAGATTTCGATGGGGACGGACGCAATGACCGCGCCGTTTGGCGGCCGTCAACAGGAATTTGGTACCGTCTGAATAGTTCGAACGGAAGCTTTGTCGCGGTGCCCTTTGGGCTTAACGGCGACACGCCCGCACAGGCCGATTACGATGGCGATCTCAGAAGCGATATTGCCATCTTCCGGCCTACGACCGGCGTTTGGTACATCATTCAGAGCTCGAACGGAGCCGTTCGCATCGTTCAATGGGGCATTAACGGTGACACGCAAGTGGCTGGCGATTATGACGGAGACGGACTCGACGACCTTGCGGTCTTTCGTCCATCAAACGGCACTTGGTACGCACTGAGAAGCACTAACCAATCGCTTCTCGCAGTCCAGTTCGGCATTTCGACCGATTTGCCGATACCAAACTACGACAAACCTTAGTTTGGCATTTACTTTCGATGAATTAGCCGGTGTCATTTTCGACATCGGCTTTTTTTGTAATCAGGCACGGGCAATCGAAAGAACATCGACGGAGACTGCTCCCGCTTTCTTTAGCGCTTTTGCGCAATGCGACGCAGTCGATCCAGATGTAAAAATATCATCGACAAGTAAAACCTGAGCGTCTTTTATCAGCTTTGGGCGGATCACTTCAAACGCGTTTTTTACACTAAGCTCTCGCGCTTTGCGGTCCATGCCGGTACGGTGCATAGACGAATGGCTCTTGCGGTAAAGACTGCGACAATCGTAAGGAATTCCTGAGAACTTCGACAAAAGAGCGGCGAGAATTTCGGCCTGATTGTAACCGCGCTCGATTTGCCTTTTTTTCGATAAAGGCACGGGAACGATCAACGATGGAGAAAATCCGGAATTGTCGAATGCCGCAAATAAAAGTTTGCGAAGGCGTTTCGATACGTGAGGCGTTTTCTTGAGGTGAAGAATCGAAGCCTTTAATGCTTTTTCATATAAACCGATTGCTTTTGCCTTGTCATATACGTCATCGAAACATCGCTTGCAATCGGATTCTTCCGCTGTCGGCGATTCCCGAAGGAACGCTCCGCATTTGAAACAAAGCACCTCGTTGCCGTCGAACACTCTTGTTGCGACCCAGCATTCGCCGCAAGCCACGCCGTCTTCGTGCCGTTCGACGATGCTTTTACAGACAATGCATTGTTGTGGATAAATGACCGACAATAAACGGTCAGGCAGGGAGATGAGGAGAGGGAAGCCAGGTTCCATTCAGATGATTGGAGAAAGGCAGTCTATTCGGCGTCCAGAAGGCCTTGTTCAACAAGCTCCTGACAATTGAGACAATATCGCGCCCAGGGAATGGCAGCGAGCCTCTTCGGGTGAATTTCCTTTTCGCAGTTTTGGCAATGGCCGTATTCCTTGTCGTCCAGCCGCAATAACGCTTCATCGACCTGTGTAAGCTGGCGGCTTTCGTTTTCCGAAACGGCGAGCATTACATTCTTGGAATAATTTCTAACCGCAAGATCGACCGGATCGGGTGTTTCCGCGTCGTCAATGGAAAGATCGTTTCCTTTTAGTTTTTCAATAAGGAGATCTTTTTCAGCCAATAGTTTCGCTCTGATCTCTTTAAGGTCTTTCGCTTTCAAAACACTCATTTCTGATACGGATATCCTTTAATTATGGAATAAGCTCTATAAAGTTGTTCCAACAATACGACACGGGTCATTTCGTGCGTAAAAGTAAGAAACGATAAGGATAACCTATAATCTGCTCTTTCAGCAACCTCGGAAGTTACGCCACCTGCTCCGCCGATAATGAACGTCACTTCCTTCCGGCCGGCGTTCTGCCACTTTTCAACCTCTTCGGCGAGGTCGTGAGAAGAAATTGCCTTTCCTCCCACATCCAACAAAATCACATAACTCTTTGAATTTATTGCTTCAAGAAGCCGTTTTCCCTCAGCTTCTTTGTCCTCGTGACCGGCGGAATCCTTGATCTGCGTTATGTCGCACGCGACAAAATGCGAAAGACGCTTCAGATATTCATCCTGAAGCGTCCTCCAATCGCGATGCTTTGTTTTCCCGATCCAGATGAATCGAAATTTCATATAGATTCTTTAAATCTCAGCCGGAAGATCGACCTTTCGGGCGTCGCGCCAAAGCCGTTCGAGATCGTAAAATTCGCGTGCGTCCTTGTCAAAAAGGTGGACGATGAAATCGCCGTAATCTAACAAAACCCATTCGGCGGCATTGTATCCTTCGATTCTCACCGGCCGCCGGCGAAGTTCTTTCTTCAATTGTTCGTTGATTTCATCGGCGATGGCCTGCACCTGCCGCTGATTAGTTCCGCTGGCGATAACGAAATATTCCGTAAAGCTGGCGATCTCGCGAAGGTCGAGCGCGACCATTTGCACGGCTTTTTTTTCGCTCGCGCAACGAATGGCAAGTTGCAGCTCCGGGTCGAGATCGGCAAACGGCGTATGAGGCTGTCCGATCTCGATCTTAACGGTCTCGCGTTGCAGCGATTTTTCCTGAATTTCTTCCATCACTTATAAAGTTCGTATTTTTCAATGTATTTTGCAACTTCGGGCGGAACTTCGTCGTCGCGGTCGAGCACGTCGTCCTCGCCGATATCCTGCCGGATGTCGGTCGCCGAGATGTCGATGCTTACAGCGTCGGTAATATAGATGTGCGGCCCAGCACCGGTTTTTAAAACACCCGCATCTGTTCTTAAATCAACGATCCTTTCCCGAATCTCTTCCGATACTTGATCGAAACCGATCTTATAGCCCGGACGGGACACGACAATATGATTTGTCAGCCGAAGCAATTGCTCCCATTCTTTCCATGTTTGTATTTCCTGCCACGAATCTGCACCCATCACAAAGAATATCTCGTCGCCTTCTGAATCATGTCTAATCTGCGAAAGCGTGTCGATGCTGTACCTTTTTTCTGCCAGATCGAGTTCTATCGTGGAAACTCCTATCTTTAGTTCGTTTTTGGTCGCCAAACACAGCATTGCAAAACGGTGATAGCCGGAGGTCGGCTTGGTGTCCGGTTTGTGAGGGGCGTGAAATGCCGGCAAAAAGCAGAATTGGTCGAGATCGAATAGATCTACGAGCCGCTTCGCAACGGTAAGATGTCCGCAATGAACCGGGTCGAATGTTCCGCCGTAA
>JBQTJB010000300.1:0-1639 GCA_052387555.1 Blastocatellia bacterium | reverse complement strand
ATCGTACTTGTCGAATGCAAGCACAAGAATTCCGTCAAAATCAGGCTCGACGCCATCTATCGCCTTTACGACATTGGTTCGGGAAAGTATCACCCAGTTGCCCGGCGTCGCATTGCGGTCTGTCGCGACGACCTTTCCCGCTGCGTCCGTGTCGAGCCGCTGCCAAGTAACGAATTTACGGTTATTCTGTTGAAAGAAAACTATATCGCCCGGAACCTGCAATTCGACCTGCCGGCCAAATAGCCATCCAGCGGGTGCGGGAGAAACAGACGCGTCCATGCGAACCAGATACCAGACGTCGTATTTTTCGTCGAGCTTTTCCGGTTCGCCGGCAATTTTTGCCGCCTCGATCTCGTCGTTTTTCGACCGCTGTGATTTTTTTGTTTCACCCTTCGCAGCGTCGTCAACATCGGCAACTTCCTGTTTCGGAACAAAGTTCCAGTCCATGATCTCGAAAGTCGAACCATTACCAAGCTTGAAGAGGACGTTTTCGGGATTCATGTCGGGTGCCAGCCGTAAATTCGACGCAGCCCGCAATTTACCTGATGCCTGCGGCGAGAGGCTTTGAAACTGCCCGGCGAGATTCTGCGATTTTTGTAGAACTTCGTTTGTAATTACGTGCTGGGCCTCTATCCAGCCTTCGGTTTGTTCCTCGTCGCGGGCACGCACGCGAAACCAAAGCACTTTTTCAAAATCAATCTGATCGATTACGTCCAGACGTTCGCCGCGTTTGACCTCTAAAAGATCGGCAGCGACTACGGCATATGACGTGCGTATCTGCGCCGTTTTCGAAATTACGGTCGCGGTATCGGTTAGGCCGACGGCGCTCGAAACGCTGCTTACTGCAGCGTCGAGCAAGTTGCAGCCCATCTGAAGCATCATCGCGGACGCCAGCAAAAACACTAAAAAAAATCTCGGTTTCATCTCTAATCTCTCTTCAATTTCCGCCAAGCATTATATCCCAACTTTTCCAATAAATCCTTTTGACGGCCGTTCGGTTTCGCTGTCACCTTCAGTTCAGTTCGGCCTGCATTCTCGTCCGATTCTATTCCCGCGTCTTTCAGGTTTGTCCGCCAATCTATCTTTTCCGCCCCTTTCACATATCGGTTCGTAATATCAGGCAACCCAATAAGAGCAATCACTGCCTCGTTACCATCCGTGCTTTGTGCAGGCAAGCGATGCTTTTCATATATTGTGCTAACGGTTGTCCAGACATCCAATTTTCCTCTCGATCGCTTCAATATTTCAATATCGCACAAAAAAGCAACGAGCATTCCGCGTGCATAAACTGTGGTGTTCGCTCCGCTCAACCGCGATCCGGAAAGATCGATCAATGAAGTTCGGCTTGTTTGAAAATTGTCGATCGTATGCGCGCGTAAAAGCGTATCCAGAAAATCCTCAAATCGGATCCTACCTGTTAAAACGCCGATCTTTAGAGACGTATACAGGGCAAATCCTTCGTAGAACCAATCGTAGTTGCCGCTCAGGTTCACGCCATTCGGAATCCAGAGGTGAAATAGCTCGTGCCTAAGTTGTTCATGCAGGCGCTGTAATGATTGCGACTTGAACGGCATGTCTGATGAGATTATCGTAACGTTCGAGCCGCGTGTTTCGGCTTCCCAATTTCCAGGAGATGCCG
>JBQTJB010000299.1:0-5925 GCA_052387555.1 Blastocatellia bacterium | reverse complement strand
ACCCATGCAAATTATCTGTGCTTCGATGCGTAAGCTCCTGCACATTGCTTTCGGTGTTATCAAACACAATCGCCCTTTTGTCCCAAATCCGGCTTTTTACATTTGATTTTCAAGACAGTATCTCTTTCTATTCATCAGGAAACTCAGGCTCGATCACTGCCTTATTACCAATCTTTGTAACCTCTGCCCGCACTTCTTCAAACGTCTTCGCGACAAGATTTTCGTCACTAAAAAAGGGCTCATTTGTGACTTCGAATATAGCAAACGGCGGGGGCTCGAACTTCGCTAGATACTCTCGCGATGCGAATTCGACACGTGCTCGGTTTAGTCCCCAGAGAGCTCCGAGATAAACATCGAATGCGAACATTAGTCCATCGAATTCGTGAAAATAACGGTTTTTGCGAATCTCTGTTCCCTCTAAATGCTCCAATTGGGCGTGTTCCGTTTCGTTTAGGTATATCTCCGATGTCTTCCAAACTGAAAGATCACTCCTAATTATTGGAAATCTCTGCTGTAGAACCCATGTCCATTCTTTTGCTTCCGGGACGCGGATCGAGCGTATCCGCATCCGCGTATTTGCAATATAATTATCGAAAAGCTGGATGTGGCTGCTCGAACGCGTAAGCGGATCGGGCAGCGTTTCGATAAGAAAGCTGCGGTGAAATTCGGTTCGGTAGGTTTTGTCCATCTCAATTTCTTTGATTATACTTTTGAATTCGATTTATCAAAGGAGTCAATAAATGCGTTTAATAAATCCAGTCCTCGTCTTTTCAATCGCTCTCATCGCTATTGGCTGCGGCAGCAACGCCACAACACCCAAAAATGGCAACACCGTAAATAATACTGCCGCGAACGTACCCCCAACCGGTCCGATCACCGAACCGACAAAGCGTGTTGAAGCTGCAACAACCAATAATGCTCCTACGCTGACGCCGGTCGTCCACGCCTATTACGATGCACTAAAGAAAAAGGATGATGCTGCCGTCCGCACGTTAATCACCGCCGAATTTCTAAAGTCCGTGGAAGCGGATATGAAAGAAGAAAACCGCAAGGATCTTGCCGGTTTCATGGCCGAATACGACACAATACCCGAAAAACCCGTTGAGGTGCGAAACGAAAAAATCGACGGCGATAAAGCCGAAGTCGAGATCAAAGGCGGGGCCTATCCAAATTGGACGCCGTTCGGTTTTGCAAAGGAAAGTGGAACATGGCGGTTTACCGGCAAAGGCCCGGACATAGACCGCGTCGATAAGAAACCATGAAAAAAAAGAGGATGTTTAAAACCAAGCTGATTAGGGCGAAGTAAGAAATTAGGTTTGTTTTATTTCAATTTTTTTGTGTGCTCCGTGGTTTTGCTTGAAAGGCTTAACCACGAAACATACGAAAACACAGAACAAAAACTTGTTTAACTGATTTTTCAGACACCCTAATCTCGTTAGTTCGAAGTTCCCTTACCCTCTGCCGTTTGATACGGCGGCAACATGACGCGAGCGGCTTTTTCCTTCTTTAATCCAAGAGCCCAATCGGCCTGCATCAGCGTGTGAATATCACGCGTTCCCTCGTAAATGACAGCAGCTTTGCAGTTTCGCAAATAACGCTCGACGGGATAGTCGTTCGTGTAACCATTGGCTCCATGAATCTCGATCGCCATCGAGGCCGCGGTCTCGCTGCGGACAGTCGCCTGCCATTTAGCGAGGCTCGCAGCACGAGCGGAGGGTTTGCCTTCATTCTTAAGAAAACCGCATTTTAGCCAAAGCAGATGGGCCATTTGGTAATCGGCTTCCATATTGGCGATCTTTTGTTTCACCAACTGAAAGTTTGCTATCGTCTGTCCCTGAACTTCTCGGGTGTTGGCATACGCGACGGATGCATCACGTGCCGCTCGAATCACTCCCGTCGCACCCGAAGCTACAGTATAACGCCCGTTTTCGAGCGAGAACATTGCGATCTTAAACCCTTCGCCTTCAGCTCCGAGCATATTCGCCTGCGGCACACGAACATCTTGCAGCGAAAAATAACCTGTATTTCCTGCTCTAATTCCGAGTTTGCCGTGCAGCGCGCCGCTTGAAAACCCCGGCATTGTCCGTTCGACAATAAAACAGCTAATACCGCTGTGATCGCGGGCTTTCTGCTTTTCCTGATCGGTCCAGCAGAAAAAGAGGAAATGATCTGCCACGTCGCCAAGCGATATCCACATCTTCTCGCCGTTCAAAATCCAATCGTCGCCATCACGCCGAGCATAAGACCGCATCCCGACGACATCCGAACCCGCATTCGGCTCGGTCAACCCGAACGTCGCCAGTTTCTCTCCCTTCGCCTGCGGCACAAGATACTTCTGCTTCTGCTCCTCGGTTCCCCAGCTAAAAACGCTCAACGAATTCAGTCCGACATGCACCGACATCGCCACCCGCAAAAACGTATCGCACGCCTCAAGCTCTTCACAGACAAGCCCAAGCGAAATGTAGTCGAATCCCGCACCGCCATGCTGTTCAGGAATGCAAACGCCGAGCAATCCAAGCTCGGCCATTTTGTCGAATACGGAACGCTCAAAATGCGACTTTTCGTCCCATTCTTTGATATACGGTGCGACTTCGCCCGTGCAAAATTCGCGGACAGTTTTTTGCAAAGCTAAATGTTCTTCACTCAGTTCAAAATCGATCACGGCTGTTATATGTCCTCTCTAAATAAGTTCTGTGATAAAATTCGGGTCGTAAATTCAATCTCGAAGTTTATCATTTCACTTGTATTTCTGCGAAACGGACCAGATTCTTTCGCCTCATATATGCCAACTAAAAAGCTAATATTCGCCGCTTTAAGCGTCTTGATTGTCTTCCAGGTTCTACTTGCTCAAAACAGATCGTATGAACCGATTCCGCCGATGCCGAAGCTGCTTTCGCAGTTGGAGCAGATGGATGTGCGTGAGCAGTGGCTGCGGAAACGGCTCGGTTCCCTGTTGCTGCCTATGATGAAACGGCACGGCATAGAGATGTGGATCGTCGTCAACGAAGAGTTTCACAGCGATCCGGTAACGGAGCATATCGTGCCGCCGATACCGATCGTCGGCCGCCGTGATTTCTTCATCTTTATTGACCGTGGCGAACGCATCGAACGCATTGCGGTGGTACGTTATCTCGAAGAACGGTTGAAAAATCACTACACGGTTATGAACCCGCCGCGTGCAGAGATGCCGGCAGCCCTGAAAAAACTTGTCGATGAACGCAACCCGAAAACGATCGCTTTGAACATCGGAGGAACTCGCGGCCAGCAAAGCGGTTTGACTTACGACGGCTACAAGTTTTTGGCTGATACGCTGGGTGCGGAAAATGAAAAGAAATTCGTATCCGCCGCGAAATTCCTAACCGAATTTTTCGACACTCGCCTGCCCGAAGAGCTTGCGCATTACGAGAAAGCGGTTCTCGCAACCGACGTCATAACCCGCCGTGCATTTTCGAATGAGGTTATCAAGCCTGGCAAGACGACTGTAGGTGATGTTCGCTGGTGGATGATGCAGCAAGTTAACAATCTTGGCCTCGGCATTTGGTTCCAGCCCGATCTCCGCGTTCAGCGGCAGGCAAAGACTACCGGAACAACTCAGCAATTTCTGAGCACGGCAGATGAAAATGTAATTCTCCAACTCGGCGATCTTATACATGTAGACTTCGGCCTGATCTACATGGGCCTCAGCACCGATTGGCAAAAGCACGGTTATATTTTGATGCCAGGCGAAAAAGACGCGCCGGCCGGGTTGAAGATGGCATTGAAAAACACAAATCGTTTACAAGATATAATGTTCAGTTTCGCCCGCTCGGGCATGACCGGAACCGAGGTTTACGACGCAACGATGGCAGAGTGTAAAATGCAGGGCATCGACGCGATGATCTATTCGCACCCGATCGGCGCCCACGGTCATGGTCTCGGAGCTTCAATCGATTTCCGACGCGGCATCGGCGGTGACGAAGACCGTCTGCGGCTCGGCTCATACACTTCGATCGAACTGAACACATCGACAAACGTCGCGGAATGGGGCGGCCAACGCGTGACAATAATGGCCGAGGATGACGCCGTAATGACCGAAACCGGCTTTAAATTCATCCGCCCGCGTCAGACGGAGTTTTATTTGATCCGATAAGAAACGCGGTATGTGAATGTCCACTTTCTGAAAATGATCTCCATTTCCAAAGCTCTCGATATTATCAAGCGCGAGACCGGCACGCTCGGAAGCGAACGTGTGGAGCTGGCTGATGCCGGTGGCCGCGTATTGACCGAGGATATAGTAGCCGATTCCGACTTGCCTCCTTTCGATCGCTCACAAATGGATGGTTACGCGGTCAAAGCTGCCGACACGATAAATGTTCCTGCAAGATTAAAGATCGTCGGCGAATCTGCTGCCGGTCGCGGTTGGCATAAGCTACTCAAAAAAGGGGAAGCAGTTAGAATTATGACCGGAGCACCGGTTCCAAAAGGTGCCGACGCCGTTCAGAAGATCGAAGCCGCAATCGAAACCGACGGCTTTGTAACGATCAAGGAATCAACAGAAAAAGGCCGATTCATTATTCTGAAAGGACAAGAGGTCAAGAAAGGCAAGGTCGTCATCCGCAAATGCACAGTCTTGACAGAACGCATGATCGCAATCCCTGCTGCGTTTGGCTATGCAAAGATCAGCGTTGCAAAACGGCCAGGCGTTGCGATTCTCTCTACAGGCAGCGAAATCGTCGAACTAAACAAAAAGCCAAAAAAGGATCAGATCCGCAATTCGAATTCTGTAATGCTCAAAGTCCTTTTCGAAAAAAGCGGAGCATTAACTAAATCTTTTCCGATCATCGGCGATAACCTTTCAGAACTGAAATCTCAAATTTCAGATGCGACCTCGAATTCCGATATTTTGATAACGACTGGCGGTGTTTCCGTCGGCAAATACGATCTGACGAAACTTGCTTTGAAAGAACTTGGTGCAACGATTTTTTTCGAACGCGTTCGGCTAAAACCGGGCAAACCGACAGTTTTTGCAAAGTTGGGAAAGACTCTGATTTTCGGTCTTCCCGGCAATCCGGTTTCGGCGGCGGTAACGTTTTATTTGTTCGTGCGAAAAGCGATCTTGCAGATGCAGTCCGCAGCTTACTCGGATTTGAAGAATGGAACTGCAATCACTTCAAAACCCGTGCGCGGAGCAAATGAGCGGGATACTTATCTCCCTGCTTCGATAACAACCGGTAACAGCGGTTCTTCCTTCGCGGAGCCGCTAAATTGGCAAGGCTCGTCGGATTTCATTGGTTTTGCACGTGCCGATGCATTGATCTTTGTTCCGCGCGGACAAAGTTTTGAATCGGGGAGTGCGATCAAAGTGTTGTATCTATAGATTCTTCCATGAATTTTAGCTGATAATCTTCTCATATGGATCAGCCAACCGCATTTGCGCACCTTGCAATTTACGAAACGGTCAAGCAAATTTTGCGAGATATGCCGGTCGGATCGCTGCTCGACGTCCCGTCGGGCGAGGGAGCTCTTGCAATTCGGCTTGTCGAAATGGGATTCGATGTTTCCTGCTGCGATCTCTATCCGCAAATTTTCAAACTGGAAGGCGTCGAAAATCGTCAGGGAAATCTCGATGCTCGACTTCCCTACGAGGATTCTTTGTTGGACTATGTCATTTGTATAGAAGGTTTGGAACATATCGAAAATCCGGCAAATGCGATTCGTGAGTTTTCGCGTCTACTTCGGCCCAAAGGAACGCTGATCGTTTCGGTTCCAAATATAATGAATGTCGAAGAGCGTTTGAAATGGTTGTTTTCGGGTTATACGTCGCACTTCAAACCGTTGTCGGCGGAGGCTCTTCGCGATCATAAGTATCATGAAATGGGCGGCATGGACGAAATCGCGTTGCACGTCAACCCGATCGGTTACTCCGAGGTAAGGTTTCTGCTCGAA
>JBQTJB010000298.1:0-29238 GCA_052387555.1 Blastocatellia bacterium | reverse complement strand
CTTCGACGCGGCGTATTTTGCTTATAGCCGCAACTATATCCTGAGTGGAAACAAAACCATTCTCGACATGAGCTATCGCCCATGTCTTGATATTCGATGCAATTGAAAGAGTTTCTTCCAAAAGCTGCAGATACTGCGATTTTGTTTCGACCGGCATGCCGAGCTTTCCGTTCCGGTTTGCCGCGACATCGGTCCAAAAATCGTTTCCGCCGCGAAGCCATTCTTCGCGCCACACGCTTTTTTCCGGGAAACCGGTTCTGCTTCCCGGCGAGGGAAGCCGCAGAAACATAAGATCGACGAAGCTTTCCGCTATAAACTCGTTGGCGACCTTGTTCTGACAGCTATTGTTTTGCCCGTTGTTTACAGGTTCCGGCAGAGACATCCAAAGACGACGATAGACATTCGAAAGCGGCTGGCGAAGCTCGCGTGTTTCGTCGTTGAAAGAAAGAGCGTAATCGCCCACGGCCATTACCAGCGAAGCCCCGATCGCAAATGCGAAAGGCGAATGAAGCTTGTCGAGGTTTTGTCTTGCGTTGTCGAACCACCACGCATCGGTTTCGCCGAACCAGTCTCTCAACGCCTGATTATTGAGACGATGCTTCGGAACATATACGTCCTCGAGCAAAGCGTTAACGTCATCATCCGACAATTTTTCACTGTTGTTTTGTACAGTCGCAAGTGCCTTTGTCCACGAAGACTGAAGCAGATCGTTTGCAAGCACGCGAATTGACCGGCGTTTCAGATACGTCCCCAAAATCGGATTCCCTGCAAACGGAATGGCAGCCGAATGAAACTCCATGCGTCTCAGAATATTCAATTCAAATGCGAGCCAGCTCGTCGGGGTAATTGTTGTGCGTTGATTCATCTAATCGAAACCGGAAATTCTTGAATGCCTAACCTGCCATCGCAGTTTAGTTTGTCCTTACGGCATAAATGGAACTGTTCATCGAAAGAAATGCTCGAACTATCTTCGGGTCGAATTCGATTCCGGCCCATTCGGTAAGATACTGCCTGGCTTCCGTGTCGGGTCTTGCCGAACGGCGCGGACGATCCTCCGTAAGCGCCGCGTAGCAGTCCGCCACGCGAAGTATGCGGGCCGCCAAAGGGATCTCTTCGCCCGCTAATGCATCAGGATAGCCGTTTCCGTTCCACCACTCGTGGTGCCAGCGGACCAGCAGTTGGACCCCGCGTGACAACCCTATACGGGCAGCTTCCTGTTCGCCGATCACTGGGTGACGCTGCAGATCGAAACGCTCGGCGTCGGTCAAAACCCTGTTTTCCCGGATGTAAGCGCGGTTCATTGCAACTTCGCCGATGTCATGGATCAACGCCGATTGCTGCATGAAAAAACGATCATGGGCCGCCATATTAAAATGCTGCCCGATAGCTTCGGCGATCTCGGCAATTCGGAGTCCGTGGGCGTGTCCATAGCCTTCGAATGCGTCCATTTCCGCGGAAATTTCCAAAAGTTTCTCGTCGAATCGCGATTGTGCCGCACCGGTAACCTGCATATTGAGTATTCCTGCGAAGTACGATTCCGATTATAACAATTCGATTTGTAAAAGTGGAAACTCCCGGCTAAACCTGCAAACCGGCCAGCAATTTCAACGCGTCTTTATTATCCGGGGCGATCTCGAGAAATCTCTTTAACTCGCCTTCGGCACGCTTATTCATTTTCATTTCGATATAGAACTCGACAAGCATTAGCCGTATCTTTGGGTTCTTTGGATCGAGTTTGGAGGCGGCAACGAGTTCCGATTCGGCCTTGTGATTCTGGTTTCCATCAGCCGAAAGGGCATGACCGTAGTACGCGTGGTAAAGAGCGTTTTGAGGGCTATAGTGGACCGCACGGGCAAGATAAGTGGCCGCGAGACTGTATTCTTCCTCGTTCAGCATCAAAAGACCCTGCTCGAACGATTCCAATCCCTGTTCGGCCTGAATGTCTCTCTTTTCGTTTTGTTGATCGGGCTGCCCTGCCGCTCGCCGAGCCTCTCTTGCATCCAGTTCCTTGCGAATTTTGTAGTCGTATGCGTTTCTCGAATCCTCGTTTTTCAGGGTTTCGTACGCCTGGGCGATGCCCGTAAAGGCCACCTGTATTTTGCGAAGAACTGTCTCGGATTCGCGGTGGTACCTGTCCGGGTGAAAAAGTTTCGCCAAACCAAAATACGCGTTCTTAATTTCCGTTATTTGGGCTTTTTCGGATATTCCGAGCACGTCGTAATGCGTCTCTGCCTTTTCAGCACGCGTCAGATATTCGACAAGAGTGATCTTGATTTCCGGCAGTTTTGTTTTTTCTTTTTCAGGTTCAGGTACTATGATTTCAGGTTCTGCGGACTGAGTTTCTGTTTTCTCATCTGCCACCGAAACATTTACGGTCTGCGCATTTTTTACAAGCGATATCCTTGCGGTTTGAATTTCGGTTATCTTTCCAAGTGAAAATGCGGCGTTCCAATTCAACCGAACAACCAAGCCGCCAAGCCAAAGCACATAAAGCGCCTGGAGAAGTCCCTGTTCCGGGAGACTGCTTAGTTCTCTTAGTTCTTCAATCTTCATCGCCTTTTCGCTGAATCGCTCCAAAACGTAAGACTCGTGAGCAAGTAAACTCAGATGTGCATTGCCTTTTTGAGCCAGCAGGAATGATTCCTGGACGCTCTTGAAACGATTGAACAATGACTGCAGCGGAAGACATCGGGCATAATCAATCAAAACCTTATGGACATCGGTGTAATATATAAGGTCTGAACGAAGGCGGGCCAACGGACTAAAAACCCAATCGCCGTTTTCCCACGTGAGAGCATCGACGATTATCGACTCTATCTGTTCGATTGTCATTGAGTTCAGGTCTTCACGCGAAATCAACTGCTTAGCTTGCAGGCTCGCCGCAAGTTCAATATCATTTGCAAAATTCGGGAATTGGGTAAGGGCTGCTTTATCAAGCTTTTTGTTCCGGAGAATTATGTTAAAAAGACGGTGAGCCCCCAGATTTGATACCCCGTAGACGACCTGTCCGGCATTAAAGTAAATGATCGACTTCTGGTTCTTGTTCGTCAGGCGCAAAGAGCCGCTTATCCGCGCCTGCGTGATTTCCACAAGAAGTTCGGCGAACGGATGCTCTTGAAAATTACCTACGAGATCGAGTGATTTTTGAGGCGTCATTTGATCGGGAAAAGAATGGAATCGACGAGACGTGCCGCTAAAATGATAACAAATTTGAAGGGAGAAAGTTAAGCCCCAATTTCCACACCGCTCCCGGTGAAAGCCGGGACGTTGCACTATCGTCGAAAAATCCGCCGAATGGATGCCCCGGCTGTGAAAGTTTGTTTGTGAAATAGCCTATTTGACAGCCCAGATACAAATTGCGAAAGTTTCAACATAGTGGTGCGCGGCAGCGTTTATTTAATGGCCTTATGAATCAGGAAATCGAGATTCGCGAATGCAAAACGCTTGCCGAAATGGCGAGTTGTGTCGAACTGCAGCGCGAAGTTTTCGCTTTGCCTGAAATAGAAATTTCCCCGGTTAGACATTTTATCGTGACGAAGAATGCCGGTGGTTTTATACTCGGGGCATTTCACGGCGAAGAACTGGTCGGGTTTGTTTTGAGCGTACCGGCGTTTCTGAGAGGCGAAAAGGCTTTTTATTCGCACATGACTGCCGTTAAATCTTCCTTTCAAAGTTTTGGCATCGGCGGGCGTTTGAAATGGGCACAGCGTGAACGTGCGTTGGCCGAAGGAGTGAAATTCGTCAAATGGACTTTCGAGCCGTGGAAAGCACGGAACGCGTATTTCAACTTGGAAAAGCTCGGTGCCATCGTCAGCGAATATCAGCCGAACTTTTACGGAATAGATTACACAACGTATTCGACCGGCGGGGTACCGATCGGTCTTGCCAGCGACCGTTTGTTTGCAGAATGGCACCTTGAAAGCGAAAAGGTAATTAAACTAGCATCGGGAGAGAAATTTAACGAATCGCAAACGCCTGTTCGTGAAGTAAAAACGGTCACGGATTGGTCGGGACTTGTAGATCGCGATCCGAAAGCTGCGATAGCCGAACAGAACCGAATAAAAGACGAATTCGAGGCGGCGTTCGCCTCAGGACTTATTGGCCGCGGCTTTTTACGTGAAGACGAACGTCCAAGATACTTGCTTTACACAGATTGAAATGCCGATTTTCAGCATCGATTCCGATATTCGAAAGGCGAGAACACTTTCGTCGAATTTTTACGCCGACGAGAGTTTTTTTGAGTTGTCGAAAGAGCGTATCTTTGCAAAGACGTGGCAGTTTGTAGGGAGCACTGGAGAGGTCAATGTGCTAAAGCCGTTGACGTTGCTGCCTGAATTTCTCGACGAGCCGATACTGCTGATCAAGAATGAAAAGAGTGTTGAATGTCTTTCGAACGTCTGCACGCATCGTGGAAAAATACTGGTTGAGAAACCGTGCAAAGCAAACCTGATACGATGTGACTATCACGGCCGACGGTTTTCGCTTGACGGCAAGTTTTTATCGATGCCGGAATTCGAAGGAGTAGAAAATTTTCCGGGCGAAGCCGATAACCTCTCGAAAGTTCCATTTGCCGAAAGGGCCGGATTTATGTTTGCTTCGCTTGATCCGGTTGCCCCGTTTGAAGATTTTGTAAACGATGCCGCGGCAAGACTCGAAGATGTCGAACCAGATGGCTTGGAATTTGTGTCTAAACGTGAGTACGAAGTCGAGGCTCACTGGGCACTCTATTGCGAAAACTATCTCGAAGGATTTCATATACCATTCGTCCATCATTCGCTGAACGAGATAGTCGATTACGGAACATATACTACCGAGACTTTTCGTTATTCAAGTTTGCAGACTGCCTTGTCGGAACAGCCCGTGGTAACTGGCGGGAGTGAACACTATATGTCCGACGAAAACGGTAAGCTTGGGCTCCAGTCAAATATCGCAGCACGATATTTGTTTATTTTTCCAAATCTGATGTTCAATTTTTACCCATGGGGAATCTCAGTGAATATCGTCCGGCCGGTGACTTCATCTAAGTCTGTCGTGGATTTCCTGACTTACGTTCGCGACGAATCTTTGATGAACACCGGAGCCGGAGCCGACCTGCATGGCGTCGAACTGGAAGACGAGGCGGTCGTGGAATCGGTGCAAAAAGGCATCCGCTCCCGATTCTATTCACATGGCCGTTATTCGCCGACACGTGAGCAGGGAACTCATCATTTTCATCGGTTGATCGCGGAATTTATGGGTTGATTTTCGGTATAACTGCGGTTATACTTACTTTATGAAAACTGCAATATCAGTTCCAGATGATGTATTTAAGTTGAGCGAAAAGCTGGCAAAAAAACTCAGGGTATCAAGGAGCGCGGTCTTCGCTATGGGAGTAAAGAAGCTCAATGAAGATCTTGACAAAACGGCAATGATCGCACGCATTAACAAAGTGTGCGAAGAAGTTGATACTTCGCTTGATCCGGTGCTTAGAGAATACACGTTCAGGAAGCTGCGGGAAGTTGAATGGTGATTCGGCGCGGACAGATCTATTGGCTCGACTTAGGTCATCCCCGCGGTTCAACTCCGGGATATCAGCGTCCCGGGGTTGTTATTCAGGATAATCACTTTAATATTACGAAGCTAAACACGGTCATTGTCGCTCTCATGACTACAAATCTGAGGCTAGCGAAGATGGACGGAAATGTTTTGCTCACCCCCAAACCCAACGGAGTAAAAGAGCTATCAGTCGTGAATGTAACTCAACTGTACACGGTTGATAAAAGGGACCTTGTTGATCTGATAGGTGTTGTGACACGATCTGAGATGGAACAGATCGATCACGGATTAAAGCTTGTGCTTTCTCTTGAAAATGAATGAAAAATGTAGAATCTGCCAGGACAGGGATCGACAAGCTAAGGGCCGAGATCGAGCGGCACAATGACCTTTATTATCAGAAGGCAGAGCCGGAGATCTCGGATTTCGAGTTCGATCAGCTTCTTGAGCGGCTGAAGGCGCTTGAAGAAGAAAATCCCGAACTCATCACGCCTGACAGCCCGACGCAGCGAATAGGCGGCAAAGCGGACAGCTTGAGACCGTTTACGCACACCGTCCCGTTGATGTCGCTGGATAATTCATACAATCTTGACGATTTGAGGGCATTTACCGAACGATGTGAAAAGCTGGCGGAAGGAAGACACCTTGAATACGTCGCAGAGTTAAAAATCGACGGGCTGAGCGTTTCGTTACATTATGAAAAAGGAGTTCTAACAGTCGGGGCTACGCGCGGTGACGGCGAGAGAGGCGACGACGTAACGCAGAACGTAAAGACGATAAAATCAATCCCATTGCGGTTGAAAACCGATTCGCCAGAGCATTCCGAGGTTCGCGGTGAGGTGTTTCTTTCGAGGTCGCAATTCGCAAAGAACAATGCCGAACTTGAGATGCAGGGCGAGAAAACTTTCGCAAATCCAAGGAATTCTGCTTCGGGCACGCTCCGTATGCTTGATTCGGCTATAGTCGCGGCGCGCCGGCTGGATATGTTTCCTTACGATGTGTTTCGGGGCAATCAGAAGATGTTTCCGACACATTGGGAAAATTTCGAATGGCTCGAACGGAGCGGTTTCAACGTAAATCCTCATAGAAAGCTTTGTGCCGATTTTGACGGACTCGCGGCATTTATCGCCGAGATGGAACCAAAACGCGATGATCTTGATTACGAGATCGACGGCGTCGTCGTAAAGGTGAATTCGACGGCGTTGCAGCAGGAATTCGGCGCGACCACGAAAGCCCCGCGTTGGGCGATAGCTTATAAATATCCGGCAAGAAAAGCACATACGAAACTGCTCGATATTCACGTAAGCGTGGGTAGAACAGGAGCGATTACTCCGATAGCGATCCTCGAACCGACGCTGCTTGCGGGGACAACCGTTTCGCGTGCGTCGCTGCACAACGAGGACGAGATCAAGCGGCTCGGCATCAGGGTCGGCGATACGGTCGAGATCGAAAAAAGCGGCGAGATCATTCCGCAGGTGCTTGGCGTGGTCGAATCAAAACGGGACGGCAGCGAAACGGAATTTGAGTTTCCGACAATTTGTCCGGTCTGCGGTTTCGACGCTGTTCGACCTGAAGGGGAAGCGGTGCGCCGATGCACGAATCCCGATTGCCCTGCGAAAATAAAGGGACGAATTGGGTATTTCGCGTCGCGAAAGGCCATGGACATCGAGGGCCTCGGCGATGTGCTGATCAACACGCTCGTTGATACGGGAATGATCCGCGATGTAGCCGATCTTTATCTGCTGACCGTTGAACAGATCGCCGCTCTCGAACGGATGGCTAAAAAATCCGGCACGAATCTGATCGAGCAGATCGAAGCAAGCAAGTCACGCGGCCTTCAGCGGCTGCTTTACGGCATCGATATCCGGCACGTTGGCGAACGGTATGCCAAAAATTTGGCCAAACATTTTCGTTCCATCGACCGGCTGATGTCGTCGTCGGTTGAGGAACTGGATGACATTCACGAAATAGGCCTTTCAGTTGCGGAAAGCGTTTACGAATGGTCTCGCGATCTAAAAAATGTCGATCTGATAAATCGTCTGAAAGCCGCCGGAGTCGTGATGGAAATGGACGAAGCCTCGACTGCCGCTCTCGACGAACGATTTGTCGGCAAGACATTTGTCCTGACTGGCAAGCTAGATAATTACACCCGTGACGAAGCCGCCAAACTGATTGAAGACCGCGGTGGCCGCGTGTCATCGTCGGTCAGTAAAAAGACGGATTACGTCGTTGCAGGAAGCGATGCCGGGTCGAAGTTAACGAAGGCGGAGGGTTTGGGGGTTCAGGTATTGGGTGAGGAGGACTTCAGACGATTCTTGGGATAAGTATGGCGGCTGGAACCTGGTATTTCGAAGTGTATACTGTTGGGTGAGGAATCACGTTATGACCGGAATTCTAGAGTTAGAGAAGACGAAAGAGCGAATCTCTCAAGATACCTGGTTGATGAAGCTACCTGACGAGATCTGCGATAGGGAAGGGCTTCCAAGAGAAACCCTTGTAAGCATGACCATTAGAGATGGCGGCATACATTCGAGTTTTATTCGGCCGCCTTCTGAGGAAATAAGAGAGATAAGCAGGCAGCTATTGGAAAAAGACAGGGAAGTGCATCAGAGGTTAAAAGAGCTTGGCGACTGACGGTATTCGGTATATTGAATTGGACCAAGCCGTTTGGCTGCATTTCGAGGTGATGTGGTTCTGGAATGAAACGCACATTGGAATCGACCGACGCGATTTGATTGAATCGGCACTTGCCCGGCCAAAACAAACCGCCGTCTATCAGGACGGGGACCTTATTCGGCAAGCTGCGTCACTTGTTTTTGGTTTAATAAAGAATCACCCATGGCGAGGCGGCAACAAGCGAACGGCGACCCACATAATGCGAAATTTTCTTTTCATTAATGGTTTGGATCTGGTTTACGAACCGGACGAGATGGTGCGGATGGTGGTCGCAATCGAATCGGATGAATGGAAGGTTGATGAAATTGATACCTGGTTGCGGGCGAGGGTCAGTCACATTGGAGAGTAGTAAGATTGGGCTGGCCGAATTTAACAGGAATGTGCGATGTCTGAATTAGGTTGGTCGAGCGTTATTGTTTATGTCTTGAGCGTCCCAGCGATAGCTCTCTGGGCGATTGCGTCTCGCGGAAAAATGCGGGAGAGTCTGGAGCCGCACAGGCAGTTGATCAGGAAGATCGCATTATGTGTTGTGGTGGCTTCCGCCGGTTTCTGGTATGTAACGGTGCCATACGCGGGACGATACTATGATTTCGATGAAAGTTTGAAATATCCTCAGAATATCGAGGGCGAGGCGGACAAGGTCAAATACTTAAAAGACCATCACCATAGAATTGAAGATTTGGAGCGCCAGTTAAAACGACAGAGGGACGAGTCGCTGCAGCTTCGTGAACATTACGCGATCGTCCTGTACCTCGGATTTTACGCGATTCTTTTTTACGGTCTAATTTCGATTTTTGGAAACAAAGAGAATGGATCGACGGACGATTTGGTGCGATTGAATTTGGATGAACAATGAACGATTTTTTCACAGCGAACGTTTCGGAAGTTGATCCGTTGATCAGCGATGCAATTGATGCAGAGGTTCGGCGGCAGACGGATGGGCTTGAGCTGATCGCGTCGGAGAATTTTGTGTCCGAGGCGGTGTTGCAGGCGATGGGCACGGTTTTTACGAATAAGTACGCGGAGGGCTATCCCGGCAAGCGGTATTACGGCGGGTGCGAGTTTGCGGATGTTGTCGAGCAGTTGGCGATCGACCGGGCGAAGGAAATGTTCGGGTGCGAACATGCTAACGTGCAGCCGCATTCGGGCGCTCAGGCGAATATGGCTGTGCTTCTGACGGCGCTTGAGCATGGCGATCAGATATTGGGGATGAATTTGTCGCATGGCGGGCATTTGACGCACGGGCATCCGTTGAATTTTTCCGGCATCAATTACAAGGTTGCGGATTACGGCGTCAACAAAGACACCGAGCAGATCGATTATGACGAGCTGCAAAAGATCGCAGAGGAAAGCCGTCCGAAATTGCTGATCTGCGGCGCGTCCGCATATCCTCGGACGATGGATTTTGCACGCATTGGCGAGATCGCGCAAAGCGTCGGGGCGAAGGTGATGGCTGACATCGCCCACATCGCGGGATTGGTTGCCGTTGGATTGCATCCGTCGCCGGTGCCGCATTGTGAATTTGTCACAACGACGACGCATAAAACGCTTCGCGGGCCGCGTGGCGGTTTGATCCTGTGCCGCGAAGAGTTTGCGAAAGATGTTGACCGCAGCGTTTTTCCAGGGGTTCAGGGCGGGCCGCTGGTGCATATCATCGCGGCGAAAGCAGTGTCGTTCGGCGAGGCTTTACAGGCTGATTTCAAAGCATATCAACAGCAGATAATAGATAACGCCTGGGCGATGGCGCAAACGCTTTCTAGCGCAGGCCTACGGCTCGTTTCGGGCGGAACGGACAATCATCTACTGCTAGTTGATGTGTTTATGGACGGCAATGGCATTACCGGAAAGGCGGCTGAAAAAGCTCTCGACGAAGTTAATATTACGGTGAACAAGAACACGATTCCTTTCGATACCCAGAAGCCGTTCACGGCATCTGGAATCCGGCTCGGAACACCGGCTTTGACGACGCGAGGAATGAAAGAAGCTGAAATGCACGCCATCGGCGAAATGATCGCTTCGATAATTCACGAGCCGGAATCGGATGAGGTTAAAAAGAAGGTGCGGCAGGAAGTGGCCGAATTAACCGCAAGATTCCCGATGTATTCGAACCGTGTTAAGACAAGCCAAACGGAAGCGACCTCAGCCAGCTAGAGATTGTAAGATCGCAAAAAAAACACGAGATGGATCAGGCCAGTCTCATGTTTTTATATTTCTTTTAACGGAACGTGCTAATCGCCTTCGATCTCAGTTTCCGAGTCGAGCTGATCAAGTAAGTCTCTCGCCTCTTCCGAATCGTACTCGTAGGCTTTTTGTTCGAGCGAGGCCGCCGCAATGTCCGCATACAGCGGATCTTCAAGCAATGGCGCTATCGTCGCCACGGGCAGCAATGCCAGCGTTTCGTATGCGATCGCGCGAATCTGCGGCATTTCAGTTTGCCGGACGACTTCGGCAATTTCTCCGGCCGAAAAACGTTCCATCAACCTGTCCGAGAGCTTGTCAAGCTTGTTGTAGTCGTGCTGTTTTATGGCACGCGTGGCAAGCTGGATAAAAACTTCAGCCGAACCAGACTGGGCTTCCAGAACCTTTACGCAAGTCTCCGCAAGCTGCGCTATTTCATAACGTCTGGTAACCTCTTTAGTCGAAGGACGATTCGTTTGTTCGTCAAGAACAGATAGAAGTCTGCTCAACTCCCAGTCCGCGTGAGCGTCGTAAGAAAACGTTTGCGATGGATTATTGGTTGGTATGGTGCCGCTCGACTGAAGAACTCCGACGAGCATTTTTTTTGTTATCGGCCGCAGGCCTTCCCAAATACTTACGACGGCGGGACCGAGGTCTTTTATCATCATCTTAGCAACTAAAGTTTGCTATCACGCAGTTATCTTGTCAAGCAAAACTGCTGCGTTAAGCAAATATAATACAGAAACGGCTATTTTGTGCAGAGAAAAATTCGAAAAAACTAATGGCCACTCAATATCCTTGACCGAGCAAACATTTCAGTCTCTGTTTCTTTCAACGTTTCTTCTCGAACATCTTGCGGAGATTCGTCCAAAAGGCTTATAACAAGAGCGTATGGTGTTCCCGAAAGGCGTCGCAATTCCCAAGACTCGGAATCGTCCAGCGAACGGCGGGAAAACCAAATAGCGTCAATATCGCCATCGCCGTTCGTGAAACCGCAATCAGGAAGAAAGGACCTGAGTTCACCTTCAACACGGCCGGCGGACGCAGCAGTCAAGATCACCCTTCGCGGCATCCAACCGTGTTTTTCATAAAGTTCGACCACGGCTCTAATTTCACCAAACTCGATCATTTGCCGGAATTTGATGTGTTGGAATTCGCAGGACCGACTATCGCACCCAGGTTGGAGTTCGAAGGCGGCTCGATCTGTTTCATCGTATTAGACATTACATTTGCCGCTTCCGCTTCTTTTGCCGCCCGGCCCTTGCCCGGAGATTTAAAGGTGCCGGCAAACAGATCACCAACAGCAAGTTTCCAGGCTCCGTCTTCCAGAATGAAGGGCAGATCTTCCCAAATGCTGTCTTTCGAGTTCCAAACCTCGACGTTTGCCATGTCGCCGCTTATTCGTTCATCACGAATTTCCGGCAGCGATTCCGCAAACGTGGTAGCAGTGAACCCATTTTCAAATACCTTTTCGATAGGCGTGTTGTTTCTCTGCGACACCGAAACTGCGAAATCCTGACTCTTTTTTGTCAGATTCGATTTGATCGATTCGGTATTTTTGCTTTTTACGGCTGAGTACAACCGTTTATAAGCCGCTGTCGGGGTGTCGGAACCTGGAATGACAGAGCCAGAGCTGCCACACGCAACAAATACAACGCCACCAGCCGCGAAGGCGGTAATTAGTAACAGGTTACGGATAACTTCAAATTTCATATTCTATTTACAAGTTGATAATCTCTAATTTGAAGAGTATAAGTTCCACGGCTAAAAAAGTAAATTTTAGCGAATTTATCAAAGATTTGATCAGTTTTGAATGGCAGGTTCTAAAAATACTAGATGAAAGCCCTTAGAGTATCTGAAAACGGACTCAAACTATCGGATGTCGGAATTCCGGAATTTGCCGATGAGGCTGTGGTTCGCGTGGTTAAGTCGGGCATTTGCAACACTGACCTCGAGATCGTCCGAGGCTACGCTGGTTTTAGCGGCACGATCGGTCACGAGTTTGTAGGAGTTGTCGAAAGCTCTGACACCAATCCAGAAATCGTCGGGAAACGGGTTGTGGGGGAGATAAACGTCGGTTGCGGCAAATGTAAACTGTGTATTTCAGGCGATTCGCGCCACTGTCCGGAACGCACGGTTCTGGGCATTCACGGACGGGACGGAGCCCACGCGGAATTTCTAACTCTGCCGGCCAATAATCTTCTCAAAGTTCCGGCTTCAGTTTCAGACGATCAAGCCGTCTTCGTTGAACCGCTTGCGGCCGCGTTTGGAATTACCGAACGCGCCGACATCCAACAAGGAATGAACGTCGCCGTGATCGGTGACGGCAAACTCGGAATTTTGTGCGCCCGTGCACTCGCTCTAAAGACAGATAACACAACACTTATTGGAAAGCATCGGGAAAAACTCGATCTTCCGGGCAATCGAGAAATCGACTGTGTTTTGGTGGAGCAGGCACCAGGATTGAAGCAAGCCTTTGGTGTCGTGGTAGAAGCAAGCGGCTCCGAATCCGGTTTTGCGATGGCATTGAATCTTGTCCGGCCACTAGGAAAGATCGTGTTGAAATCAACTTTTCACGGACTGCCGACATGGGAAGCCGGACGCGTAGTCGTTGATGAAATAACTGTTGTCGGTTCCAGATGCGGTATGTTTGCCCCCGCAATTCAGTTGTTGGAGTCGCGATCGGTCAAGGTCGATGACCTTATTAGCGAACAACTTCCGCTCGCCCGAGGCGTGGAGGCCTTTCGACGTGCCGGTACGAAAGGAGTATTAAAAGTTCTGCTGTCAATGTCATAAACCCGCAACCTATCTTGGAAAAAATCGGCGAGGTTTGCTCGTTTTTGCTATAATTTAGAGCATAGTCGAAGCTCAGCGGAGTCGAAGGTTTTAGGAGAAGTATTTATGTTTGAACCAAGAAGCAACACTCTTCCGCAAACTCCCCGAACAATAACATTTGTCATCACGCTTGCACTGTTTACCTCAATGGCGACGGCCGTCAAGGCGCAGGTCACGCAAACAGGCGATCGAAACGGTGATAGCGCGGCAGCCCGCATATCAGATTCCTTTGCCGAGGTAGCGAAGCGGGTCGAGCCTGCAGTTGTGAGCATCGACACAAAAGTGAAGGCACCTGAAATAACCTCTCGAGGGAATGTGACTCCGGGAAACTCGGACGACATCATGGATTTCTTCCGACGCCAAATGCCGCGTCGCCCGGCATATTCCGTCGGTAGCGGTTTCATTGTTGACAAGAGCGGGTATGTACTTACAAATGCTCACGTCATCGACGACGCTGTGAAAATAACGATCAGGCTCGACTCCGGCGAAGAATTTCCGGCAAAAATAATCGGAACGGATGACGAGACCGATGTAGCAGTTTTGAAGATAGACGCCGGCCGCGATCTTCCGTTTGTAAAACTCGGCGATTCAGACAGGGCCCGCGTCGGCGAGTGGGTGCTCGCTATCGGCTCTCCGTTTGGGCTAAATCGTACAGTAACCGCCGGCATTATTTCCCAGATCAAACGTGCTACGCCATATGCATCCGTGTTTCAACGATTCATTCAGACAGACGCTGCAATAAATAGAGGAAATTCGGGTGGGCCGCTAGTTAATCTGGACGGCGAGGTCATCGGGATCAATTCACAGATAGCGACCACAACCGGTGACTATAACGGCGTCGGTTTTGCTTTGCCATCGCGCGAAGCGGGAAGCGTATACGAGCAAATAGTTAAATTCGGCAAGGTTCGACGCGGTTACCTGGGAGTGTTGCTTGATTCGGTAAAGCCTGAGTTTGCAAAAGTTTACGGACTTAAAGAAGCCAGAGGAGCAATTGTAACCGACGTTCGGGACAAAGCTGCCGCTGCGTTTGTCGCTGGTATTCAGGTCGGCGATGTAATAACGGAATTTGATGGTACGCCGGTCGTAAGTGCCCAAGACCTGATCGCAAAAGTCGCTGCAACATCTCCGGAAAAGACAGTCAGCGTTTCATTCCTTCGCGAGGACGGCGCCCGGATGGATCGCAAGACGATTTCACTGAAACTTGGCGAGAGACCGATTCCGAACCAAAGATCAGGCGATGATGACAACCCTCCTAAATCTGGAGCGGATCGGGCGAAACTAGATGCTAAGCCTTTCGGACTCACCCTGGCGGAACTTACGCCGCAGCTTGCGGCGACTTACAAACTCGAAGGCCAAAAAGGGCTCGTCGTAAAAGAGATCAACCCGGACAGTTTCATCGCGGATGTAAAAGCCTCGACCGGATCGGAAGCTCTCGGTGAAGGAGACGTGATTCAAAGGATCAATCGGGTTCCGGTGGGCGACGAAAAAGCATTCGCCGAAGCAGTAAAGAAATTAAGAAAGGGAGATGCAGTGGTGCTGCACGTTTCTGTGTTTAATCCACGCACTCAGAATTCGGAGTTAAAAATCGTACAATTTACGGTTCAATAGCAAATTGTCCAAAGTTTAAAATCCAAAGCCCAAAGTCGGAAGATTCGATCAGGACTTTGGATTTTTTACTTTGGACTTTAGACTAATCATATATGGCTAAAGCAAAAGAAGCTAAGATAAAAAAATCATCAAGATCATCAACCAAGACCTATCATAATTTTATTGCCGGCGAATGGGTTAAAGCAGCGTCAGGCGAATGGTTCGACAACATAAACCCTGCGGATACAACAGATATAGTTGGCCGTTTTCCCAAGTCGAATGAAGAAGACGTAAACCGTGCTGTCGATGCGGCCAAAAATGCAGCGACGAAATGGCGCCGGACGCCGGCGCCGAAACGAGCCGAATTGCTGTTCAATCTTGGAGAGATACTTCGCGAACACAAGGACGAATACACGCGTCAGATGACCCGCGAGATGGGCAAGGTCTTGAAGGAAGCGGGCGGTGACGTACAGGAAGCTATTGACTGTACGTATTACACGGCCGGTGAAGGACGCCGCTTGCACGGTTTCACCACCCCGGCGGAAATGCCGAACAAATTTGCCATGTGCGTCCGCCAGCCGGTCGGCATCTGCGGTCTGATCACGCCGTTCAATTTCCCGATGGCTATTCCGGCGTGGAAGCTGATCCCGGCACTGGTCTGCGGCAACACAGTTGTTCTCAAATCAGGCGAAGACGTACCGCTTTCAGCGTTGAATTTGGTAAAAGCTTGCGAGAAGGCGGGAATCCCGAAAGGCGTAGTGAACCTTGTAAACGGACATGGCTCCGATATAGGACCGGCACTGGTCGGACACAAAGACGTGCGGTTGATCTCCTTTACCGGCTCGACCGACACGGGCCGCATCATCGCTGAGCAGTGCGCCCGCGATAATAAAATCGTTTCGCTGGAAATGGGCGGCAAAAACGCAATCATCGTCATGGACGACGCCGATATCGATAACGCGGTCGAAGGCAGCCTGTGGGGCGCATTCGGTACCAGCGGTCAGCGGTGCACGGCTTCGTCTCGGCTTGTCGTTCACAAAAAGGTCTATAAAAAGTTCTCGCAAAAGCTGGTAGAGCGTGTTAAACAGCTTCGCGTCGGAAACGGCCTCGATCCGAAAACTGAGGTTGGCCCGGTAATTCATGAAGATGCGATGCAAAAGATTCTTGGCTATGTTCATATCGGCAAAAACGTTGACAAAGCCACGCTCGCCTGCGGCGGCAACCGCCTGACAAAAGGCGATTACAGCAAGGGCTGGTTCATCGAGCCCACCGTCTTCACCGACGTAAAATCCGGCATGCGCATCGAACAGGAAGAGATCTTCGGCCCCGTCACGGCCGTCATCCCGTTCAACACGCTCGACGAAGCCATCGACATCGTAAACGGCGTCAAATACGGCCTCTCTTCCGCTATCTACACACAGGACGTAAACAACGCCTTCCACGCGATGCAAGAACTCTACACCGGCATCTGCTACGTCAACTCCGCCACGATCGGAGCCGAAGTGCACCTCCCGTTCGGCGGCACCAAAGGCACCGGCAACGGCCACCGCGAAGCGGGTACACAGGTTCTTGATATCTTCAGCGAATGGAAAGCCCTGTACGTCGACTACTCCGGCAAGCTGCAAAAAGCCCAGATCGACGCGGTTGAAATTTAGTCAGAACCGGAAGCAATAGCAACCGGCTTCCTCCGTTATATGAACGGATTCATCACGGCGGTTAAGGCACTTGACCTTGCCGCCGAGGACTTTTATGTGCTGACAAAGCTTGCATTTCGGGACGAAAGCCTAACAGAAGGCTCGAAGTCGCTTTTGAATTTGTATAAAATTCTCCCTAATCTCTCATGACACTCGACAGGGCAAGGAAAATTCTTAAACATCGGTTCGGCTACGATTCATTCCGGATGAATCAGGAGGCTGCTATTAGTGCGGTTCTGAAAGGCAAAGACTGCGTCGTTCTGATGCCGACGGGTGGGGGCAAATCGCTTTGTTATCAGATACCGGCGTTGATGTTTGACGGATTGACGGTTGTTGTTTCGCCGCTTATTGCGTTGATGAAGGACCAGGTCGATGCGTTGCGGGCTAATGGGATTGAGGCCGCGTTTTTGAATTCGACGCAGACGGCGGTTGAGCAGGTGCAGGTTTTTCGTGACGTGCGGAGCGGGAAATTGAAATTGCTTTACGTCGCACCCGAACGCTTGCTGCAAAGCGGCGACCAGTTTCTGGACTTTCTTCGCGGCATCAACATCTCACTGTTTGCGATAGATGAGGCTCACTGCATTTCAAGCTGGGGGCACGATTTCCGCCCCGAATATTTAAAGCTTGCCGCTTTAAAAAGAGAGTTTCCCAAAATTCCGCTAATCGCCCTGACCGCGACGGCCGACAAGCTGGTCCGCAAGGACATTTTCGATCGGCTTGAGTTAAATAATGCCGAGCTGTTCGTATCAAGCTTTAATCGCCCGAATATATCTTACGCTGTTGAGCCAAAGCGAAATTCTTACGGCGGGCTGATAAATTTTCTCTCCGAACGGAAAGACCAGAGTGGGATCATTTATTGCCTAAGCCGTAGTTCGGTTGACAGTTTGGCGGCCGATCTCCGCGATGAAGGTTTCAGCGCGCTCGCGTATCACGCCGGTATGGAAAAACGAGATCGAGACCGGCATCAGAACTTATTTCTGACGGACGAAGCAAAGATAATCGTCGCGACGATAGCGTTCGGCATGGGCATAGACAAATCCAACGTGCGGTTCGTCGTTCATATGGACATGCCGAAAAATATCGAGAGCTATTACCAGGAAACCGGCCGTGCGGGCCGCGATGGATTGCAAAGCGAGGCACTCCTGTTTTTTAGCTGGGCCGATGTTATTAAGTTGAAAGGATTTGCCGAGGTCGAGGGCAACGCCTCACAGTCCGAGATAATGCTGAAAAAGCTCGATCTGATGGGCAAATTCGGCGACCTTAAAACCTGCCGCAGAAAGTTTCTGCTCAATTATTTTAGCGAAGAACTGACCGAAGATTGCGGAAACTGCGACAACTGCACGACCAACTTTGAAAGATTCGACGGGACCGTGATAGCTCAAAAAGCTTTGAGCGCCGTGTACCGAACGGGACAGCGTTTCGGGTTAACTTATCTGATCGACTTTCTTCGCGGATCGCAGGTGCAGACCATCCGCGACGAGCACAAGAACCTGAAAACCTATGGCGTCGGAGCCGAGATTTCGAAGAACGCCTGGTTCGATCACTTTAAAGATCTGATCGCACAGGGTTATCTGGCTCAAACCGAAGGGCAGTATCCCGTTATCGTTCTAACCGAAAAAAGCGGCGACGTGCTGGCGGGCAACTCGACCGTTCAACTTATCAAGGTAACGGCCCGCGAAGAAAAGAAGGCGAATCTCGTCGCCGATGTTTCTCTGCCTTATATTCAGGAATTGTTCGACATTTTGCGATCTCTACGCACGGAATTTGCCCGCCGCGAAAACGTGCCGCCATACGTCGTGTTCTCCGACGCGACGCTGGTCGAGATGGCAACATATCTGCCGCAAAGCGATTGGGAACTAAAGAAAATCTCGGGCGTCGGCGATCTGAAATTTGAAAAGTACGGAGCCGCATTTTTGCGCGAGATAAAATCCTATTGCGTAGCGATCAATCTAGCATCCCGCATCGATCTAAAATCGCCAAAACGCCAACGTGCGCAGCGTACAAAACGCGACGCCGACGGCAAGGATACATACCGCATTTCGCTCGACATGTTCCGCGAAGGAAAATCCGTTGCTGAGATCGCGGCGGCCCGCGGCATTCAACCCTCGACCGTCGAAGGCCACCTCGCACGCTTCATCGCCTCAGGCGAGGTCCAACTCGATGAGCTGGTTCCATCACACAAAGTCGAACCGATCCGTAACGCCATCCTAAAATTCAACGACACCGACGCACTGTCGCCGATAAAAGAATTCCTTGGCGAAGATTACTCGTACGGCGAGATCAAATCAGTAATTGCTTCCATGTAAAGAACCACAATCGCGAGAGCTTCCTCAGTTAAAAGGAAGTGTTCCACTGGCTCTGATTATCCCAGTTCTTTTCCTGCCTTTTGGGCATCGGAAACTATAATGCTCAGGTTGCGAGGTACGTTCTTTTTGTTGTTTGGGGTGTAACCGATGACAAATTGCGATCTCAGTTCGATCAACAGCGATCTCAAGGCTTCGGTAATGGTCGATTGAGTGAACGTTTCGTCAAAAAAATAGGGTATACCCGACGTTCCACCGGTTATCGAACGCAAAAGCTTCTCGGCCTCTCGCTTCCGGTCCTTTTTTATCATCATGTCATTCGGCGGATCTTTGATTCCGTCGGTAAAGGCTAGAGCAAAGATTTGCACGTCTGTGTTGCCAAAAAGCTTTCGCAGATCTTTCATTGAGAAATAACTGTCACGGTCGTCACCATCTGTAATTACAACAATTGCATGCCGTTTCGATTTTGCCTCGCTCTCACTCTTTAGCATCATTTCAAGTGCTAGGTAAATGCCATCAATCACGGCCGACTGGCCGCCTTCAATAAAGAGATTGTCCAAAGCCTCGCGCATGAGCTTTTTGTCTGTAGTCCACTTCTCTTCAATCGTGATCTTGTCCCTGCTGACGAATCTTATCAGCATACTCTCATCTTTGGTTCCTAGATTATCAACGATGGCTTTCCCGATAGACGAAGCGAGGCTCTGTTTATAATTCATCGATCCGCTGTTGTCGATAACAATGCAAATCCTCGATCCCGGTTCCTTTTTCGCAAAATAGGTGATTTTCTGCTCGATTCCGTTCTCAAAAAGCTTGATATCTGAGGCGCCTACATCATCGGCATACTGTCCCGCAGCGTCTACAATCAAAACGTTAGATTTGATCAGAAGAGAAGATTTTGAGGCCTCATCCTTCGGCGGCACTTGTGCCGCCATTCCGACTGCGGAAAAGTAAAGAATAATGCTCGTGAGAAAATATCTCGATGGACTGAACTTGGATTTCATTCGCATAGACTGCATTTCGGCCGAGTCGTTAAGCATTTTAACGTTTTCCTTGCATCATTCATAGCTCAATATGGGTGTGTGGGATTAGGTCGACACGAGAAACGACCCCGAACTATTAATATACATGTGCCAAATGTGGGGAAGCTAAGCGATCTAGTCTTCAACAAAACCCATTTATCGCATTTTAGTTAAATACAAAAACGCTTTATAATTTCGCCTTAATAACGATTTATTATCCCTATAAAACATTAGGAGTCATTAAATGAAGATCGGATTACCGAAAGAGATAAAAGATAACGAATATCGTGTCGGGCTGACGCCGGCCGGGGTGCATGCTTTGGTTGGGTTGGGGCACACGCTTTATGTGCAAAAGTCGGCGGGCGAGGGATCGGGCTTTGCCGATGAGCAGTATGTGAAAGCCGGGGCGACGATTCTGGACACGGCGGATGAGGTTTGGCAGACGGGCGATATGATCGTGAAGGTGAAGGAGCCCGTCGCCCCGGAATATCCGCGGATGCGTGAGAATCAGCTTCTTTTTACATACCTGCACTTGGCACCGGAGTTTGAACTGACCAAACAGATGCTCGAGCGAAAGGTTACGGGCGTCGCGTACGAAACCATCGTCGATAAACACGGCCGTTTACCGCATTTGACCCCTATGTCGGAGGTCGCGGGCCGCATGTCGGTGCAGGTCGGGGCGACGTACCTTGAAAAAATGAACGGCGGCCGCGGCATTTTGCTCGGAGGCGTTCCGGGGGTTCCGGCGGCAAATGTTGTAATTATCGGCGGCGGCATTGTCGGTACCGAAGCGGCGAAAATGGCAGTCGGTTTAGGTGCCAAGGTGACGATCATCGACCGGAATCTCGATCGTCTTCGCCAGCTCGACGATATTTTTCTTTCCAAAGTTCAGACGCTTACATCGTCACGTTACGCCATCGAAGAAGCCATTTCTCATGCGGACCTTGTAATCGGAGCCGTTCTGGTTGTCGGCGCCGCCGCGCCGAAACTTGTTACTCGTGATATGTTGAAGCTTATTCCGAACGGCGCGGTTTTGGTGGACGTTGCCGTGGATCAGGGCGGATGCTTCGAAACCACCCACGCGACAACTCATTCAAACCCAACATATTACGAAGAAGGCGTTCTTCATTATTGCGTAGCGAACATGCCTGGTGCGGTTCCGCGTACGTCGACGTTTGCTTTAACAAACGCGACCCTTCCGTATGCACTCGACCTTGCCAATAAGGGATTCGAAAAAGCTATACAGGATGACGAAGGACTTCGCGAAGGCGTGAATACTTATGCAGGAAAGCTTACATACGAAGCTGTAGCGACGTCGCAGAATCTTGAGTACACGCCGCTGGAAAGCCTGCTCGATTTGAAGGCTGCTTCGGCCGCTTAGAAAAGTCTTTGGATAGCCGAAAGCAGATTTTCTCTGAGGTTGGCATCTTTTTCGAGGAAAATATCTGCGTTTGATGAATCGGGCTTGCCGCCATTTTCGGTGGAAAGCCCGCTTATCATTATCATTGGAAGAGTTTTCTTTTCCGGATCGGTCCTTAAGATCCCGAAAAGCTCGTTACCGGTCAAATGCGGCATCATGCTGTCCGAAACGACGGCATCGATCTCGTTTTCGAGAGCTAATTTTAATGCCTGGCGGCCATCCTCGGCGACGAACACATTATAGCCGGCTTTATTCAGAACTACTTCCAAAAAACGGCGAATCGAAGAACTGTCATCTGCAACTACAATCGTTTTCATCTTACTTGCATTCGTGGAGCCGAAGGCGCTTTCGAGATTAAATAACTTGCCAACCTTTTGTCAATGAACTTACACTAAGAAACTTATTTAGCGATGTACGAATTTGCAGTTACACCGGCGGTTACGCAGCTACGGCGGCCGGGTGTGATAATAACCGAAGTAACTCGGGAAAGCCTGGGCGAAGAGCTGGAACTGGAGCCGAACGACCGGATCGTTAGGGTCAACGGCCGTACCGTGCGCGATTATCTCGACTTTCGTTTCCAGACGGCCGGCGAAACGGAGCTGACCTTTCAGGTAAAAAAAGCGAATGGTGAAACCTGGGATGTCGAACTTGACCGCGAAGAAGGCGAAGACTTCGGTTTGATGTTCGAGCAGATCGTGCCGCGTCAGTGCGCAAACGAGTGCATTTTTTGTTTCTGCAAAGGAAATCCCGAAAAAGCTCGTCCGTCGTTATTCGTTCGCGACGAAGACATTCGGCTTTCATTTCTTTACGGCAACTACACGACGCTGAGTTCGATAACGGAAGACGAGATGAACCGCATCATCGAGCAACGCCTTTCTCCGCAATACGTGTCGGTTCACGCAACCGACCTGAAAACAAGGGCTTATCTGCTTGGCGTTGATGAAAAACGAGCTGATATTTCCGACAAACTAAAACAGCTTTTGGACAACGACATCGAGCTTCACGCGCAGGTCGTTCTGTGTCCGGAGATCAACGACGGAAAACAACTGGAGAAAACTCTACGCGATCTTGCAGGTCATTATCCGAAGGTTGTAAGCACGGCGGTCGTGCCCGTGGCGCTGACACGATATAACACCGACGATCGTCTGACTCGCGTCACTTCTGAATTTTGCCGGCAAACTATTCGCGATGTAGAAAGGATCCAAAAAGAATTTCGCAAAACGCTCGGCGTGACGTTTGCATTTCTCGGCGATGAAATTTACATCAAAGCCGGTGTCGATATACCGTCGCGAAGGCACTATGGGAATTATCCTCAGATCGAAGACGGCGTGGGGATGGTACGTTCATTTCTGACGGCTTTCGATAAGCTCTTTCACCACAGAGGCACAGAGGCACAGAGAAGGTCCGTACTGCCTGCGGTAACGGGTGGGGCTTTCTTCGATGGCCGAACGCACAGCTTCGCAATAAAGCCGACGAAAAAAGTCGATCCAAAATCTAAAACCAAAAATATAAAATCAAAACCCGCAGGTGTTACTGACTTGGACGGCACGATTCTGACCGGTGAAATGTTTGCACCGATACTTTCAGAGCAGATCGCGAAATACAACAAACTACAAAGAACAAAACTCAATGTCCTTGCCGTTCCCAACACATATTTCGGAGGCGATGTCGCAGTCGCGGGACTTCTTACCGGACAGGACTATCTTGCGATCAAGGATCAGATCATCGGCGATTTTGCGATCATTCCGAAACACACGATAAAGTCCGACGAGCCTATACTTCTAGACGGCATGACGTTCGACGAGCTTCGATCGAAATTCCCCGTGCCGATCTACGACCTTGATACTAACGGCTTGATCGAGTTCCTCGGGCAGCAAAAAAGGCAGACATAAAGCCTGCCTGAAAATACCGTATTTATCCGTTCTCAATTTCTGGCAAATTTGTAAACGATCACGCCCGTTACTTTTACGGGCTGGTCGGAAAGCAGCGTCGGCTTGAATTTAGCGCTCCACGCGGCTCGTTCGGCTGCCGACCGTAAAAGCGGGTGGCCGTTGATCGCCTTTGAAGAGACCACCTTGCCGCTTTCGTCGATCATAACCTGTACGTCCACGCTGCCCTGAACATTTGTCGCGATTGCGACAGCTGGATATGGCGGTTTTGGGAGATGGGTTGCGATACCGTTTACAACGCCTTTCGTCTGAACAGGCGGTTTTGGTTCGATCTTTCTGATCGGCGGCGGTTCAGGCGTTTTTACTTCCTCAACCGGTTCCGACGAGGAAACCGCGGAGCTGGTGCCAATCGGACTTTCAACATTGTTTATATTCCCGGGATCGCCCGAACCGGGACCTTCCGGCAATTTCAGATCAAACCGATCATTTAGGCGGGCCAACTGAGGATTTGGTGCGGTAGATATCTCCGTAGGAACGATTGTTGGTTCGTCCACGCGGGCCATCTTCGAACGGCTTGGTTCGCTTTGGCTTTCTCGTGTCGTTTGTGTTTGTTGTGCAGGCTTTGGGGGTTCGGGTGCGTCCGGCGCTATCGGTGCAAGCAGCTCGGTAATATCCAGCTGAGATGCGGCGATGTCTATGTCCGAGGCATAGAGGCTGACGATAAAAGCCGAGACGGCAAGTATCGCAACGATCATCGTTGACACCATAAAGTAGCGGCTCCGGTTTTTGAACTCGGCTTTTTGCGAATCCGATTCGATCAATTTATCAAACATTTCAAATCCTCCTGTTTCGTCTCCGGTGCCAACCTTCTTGTCAGAACCGTCTGCAGCAGCGGGCGAGTTCTTAATTTGGTTAGACACCATAGAAGAGAATTTGTTCCCATCTCGTCCGCCGAGAAGGGAATAAATGCTCCCTTCAATCTGCTCTGACAGCCTTTGACATATGTAACTCGAATCACACTTTTGCCATGTAAAGTACGCCAAGTTTTTGGTAATTACTTAGCGTTTTTGACTGAAATGATCTCGGCGGCGATGCTGATAGCGATTTCTTCAGGTGTGCGGCTGTTGATGGAGAGGCCGATGGGCGTGTGAATGCGTTCAAGACGTTCAGCGAAGAAACCTTCTTTTCGTAGGCTTGCCATAAGAGTTTTCATCTTGGCCTTGCTGCCAAGGACGCCGAAATATTTAAAGTCATGATCGATCAACTGACGGATCACGACCTCGTCCGAAGCGTACCCCAGTGTCATCACAACTACGTAAGTATTTGAACCAGTTGGAATTAGATCGCCAATTTTGTTATAGCTTTCAATGATCTTTATCTCGTGAGCAAAGCGGTTTTTTTCGATTGTGTTCAGATCGGGGCGGTCGTCGAAAAGTGAAATGCGGAAATCCATTTTAGACATCAACTCGCTCAACGCAAGAGCGCAATGACCGCCGCCGATGATGTAGAGATCGTTTTTGAGACCGATGCGTTCGGTGTAGCAGAATGCGGCGCCAACCTCTCTTTTCGAAGGAGGGAAGTCAAAACCAACCTGGTCGCTACCGCTCGCGGTGCTGACAAGAATTTCTCTTTGCGTAATTTTAAGAAATGCGTTCTGGCCTTTCTCGATCAAAACAAGAATCTCGTCAACGGTCGCAGTATCTTCGGACGTGAGAAGGCGGAAGATGACGGTCTGTTTGCCGGAGCAGATCATGCCGGACGAATCAGGTGAGTTTTTTTGGTGTACTTGGTGGATTAGATGAGAGCCGTCCCAACTCCCCTCCTTACGAAGGAGGAGTAAGGCTTTAGCCGGGGGGTGGTTCTCTAAGTCATTATTAGGTGCACTGATGGCGCGCGGCTCTGTTTCTTCGGACACTCGATCGGTAACAGAGAGAACCACCCCGTCAGCCGAAGCAGCTGCCACCACTCCTTCGTAAGGAGGGGAGTTTTTTTCGATGCTTTGCAGCGATGCAGGCAAGGGTGCCTGCGTTCCCAGCAAATGGCGGCTTTGTTCGACGAGATTGACCTCCATCACGCCGCCGCCGATGCTTCCGCAAAGTTCAGCGTCAGCGGCAACAGCCATTTTGTAACCAGCACGCCCAGGACTGCTGCCCGAACTTTCGGCCACGACAAGCAACACTATGCTCTCGCCAAGATGCAGACGATCAGCAATGAACTGCCAAAGTTCGAGTTCTTTGTTCACAATATGATTTTACCGCAGAGACGCGGAGACGCGGAGTTTCATATACGAGAAAAACGAGTCGGAATTGATCCAAAGTGCAAGGATTTAATGGATTGGTTCTCTCGGCGTCTTTGCGTCTTTGCGGTTCAAAATTTCATCGCCGTAAAGATTCATAAGCGCTTTCTCTGGCGTGAAGGGCGCGTCGAAGGCGGGCGAGCAATCGGTAAATGTCTTTACCGCATTTCGGATCGCGAAATACGCGCCGATGCCGTACATCAGCGGTGGTTCGCCGACGGCTTTTGAGTTGAAGATGGCGAGATTTTCGCGGTCAGTTTCTAGCGGCAGTATGGCGATTTCCTTCGGGACGGAATAGATGTCGGGCACCTTGTAGGCGGAAAGCGCGTTCGAGCGCAGTTTGCCATCGGCGTCGTAAAAAACTTCTTCCATCGTCATCCAGCCAAGTCCCTGAACGATGCCGCCCTCGATCTGGCCATAGTCGACCGACGTGTTCATCGACGAGCCGAAATCGTGACAGCATTTTACATAATCAACTTCGTACCTGCCGCGAAGACAATCGACCGTGACGCCGACGACAGCAGTTCCGTAAACGTGATAAGCGAACGGATGTCCCTTGGCCGTTTCCCAGTCGAAGTTAATTCCAGGAGTGGCGTAATGTGCATGTTCGCTTAGATTTACGCGTTGCAGATGGGCCTCCATCACCAAAGTTTTCCAATCGAGACTGCTTCGCTCACTATTTCGATAAACAAAACCATTTTCCAGCGATAGATCCTCGACGCTTAGTGTCTCAACTAGATCCTTTGCAATCTCGAACAGCCTGTCGCGAATCGTTTCGCAAGCCATCTGTGTCGCCTTGCCGTTAAGGTCGGCGGCGGCAGACGCAGCGGTGGGGGATGTGTTTGCGATTCGGAGCGTGTTAGTAGTATGAACTTTCACCTTCTCAATAGGCAGGCCAAAAACCGTTGCGGCGACCTGAGCGATCTTGGTGTTCACGCCCTGGCCCATCTCGACGGCACCTGTCGAAACGGCCACGCTGCCGTCCGTGTAAACATGCACCAGCGAACGGGCCTGATTCATCGGCGTTTTTGTAAACGAAATGCCGAAGCAGACCGGCATTACCGCAACGCCCTTTTTGAAATATTTCGAACCGGCATTGAATTCATCGGCTTCTTTTTGCAGTTTTGCAAAATCGTATTTTTCATTGCCTTGCGTCCACGACGTGATCGCGTTGCTTTCGGCGATCTGACCGTAAGGGAATTCCTCGCCGTCGTCGATCCGATTTGCGCGTTGAATTTCGGAGGCGTTGACACCGAGTTTTTCAGCTGCGTGAGCGATCGCCGATTCGATCACGAACATTCCCTGTGGCCCGCCAAAACCGCGAAAGGCAGTGTTCGGCGGCAGATTTGTCCTGCAAGAATACGCGGTCGCGGTGACATTCGGAATGAAGTAGCTATTCGTGCAGTGAAACAGCGTGCGTTCGAGAACCGGCGGCGAAAGATCGGCTGAGGCACCGGCGTTTTGATAAAACGTTGCCTCGTAAGCGACGATCTTCAGGTCCTTATCGAGCCCGATCTTGTAATCGGACGAGTAAGGGTGCCGCTTTCCTGTCATCCGCATATCTTCCATTCGGTGAAGCGCGTATTTTACCGGCCGTTTGGTCAACTGCGTTCCGACCGCACATATCGCCGCCCACGCATTCGCCTGATCTTCCTTGCCGCCAAAACCGCCGCCAAGCCGCTGCACATCGACCTCGACATGGTGCATCGGCAAACCGGTAACTCGGCAGACGGCACGCTGAACTGCGGTCGGTCCCTGAGTCGAAGAATAAACCCTGATGCCGCCATTCTCGGTCGGCACGGCATACGCGCCTTGTGTTTCGATGTAAAGATGTTCCTGTCCGTTCTGCTCCGTGCGTCCTTCGAATACGTGTTCACAATTTTCGAACGCCGCTCCGGTATCGCCGAGCACAAACTTCTTTGGTGGCACGATCAAGTCGCCGTTCGCCGCTGATACACGCGGATCAGTGACGACCGGAAGCGGTTCGATCTCCGCCGTGATCTTCTTCGCGGCCTTCCGTGCAAGCTCTTCACTTTCCGCCAACACGACCGCGATCGGCATCCCTTGAAAATGCACTTCCCCATCCGCCAGCAGCGGTTCATCCGGCACGATCCCGCCGATCTGATTTTCCCCGATCAGGTCCTTCGCGGTGACGATCCGGCAAACGCCTTCCGACCGCTCGGCCTCGCTCGTATCAACGCTCAACAATCTTCCGTGAGCAACCGGCGAATCAAAAACGCACGCAAACAGCGTCCCCTCGACAAGCGGAATGTCATCTAGATAAACAGACTCACCGCGGACGTGTGATGTTGAATCGAGGTTTTGCATCAGTCTCTAACAACTTCGGTTTCCCAGCCGTCGTACTCGCCATTTGCGTCCATCGCTTTTTGCCAAAGGTCGAGCGTGTAACCGTCAACACTCTGATGATCAACCTTATCAAATCGGGAAATCTGCAGAGCAAAGGGAGAGTCGCCCATCGAAGCCACGTGCTTGCTTTCGATGGTAAATCCAAGCTTGTATATAGACTGGATAAACCGTTCTCGATCACCCTCGGTTTTGAAATACAGCCAGTGTTCGACTTTTCGCTCTTTTTCTAGTTTGTCTCCTTCACTTCGAAGGTTTTCAACGACCCTGCTGTTTTGAATACTTTGCATTTGAATCGGTTCAGGATACAGAAGTTCTAGATAATCTTTCCAGGCCGGATCATTCTCGATCGATGTCGCAAACGTATAGTGCGGAAAATCGGTCATTGTCTTCGAGACAATTTCACTAACATCCTCACTATTACTGAGATAATGGTATAAGTAGAGTTTGCCATCACATATCAAATGTCCGGCATAAATAGAATTAACTTTGATTCTTAAGACATCTTGGATCCGTTCATCAATTTCTCCGACTTCCGATGCTTCTGAATCGGAATACAAGCCGTCAGAGTTCGGGTTTCCCAAAGAGACATCGACGCGGAGGCGTATCGGTTTTTCTGCCATAGGAGCAATTTGTCGAAGTCCCAGGTCAACAATTATCGAGCCTACACTGTCATCGTTTATTCTGGTCATGTACGCAGCCCAACTTTCTTGATGACTTATGGAAAAGGCTTTGTTATTTTTATGATCCGATTCTTTTCGGAACACTTTGCTGAAAAATCCCATAGTGAAAAGTGAAGCGATGGTGATCGCGGTTACTAAGAGTGATCCAACGCCAATGAAAATCATTAATCTTTGGCGTCGTATAGATGAGTTGTTGCTGTTGAGCATACGATTACAAACGATACATTCAGAGGCTAACAACTCCACACAATGTGTCTTGAAAAGCTGATACACAACCTTCCGTTGAGTTAGTGCAACGAAGAGTTTTTTTTATGTTGCTTGCTTTTCAAGGTTACAGCGAGCTTTGGCCGGAAACGATTTTAAGAAAGAGAAGTATTCTTATGGCCGAACGGGTCTGACGGATTTTGTATTGTTCAAACTTTTCCTGCTCGTATTCGGTTTTAAAGTCTTTGGAGTCCCAATTGAATTAAGGACTTCGTTGGCCTTTTCCAGCTTCTCAGGAAACAAGACCTCGCCGGCAAGCTTATCGAGTTTTCTGTCGATCTTTACGATCGGCACTTTTGCTTTGTTGAGTTTATTTATCGTCATTTTCTTTTTACAAGAAACGCATCGTAATCGATCCCTTTAGCGAACCTTACCCATTTACCATTTCTAAGCCCGAAAATCTCAAAATCCGCACGAATATCGTCATGATTGTTGGAAATACCAACCCGATAAAGTCTGGTTCGTGCCCTTGTGCTGCCTGTGGCATAGACCTAAGCA
>JBQTJB010000297.1:0-10017 GCA_052387555.1 Blastocatellia bacterium | reverse complement strand
CTAGTGTAACACTAGGGAAAATTCAGAAACGTAATTAAACGACATCACAACTCTTACGACTTAATGGGAGTCATTTAATTCTTCTCTTTTTCGTAAACCGAAGGATTGCATAATAGCGTACCAAAACCAGCATGAAGCAAATACAACACCGCTGTAGAAAAAATAAAGCAACTGCCATGGAAATGTCATAGCGGCGAACAGGATTCCTTTTTTTCGAGCAAAAAATACCAGGATTTTTCTATTAAGAAATCCGACTGTGGCCAGGCATCCAATTATCACAAGCAGCAATAGCGGTTTCCAGAGTGCGATCGTGGTCAGGATGAGCGAAAGGCCGACAAGTATTGCACTCATACGATCGGAGGTCTTTAAATTCATGTCGTTTATCATTCCCTGATTCTCAAGGATCAGCCGGGACCAGGGGAGCGCACGACAGAAAATCTCAGTTAGTAAATGAGGTATGATATCCCATTTCTTCAGATGTTTCGCCTGGATATTTCTGTCCAGAAGTATTTGATGTCCCGCTTTGCGCAAACGAAAGCCGAGATCGATGTCTTCTATGGACGGCACAGCAAACTTCTTGCAGTCAAAGCCTCCGTGTTCGATAAAAATATTACGCCGCATGGCACCGAGCCCCGACCAAAATGTAGACGCATCGCTGCTCGAATTCTGATGAATGAAGTGGTGTTGGAGGTTTTTGTATTGCGACAGAAAATTCTTTTCAGACGGTTCGTCATCGTAGGAACCAAATAACGCCGAAATCTCAGGTTGTTGTTTGAAACGTTCTGCAACCTTCTCCAGCGTTTCGGGTTTGACGACGACATCCGCGTCTACAAACATTAAAACCTCGCCCAGCGCGGTTTCCGCCGCCAAATTACGAGCCGCAGCAGGCCCAGATTGCTTTGCGGTGGTAAGAATCCGAGCGCCTTTGCTGCGGCTTATTTCAGCGCTGTCGTCGGTAGAGCAATCATCAACAACGATCACATCGAACGATCTGAAGGTCGATGTGAAAATAGCGTCAAGGCACCGATGCAGGAATTTGCCGCCGTTATAAACCGGTATGATAACAGTTATAAAGGGACTTTTGTCCGACATATTTTCTGATTGGAAATTTGAATATTGTCCGGCCGAGTGTGGCTTCGGGAATAAGGCGGGCCGGTACGGATTGAACTAAACCCTTGCGGCGATCGGAGATTTACGCGTCATTTTTTCAGTCTTTACTCCGATCACTGCTCTTGTTAACTGAACGGGTTGAAAGACAATGCTGGACCAAAGGAAAACCTCGTTAGTGCAATAACATTTCTTTGCACGGATCTGTTCGCGAAGTTTCTGGGCTTCTTCAGAATCCCAAATTTCAAAGAAAGTGTTGTTTCTTAAATTTCCCAGCGGGAAGTGTTGTTCGCAAACGCTTACATCACCATTTGCGTAGACAACGCCGGTCAGCACGCCCGCCTTGCATGGAATATACTGCGACTCTGATTCGATAGTTTTCACTTTTGCCCACTGCAGCATCGGTTCAACGCTGGCGCCAAGGCGGTGTTTTTCTCGGTCGCTCCAAACCTCGGCAACATGGCGATAAAGCTCTTTGTATTTTTGTAGCTGCGGACCTTGCAGTGACGGGTTCTTACGGTCGCCGCGGATGATCGCAAGGTTGTGATGCTCGATTTTCGGACAATTGTCATGGAGATACTCCGTCAACTTCCATATCTCGTCCATGTTTTCACTCATCGCCACGGTGTTTGAGTGTATGCGAAAGCGGTGATCTTCCTCTTGCAGCCTGGCAAGCATTTCATAGGTCTCCATAGCTTTCTTGAACGATTGCGGATTTCCGCGAAAACGGTCGTGATACTCCGGCATGCCGTCCAGCGAAATCTCACAAGTGAACATCTGCAGGGTTTCGCTTTTCATCAGCTTGCGAAGAGCCTTTTCAGTCCGGTCGGTAAAGTACCCGTTTGTCGGCACGTAAATATTTTTGACATTGTTGTTCTTGATAAAAAGGTCGCAAATCTCCGCAAACTCCTGCCGAATAAACGGCTCGCCTCCGGAGAGATTCAGATTTTCGAAATCTCCCAGTTCGAGCGAAAGTTTTTCGAATTCTTCATATGTCAGATCGTTGCGCTGGTTTAGTTCCTTCCAGTAGAAACAGTGTTCACACGTGAGATTACAGATCGAATTGATAAAAACGATCATAAACGGCGGCGTTTGCCGCGCTCCGTGGTTTGCCGCTTTCATTGAAAGTTTTGTGTGCCGCGTTATGCGTGAAACGATATTCATATAGCTTTAATTCCTATTCCTTTTATAACCTCTTTAGCCCCAAGCCAGTAAAGATTTTACGTTTCTCATCACCTGACGGAAACGCATGTAATTGTCAAAAGTTGCCGACGGAAGCATTTCGAGAATGCGCTGGTTCGTCAGATAATATGAATCTATCCTGTTTAGCAAAACATTGTCGCTATCGGCTTTTACTTTTCCAAGTTTAGTCGAGCAAGCCGCGTCGAAATTTGCCTTCGCTATTTGCCGGACGGTAGTGTTGCTCCGGCCAAAAGGATATGCAAAGGTAATCGTTTCACGGCCCAACGCGTCAGCGATTGCCGCTTTTGATTCGATAATTTCAGCCTCCGCTGTCTCAGCAGAAAGTCTAGTCAAATCCTTGTGCGTACGCGTGTGCGAGCCAAATTCGATTCCGAAGTCGTTCAGCTTCCGTATTTCTTCCCACGAGAGTAATTCGCTGCGAGGGAAATCCGATGGGTTTCCCGGCCAATCATTATGTTTTCCGCAAAAATCGGTCACAACGAAAACTGTGGCTTTGAAATTGTAATCGCTGAGAACCGGAAACGCCCTAGTGTAAAAATTCCTGAAACCGTCATCGAATGTCAGAACAATTGGTTTGAAGGGCAATCCAGCTTCGCCTTTGAACGCTGAAATGAGTTGCCGCAATGTTATCGCATCGTAGCCTGCCTCGCTCAAGTATTTCATCTGCCTTCGAAAAACGTCGGGCGCGGTTGAAATCACCGAGCCGCTGTTATCTATCGAATGATACGTAATAACCGGAACTTTCAGTGTCCCCAGTGCGGTGCTCCTGTTCGAATTCGCCTTGTCGTTAACCATTTTCATTTAAATTCACGAAACATCAGCTAACTTGCGGCGACCGAAAAAAAATGTTTGCTTTGTACGGTTTCCATGCCCTTATCTTTCCGTTCTTTAATAGATCGAATCAAGGCCAGATATTCATCCAGATGAGGATCTTCATTCCAGTATTTCAAGTAGGCCTGGTTCCCTTTTTCACCTAACTCGTCACGTAAGACTGGGTCTGTCGCAATTTTCCGCATTGCATCCAAAAGCTCATTCTCGTTTTTATAAATAAAGCCGCCGCCGCTGTCATCGACAACCTCGGGCAAAGCGCCAAGATCGTTTACTATCACCGGCGTCTTATGCGAAAAGGCTTCGATGATAATAATTCCGAAAGTTTCATAGCAAATTGACGGCACGATCACTGCAAGAGCCGACCGGTAAACATCGGCGAGGTCATCCTGGCTCATTCTTCCAAGAAATTCGATATTTGGGCAATCTTTGGCTTGTGCTTCCAGAGTTTCACGAAAAGTTCCGTCACCGGCAATTAGCAAGTCGTATTCTGTATGCTTCTTAAAAGTGTCGATCAAATTGTGAACGCCTTTTATATACTCCAATCGCCCGACAAAAAGAAAGTAAGGCCGTGATCTTTGCTCCCGTTTCGGAATGCCGTTATGCCCGGCCGGTTTAGGCAAAAAATACGGCATGTGTTTTATCGGAATATCAAGCCCCATATCAAGATGTTTTTGCAGCGTGAATCTGCTGGGCGACAAGAAACAATCGACGTGTTTCAGCATCCGATCCATAAGGCCGGTCTGACGCCAAAGCTGGGGTGGACGCTTTCCAACAAGCTGGCACAATGTACAGCTCTTTTTTGTGCAAACCTCGCGGTTGAATTTCCACAGAACATGCATCGGACACACTAACCAATGTTCGTGGGCGGTGTATAGCTTGATCGCCGAACCGTAGCTTAACGCCTTGATGCCTATCAGCGACATATTATTGTAATGAATTACATCATAGTCGTTTTCTTCCAAGGCTTTTTTGAGTTTACCTTTCAAAAACGGTACGCCTGTTTGCTGTGTCAGCAATGGAGAAAGCATTCCTTTACCGCTTATCAATGGATGAACCTTTACTCGCTCGTGATTTGGAAACGCAGCCGTCGGTTGCTTTCCGTTCATCATCAGGAATGAGTCTTCGCAGTAAAAAACATCCACCGAATGTCCGCGGCGTGCGAGCTCATTCGACAAACGGTAAATATGCATGCCGTCGCCGCCGAAATTATACGGCGGATAAAAGGTCGAGACCATGCAGAATTTAAGAGGCTTTTCCATCAAAAGTTGCTTAGTGTCCGCCTAGTTCGTTGAAGATTGCAAGCGTATCTTCGGCCGCCTTTTTCCAAAGAAAGTTTTGAGACCTTTTCAAACCGTCGGTTTTCATTTGCTGTCTCATCGGTTCATCCGAAAGGACGTTACGTATTACCTCGGCCATTTCGCCGACTTTTGTTGGATCAAAAAACCTGCCCACATGGCCCAGGACTTCAGGAAGCGATCCGGTATTGCTGGCGGCAACCGGTGTCCCGCAAGCCATTGCTTCAATCGCCGGAAGTCCGAACCCTTCCTCTAATGACGGAAAGACCAGAAGCGTTGCGGCGTTGTAGAGATAGGCCAGATCTTCGTCTGGAATAAAGCCAGTAAAAGCTACTTTATCGTCCAACCCAAGATTCGCTACTTGTTCTTTGAGTTTCGGATATGCGGAGAAAAATGGGTCGTCTTTGTAATCACCAACCAGAATAAGTTTTAGCGGTTTATTCGGTTCCAGATCAACGATACGTTTGAACGCTTCGATCAGGGTGTTTAAATTCTTGTGCGGGCTGATTCCTCCCACATAAAGCAGGAACCGCTCGCCAAGGTGCAATTGGTAATTTGCAAGCGTGGTAACAAAGCCGTTGTTCGTCGGCAGGACTTTAAAAACGGGGCGGGCCGCCTCGGAAATAATCCGCATCCGCGATTCTTGTAAACCGAAATATTCCTTGATTTCCTTTTTCGAGTATTCAGAAACCGTCGCTATCAGATTAGCCTGGCCAATAGCAATCCTTTGTTTTATTTTCCAGAAAAATTGAGATTTTGAATTGGGGAAAATAAGCCCCGGGTGATGTTCGGCTATTACGTCATGAATCGTTAGGACAACCTTTGTTCGGTTCAGTATCGGAAAATATGAATAAACTGATGGAAAGAAAAATACGTCGATCTTGTGCTTCCATACTTCGCGGCTCATCGACCAAATATCCGACAGCGACCGCCGTCCATCAGCCGAAGCGGCGATAACCTGCGAATGTTCGGTCTTTGCGATTACTTTCGTGACTCGAGACGGCATATCGCCCAAATCCTTTGTCTCACTGTCAATAAAAAAGAGATACTCGTTGTGCTCGTCGATCTTCAATAACGCATCGAGCAGTTCGCGCGTAAATCTTCCAAAGCCTCTTTTGTTGCCCCAGCAGCAGGCATCAACGCCGATTCTCATACGGTCTGAAAATACAAAGAAGCCTTCGCCGGATTTGCCTGATCGCGTCGAAGGCTTTTACTGAAATTTTGTCGATTCTAAAAAAAGAAACTCAGGAAAAACCGGCTATTTGAGTTTTTCACAATTTCTTACCTGCCGGAATTGCGAAACCGGAGCGACACCGCCCAATTGTAAATCCACGCAATGAAGAGACCGCAAAGATATCCGATCACAAACAGATAAGCCGCACCTACCAGACTTCCAAGAAAGGTCACCGAATAACCGATCAAAAATTGATCGAGCAGCCCCATGTGCGGGCCTACGACTTCGCCGCCCTTTAGAACAAGCCAATTTGTAGCGGCAAATATTATCAGCGCGCTTATGGTTCCAAGCACAAACCCCAGTATATGTCCGTTTAAACGCACTACCGCCTTGCGTATGATCTCTTCCTCCGAAATTTGTGGTTTATGTTCGGAGTAATCCATCTGCTGCGAGAATGACGAATCCATATTATCCTGTGTCGGCATCGTTCTAGGAAATTCTCTTGGGTATTAGCGGCTGTGTCGAACCTAAAAGAGCAATGTCGCCGTTTTCCTGCTCTTTTATTTCTTCATGATACTCATTATCCACATTTACGCCCCAAACGTCATAATTTGCGCCAAGAATATTTTTTACGGAAAGCATTGCCGTGAGCATTGAATGATCCTGATTGTTGTATTTATGCATTCCATTTCTTCCGACGAGATACAGATTCGGCATTCCTGCCAGAAATTCACGGATCGTGTCGACTGCTTCGACATAGTATCCGTCGTAAACCGGATAAGCCTTAGGCATTCTTACTACGGCGCCGTCCTCGACATCCTTTTCATCGACAAGCCCGAGAATGCCTAGTTCCTTTGAACCAAGCTCGATAAGGTCTTTGTCCTCCATTGTCCACAAACCGTCGCCTTCGAAACAAAAGTACTCGAGGCCAAGACAAGTTTTGCTGGGATCGGGAACCATGCTTGGGCTCCAGTTCTTGAAGTTTTGAATTCTTCCGACCTTTACGTCCGAATCGTGTATGTATATCCAGTTATCCTGGAAGAGATCGGGTTTGTTTACTATTAGCGATACTGTCAGGAAATCTCGGTAGCCGAGCTTGTCGGCCGCCTCTTGCACTTCAATCGGCAGTGCCGGATCCATCTTTCGCACTAACTCCTGAATCGGCATGCTGCTGATGAAATCGGTGCCCGACACAGTTTCCTTCTTACCGTCAACGACTATTTCAAGCGCAGTTACTTTCCCTTGCTTCCAGACGATCTTTTCGACGCTTGACTGCATTTTCAGTTCGCTGCCGCGTTTCTGAATGTCCTCGGCAACCATTTCCCACATCATTCCGGGCCCTTTCTCCGGATAGTCGAAAGCGTCGATCAAAGTTTTAATTATATCCCCTTTATCCTTGACCTGACTTGATAACAAAGCGTTTTTTATTGTTTCGATCAGCGAAAGCCCTTTAATTCTTTGCGCGGCCCAGTCCGCCGATATCTCGTTGCACGGCATACCCCACACCTTTTCCGTATACGTCTTAAAGAACGTGTGATAAAGGCGCTTGCCGAACCGATTGCTTATCCAGTCTTCAAAAGAGCGTTCCGGTTTTATCGGAAACATTTGCGCTTTTGCATAACTTGCGACCATCGCAAAGCAGTTGAACAGGCCTAGACCAAGCAACGCATTAGTTGCTTTCAGCGGATAAAAGAAGAACTTTTTGTTGTAATAAATTCGCGACAGACGAGAACGGCGAAGGAACCGTTTTTCTCCCAGCACCTCTCGCCACATATCGTCCACGGCTTTTACTTTAGTAAAAAAGCGGTGGCCGCCGATATCGAATAGATAACCCTTGTAGTTGACCGTGCGCGAAATGCCGCCGACAACGTCGTCCTTTTCCAGAACGACCGACGGCACGTCTTCTTTACAAAGTTGATAGGCCGCGGTCAGTCCGGCCGGGCCGGCACCGATGATTACTACTTTCTTTTGCGTGTTTTCACTCATTCGATCTGTAAATCAGGGGTTGTCGATGTAGTCGTTCACAGCCGTTATGCTGCCCCTAAGTCTCAAGCTGTGAAGGTATAACGTCACTATAAAGTTCCTGACAAAGGCTATCGACCAGCCGAGAATAAATCCGGCGATGAAGCCGTATATCATACCGACCAAACTTCCGGTAAACGAAACCTCGTAACCGATAAAGAATTGGCTAAGGAGAGCTAAATTGGGGCCGATAACCTCTCCCCCCTTAAACAGCAGGAAATTTGTCGCAAGGAAGATCCCAAGGCCGACCAGCAGCCCTATTGAAATGCCTAGCGCCCGTGAGTCCAACTTTGCAAGAGATTGAACAATAATCTCGTCTGTTGAATCGGGACGATATGTGTCGCTATTTGGTTTTCGTTGGTCTGACATAAAACTTCTCGTAAGTATATTTCGGCAAATGATAACGATCTCGTGCCCCATACAGGCGTAAGTATTCTGTATAAAGGCTTTCCTTTTCAAATGATAAGGACAAAATAGGGCACAATTAGAGAGTGGTAAAACAAAATGTTTGATTACCATCTCACCCATTATGGGAAGTCTCGATACGAGACGATCGAAGCCTGCTTTTGGGCACTCAGGCCAATCAAAGCTTCTCCGTTTTTGCCTGAAACTTAATAGGGCCTTAATTTACCGGTACTTTTCTTTTCCGAACGGCACCTCACCTTGATCCCTAATTACCTAAGGCGTAGTCGTCGGCGAGTTTCCCCGCAAATTTAAGCGAATATTGTTATTATACGATAAATCCTGCCGTCGCGCCTACATTATTTTGCTATCAGACAAAGCTGTTAAAGCAACAATAAGCTCTTGTTTTCAGTGAACCACCTTAAAAGAATAAAGAAACTAAAGTTAGACGGAAGAGCCGTAAAACATTTGCGTAGTGATATTTCAAAGAACATGCCTTAGCTTGAACTCTTGCGCATTCGGACGAAATCTTTACAGCCGGTGGGTCTACAATACTTTCCGTCGGAAAATATGCCGGCCGGCGGACAAAACAAAAAGGCACCTTTGCGGATGCCTTTTTGTCGATTTTATTGGCTCCGCAGGTAAGACTCGAACTTACAACCCTTCGGTTAACAGCCGAATGCTCTGCCATTGAGCTACTGCGGAATGTGGCTCGCCTTGCTGAAAGGCGAACATTAAGATTAGAAACTTCACATTCTGTTGTCAAGTCATACGGCAACGCTTTGCTGCCGCGTGAAACTCGATTAGAATTGGCACAAACCGACCACTCTTGAGGAAAACCCTGCCCACGATCACTCCATCGCTTTTGTACGATTATCTTCAGTGCCCGCACAAAGTTTGGCGCGATGTTCATGGCCCGCGAGAGGAATTTGCCGCGGAAGACAATCCTTTTCTGAAACTGCTGTGGGAACGCGGCGTGCAGCATGAGGCAAATATCATCGAGAATTTCGGCTTCGAATTTGTCGATTGCAGTACGGGCAGCGAGGCCGACCGCATCGCAAAAACCAACCAAGCACTTGCGGAGCGCGCGGAGTACATCTATCAAGGCATTCTTGCGCACGGCGATCTGTTCGGCATTCCCGACCTTCTGCATTTTGACGGAGAAGAATATGTTCCTATCGAGATCAAATCGGGATCGGCAGACGAAGGCGGTGATGAAAACAACACCGGCAAATTGAAGAAACATTATGCCGTTCAGCTCTCTCTTTATTGCTAAATACTTAATGGCCGTGGCCTGCACGCATCTCGGAGTGGTTTGGTAATCGACTCGAGCGGCGAGCGTTTTGAATATGATCTCGCCGCCGCGCAAGGAGCTCGAACGCCGGAAACACATTGGGAAATGTATCTTAGAATCCGCTCCGAGGTTGTTTCCCTGCTTGCCGATGAAACACGAAACGATCCGGCCATGTGCTCAGCCTGCAAGCAATGCGGCTGGCATGCGTCGTGCAAAAAATGGTGCGAAACGGAAGACGACCTTACGCAGGTTTTTTACGTCGGGCGAAAAGTCCGCGATACGCTGCGCCGCGATCTTCAAACGTCGAGCATCGGCGATCTGCTTTCGCATAACGCTGAATCTTTGATAGCTCGAAAGAACTCCGACAAATCTTTTCTGAAAGGAATCGGAGCATCGGCGCTTGAAAAAATGATTCTGCGGGCGAGTTTGATGAAGCAGAACGCCCAGCCCGTTATTCACGAACGCTTCGATTTTCCGTTTGTCACGACCGAGCTTTTCTTCGATATAGAATCCGATCCGACACAGGATTTCGTTTATCTGCACGGTTTTTGGCTTCGAGATATCGGAGGCGAACGCTTTGTCGAAGAAAAGCTCGGTCGTGACAAACGGAAAATCGAAGCGTTCGTGAATAACGGGCTGGGCGTTCTGCTTCATCAAACTCGCCCGCAGAATCATTTTTTCAAGCGCCG
>JBQTJB010000296.1:0-14308 GCA_052387555.1 Blastocatellia bacterium | reverse complement strand
GAAGAATCCGCCGTTAGCGAAAAGGCTAAACAACTCGTTGCCCAACTTCGTGCGGGAGCTGATTTTGTAAAGATCGTCACCGAAAACTCCGACCGGGAAAAAGCAGCCGAAACCAAAGGAAAGGTCGAGACTTTCAACCTCAAGGATCTTGACGAAAAATTCGCAAATGCTCTTAAGGGACTAAAGGCCGGTGACGTTACTGACCCGATAGAAATCGACCAGGTCGGCATCAACCTACTTCGGGTGGACGAAAGAACACAGGCAAGCGCCGAATCTTTCTTCGATGAGAATGCGGTTCGAATGGCGATGCTGCAGGATGTTATCGTCGAGGAACAAAAGAAATTTTTGGCGTCGCTTAGAGAGAATTCTTATATTAAGATAAATGATTCTTATCGTCCGCTTGTTGCTCCGATCCTTTTTGCTCAGGAGCGCAAAGATAAAGATAAAACGGATAAACCGGAGAACAAATAACGGCCTTAAAGCTTAAAGGAAATAAGGCAAGATCAGAATTTTATTCCGATTTTGTCTTTTTTTATTTCTCAAATGCGCCTTGACCTATTTTTAAAAGTAAGCCGTTTGGCTCCGCGTCGAAGCCTGGCGCAGGAGTTTTGTGATAAGAAATTGGTTAGCGTGAACGGAGCTGTCGCAAAGTCGTCAAAGGAAATCAAAACGGGTGATGAGATAGAGATCCAAAGACGAAATCAAGTGTTGACTGTGAGTGTAATTCAAATCCCAAACAGCAAGCAGCTTTCAAAAGCAAATGCCGAAAAATTGTTCGAGATAATCGGTGACAAATTAGTGGGGGATAATTTCAGCCGAGAATCTCCCTGATCGCTGCGTCGTAGATTGCAACCTTCTTTTTCGCCCGCTTTACATCCGGGTGTTCGTCCATAAAATTACGCTGCAAATTCCAAAGGTCTGCTTCAAGTTCAACCCGACGCACGATCATCTTGCCAAGCGCCAACGTTAGTTTTCCTGCATCTGCTGGTTTAATAGCCAAAAGCCGGTCTAGTTCGCGTTGAAGAGCAACTGAAAGGTATTTTAGCTCCGTCACCTTCGGGTATTCGTCGGTGTAGTCGATCAAAATGGCTTCGAGATCAGATTGGACATCGGTTTTTTTAAGCAGAATTTCGGCATAGGCCGGCGAGGCCCTCACCGGATTCGGCTCTGCCTTAACAGATTCCGGTTTCGTGGCACTCTGTGAAAAAGCCGATGCTGTTAGGAGCAGAATCGCAAGGAAAATCACAAACGAAGCTCTTTGTAATCTATTCATCTATTTCGTGTCCGCCAGGAAAGTTTTATCGTCCAGAGCCTGATTAATTGCAAACTCGTTGAGTTCATAAGTCCAGGAAACTTCCGTTGTGCCGTTTGCACCGGAGATCGAATACAAAAGGTTATAGTTGTGCGGAATCATCATTCCCTGAAAATCCTTATGGCCGGAAAAATCTTCCACGATCTTGATTCGTGTTTCGGATTGGCGGGCAGATTCGTCGATCGTTCTGCCGATGCTTGCTGACGACGTGCGCTTATATTCCGTCCGGATATGCCGGAACGTGTCTTTTTCGAAGTACATTGCAATATCAAAACTCGACCCGCCTTTGGGAGAATAGCCCAATACATAGACCTCTTTGCCATCTAACTTTTTCATGCCCGCCCACGAAACTTTTGCCTTTCGTTCGGTTTGGTCCATTAATGCCCACCCGGTGGAAAGCGTGCCGCCAAGCAACCCTTCCTCGATCATTAAATCGTCGGACTGTATTAGATTGCCGAGTATCGAACGAACACCCGGACGCACAAAAGCAACCGCAGTTTTCTTTCCATCGAAAATGATCTTTTCCTGCGGATAATCCGATGCGTTCAAGCTCATCCCGAGAAACAACTTCGGGCCCGATGAAGCCAAAACCACACGGCCCTGAGCCGGTTGATTTTTTTGCGTTATGTAGGTGACCTTTACGTCGCCGACCGCAACCAAAGTCTTCATTGCGGCACGTTTTTCAGCCGTGGCAATAGAGTCGAGGTGTTTTGCTATCACCTCTTCCGGTTTCATCTTCTGGCCGTAAACGGTTGAGAGTGAAAGCGCTAAAATCACAATAATGGCTAGACGAAACGGGCGAAGAAATCTCATTTTATTACTCCTAAACTAGATAGACTCGTGAAACTACAGGGCTGCAGTTTCAAATGTCGCCTTATTTGTAAACATTTCGCAGGAATCGATCGGAACATCTGCTTCGATTAGGCCGTCGCCATAATCGTTGCCTTCGGAAAGCGTATTAAAATATTCGGTTATGTTTTCCAGAATCTCGTCCGCCGAATGCGAATGATACAACGTCTGGCGAAACTGAGCGCCGCCGACCAAACCTTTCGTAAACTGCCCCGCCAACTGTTTCATCTTACCTAAAGCAACAATCTCCGGCATCTCTTCGCGGCACATTTCGAAAAATTCAAGAAGCACTTCTTTCTTTTCCCGCAAATCGGGTTGGTAAGGTTCGCGTCCCTCGATTGCGTCCTGAATTTGGCGGAATATCCACGGGTTCTGCATGGCTCCGCGGCCGATAAGAATTCCGTCGGTTCCCGCCTCTTTCCAACGCTTCAAACCGTATTCGATGGAGGTAATGTCCCCGTTGCCCGAAACCGGAATGCTGACTGCCCGTTTCACCTGTTTGATAAGCTCCCAATTGGCAAAGCCTTTGTACCCTTGCTCGCGAGTACGTCCGTGAACTTGAATATGTTCTACGCCGCATTGTTCGGCCATCTTCGCGACATCGACGACGTTGATGGTTGCATCGGAATAACCCGTTCGCAGCTTTAGGGTTAGGGGGATCGAGGTCGTCTGCTTGATCGCTTTAAGGATCGTCTCCAGACGCGGAAGGTCTTTCAATAACCCGGAGCCACCGCCGTTTTTTACTACTTTATGAGCGGGACAGCCGCAATTAATATCGAGAATGTCGGCACCAACCTCTTCGGCCATTTCGGCGCCCATCGCCATCCGTTCCGGCTGTCCGCCGAAAATCTGAACCGCAAATGGCCGCTCTTCCTCGTCAAAACGCATCTGACGTTTTGATTTCGGATTGCCGCGTGTGAGTCCCTCCACCGAAATAAACTCCGAAACGACGAGACCGACACCGCCACGGCGTTTGATAAGGCGACGAAATGTATAGTCCGTAACGCCCGCCATCGGCGACAGGATGAGCGGCGGGTTTATCTCGATATCTCTGATCTTGAAAGGAATCATCAAAAACTAAGTCTTCCTCCGATTCTTGATCACAAAAATCAAACCCAACAGAAACAGAAAGAACGAAACGATCAGCACGAGTATGCCCAAAATGATTCCGAGCGCGGCTTCTTCCCAACTTGTCCGGCCATCTGTGACAATCGGAAGAGCGACACAAATTCCCGTCACCGCCAACCCAAGCAGCAGCCCGAGAATTCCAAGAACCAATATTATTTTCCAAATCATGGTAAATAGTCTCCTACGCTAAATCATATCGCAACCCACTTAGATCTTATGTAAAATAACAAGATCAAGGTTACCATAACGTCATTTAATTCATGCATTTCTCTTGTTTGTTGCAACAATTTATGTAAGCATCAAAAATTAACACTTGTAGATTTGGAATTCGATGATAGCAGGATTATAATTCGCCAGTTCCGGCTTTTGTAACTTTAATTTCACTTTTTCGTAAAACCATAGTGTCCGATTTTACGAACGAACAAAGCTACCCTCTTTTCTTACGAACGGAACTGCTATTATTAAACGTTAAAGGAGAAAAATTATGACAAGATTATTGCGTTTTGGCTGGCTCGTCGCACTATTGATCACGATGAGCAGCATTTCTTTTGCGCAATCGCAAGCAACGACCGGCTTGATCCAGGGAACTGTGGTCGACCCGAACGGAGCGGTCGTGCCGGGTGCGTCGATTGTTGTTCGCAATGCCGATACCGGATTCGAACGAACGGTCACCAGCAATGACGACGGCTTCTTTACAGCACCGCTGCTCCCTCTTGGGAAATACCGGATCACGGCAACTAAAGACGGATTTGCACAGCAGATACTTGAAAATGTGGAAGTGACGGTCGGGCAAACTTTGGCTCTCCGCGTTTCTTTAACTGTGGGGTCAACAGTAAACACGGTCGACGTTTCCGCCGAACCGGAAAGCGTCGATATTGCCCGAACCGAACTTTCAACCCAGATAAATGAACGGTCGGTGGAGAATTTGCCCATCAATCGACGCGATTTCTCGCGATTTGCATTGCTCACGCCTGGCGTATCGATCGTACAAGGCCCGGATGGCGACGAGATCACTATAAATGGTCAGAAAGGTATCCAAAACAACGTTTCGATCGACGGTGCGGACTCGAACAACCCGTTTTTTGGCGAACAACGCGGCGGCCAGCGGCCGGCATTTACGATCAGTCTTGAATCAGTAAAAGAGTTTCAGGTCGTTCCGGTGGGTGCTTCCGCTGAATTCGGACGCAGCTCCGGCGGCTTTATCAATGCGGTAACAAAATCTGGAACGAACCAATTCTCCGGCGCAGCATTTCTTTTCTTCCGTAATCAGAGCCTTTCCGGGCAAAACCCGGATGCAGTAGATGCCGGGCTCCCGATCGAGGATTTCACCAACTACCAGTTTGGCGGAAACGTCGGCGGCCCGATCAAGAAAGACAGGGCGTTTTTCTTTTTCGCCTATGAACGCAACGACGGCGAAAGCAGCAAACCGAATTCGATAGACTCGCGGCTCGTGAATATTTTTGCAACGCGTTTCGGTTCACCTAATGAGCAGACAGTCATCGGACGAACGAACATTGCCGACGTTTTGCTCGCTAAGGTCGATGTACAGGTAAATAAAAACAATCTGCTTACTCTTCGACATAACTACAGCCGTGCCGAGCAGGTAAACGGTACGTTTGACGTTCCGACATGGGGAGCAAGTGCGAACGGCCGCGAAACCGATAATTCGAACTCATTCATCGGGCAGTTGGTAACCAATTTCTCGCCTAGCCTTTTGAACGAATTTCGTTTCCAATGGGCGAAGGAAGAGCGTCCGAGATTTTATGACGGCCCCGATCTTCCAGACACGACGATCGGAACCTTCGACGGTTCGATCTCATACCGTTTTGGCCGTCCGTTCTTCCTGCCGGTGCCATCCGACGACGTTCGCCTTCAGTTTACCGATAACTTTACGGTGATTAGCGGCAACCACGCCATTAAGTTTGGTTTCGATTTCAACCGCACGCGCGTATCGCAGACCTTTATCGGATTCGCACGCGGCCGATATATCTTTGCCGCACCGACGATCGACGGAGCCATAAACGGCTTTATCGATTACATCAACGGCGTGAACGCAAATGCGCTTGCGCTATATCTGCAGTTTGCCCCGATCGGGAACCGAACCGTCGAAGAAGCTGGAACGCAGGCTTATTCGACCATCGAACCAGGTCTCTACATTCAGGACAATTGGCAGGTCAGGCGTAACCTCACGTTAAATCTTGGTTTCCGATGGGAAGGCCAGTTTCAGCCAGATCCGATAACCGCCCCCGCAAACACGCGCTACGGCCAGTTCCTCAACGATCCGAGGTTCCCGTCGGACGGCACGATCCCTGATTTCACCGACGGTTACTCACCACGGCTTGCTCTCTCCTGGTCTCCGGGTGACGACGGCAAGACGGCGATCCGCCTTGGAGCCGGGCTTTATTATGCTCGCATTCCTGGTCTGGTCGTCGCCGGCCCGCGAAACACAGACGGCGTAATTGCCGGTAACATCTTCTTTGCAAACTTCCTTTGCATGGGCGGCGGCAGCGTCGGTAACGGAGGCGGACTAAACGGATGCCCCGCATATCCAGGTATCGTACCAACGACGGGTTTCAACCCGTTCAATCCGGGTGTTGCGGTTTTCGAGCGCAATTTCAAGAATCCGCGAACGATTCAATTGAGCGCCAGCATCGAACGGGAAGTTTTCAAGAACACTTCGTTCCTGGTCGCTTATAACTTCGCTAAGACCGACCGTCTGACGCGATTCGTAAACCGTAACGACGCAAGGCTTTACAACGGAGTGGCTGTTTTCGAACGTGCAAACGGATCGGGCATTGGCGAGATTCGCTCCACGGAAAGTTCGGCGAAATCGCTTTATCAGGGAGTTACGTTCACATTGAACAAGCGTTTCTCGAACCGCTACCAGTTCCAGATCAATTATCTCCTCTCATTCGACAAATCGGACGACGATAACGAACGCGACCCGTTCACGTTCCGTTACGCTGATCCGCGGGATCTCTCGGCTGAGTATAATTGGTCGGATCGTGACCAGCGGCACCGCTTCAATGCATTCGCAACGTTCCAGTTGCCGTATGAGATAACAATCTCGCCGATCGTTCAATACCGCTCGGCCCAGCCGACTTCGGTGACGAATCGCGGTACCTTCCCGAATCTTATACAGCGAAACACCTTAAGGCTCGAAAACGAATTCTTTACTTTGGATTTCAGAGCTTCGAAGGCGTTCAAATTTACCGAAACGGTATCGCTCGAAGGTATTTTCGAGGCATTCAACCTCTTCAATAACCGCAACCAGCGAAGCCTCCCGCGGCCGCTGACGTTCAACTTCGACGGAACGGTAACCGCCGGCTTCGGCGAACCGCGACAAGCCCAGATAGGAGTTAGGTTGAAGTTTTAAGCTTAATTTACCAACGTAGAAAGGCTTGGCATTCACACCGCCAAGCCTTTCTGAATTTCCACGTTTTTACCATCCGCCCGTTCTTCCCGAATTCCCAGTTCGAGAGCGGAGTACGCTCCAGTCCGTCCACGTCCAGCGTTTGCGCTCCGTGCAGGTTGAGCTTGTCGTCAGGCAATCTTCCGCCGCAAGCGTCAAACCCTCTTTCCACCCCGATTGCCCGACGTATGTTTTGGCGCGCAGATTGTCCGGGTGATTCGTCATCCAAACGTCGATCACGTCGGCGTTTCCCGTCAGGCCGCCGGGCAGCGAATAACTCCCGCTCGCCGGTGCCGAATTATTTATCGTCACGTCCGCCCCGCCGTTGAAGTTCTCCACAAAAGAATAAGTCGCCGTAAATCTCGGACAGTCCGTCTGATTCGCCGACGGCGTTTCCAGATTCGTGCTTACCCGGTTGAGAACGTGCGTGGCCGAATCGGCGGCGATGTTCTCTATCTTCCAGACCTGTCCGTAGCTGTTGTGATAAAACTTCGTATGGCTGCTGTCGGGATACGTAACCTTTTCGAGCACTTTCAGGACGGTGCCGTTCGGCGGGCCGACGACGGTGATGCCCGCTGCAAAGCTTGTCGTGATCTCTTTTGTCGCGTAGGCAAACGTCGCCCATGCGTGCGTTACGTTCGCTCCCGAACCGTTCGCGTCCTTCCAAACTTGCGTGATCGATGTCGGGAAAAGCTCCGAGTCGTAGTTGACGGTTACGACGCGCCCGAGCGTGTCCGTCACCGTGCGAAGAACTCCGGTTTCGTCCGTATCGACCGTGATGAAGTTGCCGTTGCGGTCTTTTATCTCGCCGCAGCGGAATGCACCGGCCTTCCATTCATAGCTCATCTGCGTGCCGTCGGTTCCGGTTATGGTTATCTTTATGTTCTCGACCGGGTCGTTCGGGTTGTCGGCTCCTTCGGTTACAAGCTGCGCGTATGATGAATCCGCCGTCTCGTATGTATTGCTGACGGCGGTTTGCCGAAACTCGACCCGCCCGCCCGATGGCGTCACCATCAGATAGCTCCATTTTGCGGTCGTGGAATTGTAAAAAGCAGGCTCGATAGTCGGAAAGCCGAAACGGAAGCCGGGCGAGATGTTGTCGGCGTTAGTGTCGAAATGCATCTCGCTGCCAGCCTTTGTCCAGACGAGCGAGTTGTAGCTCATTCCAAAGCCCATGTCCAGACCCGAACGCCCCGGCAGCCCGACCAGCGACATTCCCCACGAAAAGTTTTGCGAATACAGATCGGTCCCGCCCGTAGCGTTCTTCGGCTTGATCCTCGCCTTTGAAACCTCGTCCGCGTTCACCGTGCCGCCGACCTGTTTCAGAAAAGCGGACGGAACTGCCTTGTCGCCCGCAAAGCCAAGTGCCTGATAGTTATAGCCGGACGTGCTCTTCTTTATATGCCAGACGCCGGTCGTCGGGCGCCAGACGGCGTAATCCGTCTTGCCGTCTCCGTCGTAATCCGCCGGTGCGGGCTGGTCGCCGTAGTTGCCCCAAACCTGCGTCGTCCATTGCGAATAAACGGAATCACTTTTCAGCACGTACCACGTGCCGGTCGAGGGGCGATAGATGGTCGGGTCGGTCTTGCTGTCTTCGTCGAAATGGCCCGGAGCCGGAACGTCGGTCGAAAGCCCCCATTGAAGCGCAAAGTAACCGGACGTGCTGCCCAGGATGTGCCAATAGCCGGTCGATGGACGAAAGACCGCGATGTCCGCTTTTGTGTCGCCGTCATAGTTTCCCGGCACCGGAATATCGCCCGTGGCGCCGAAAGCGGTCGTGACCGTGTTGGTCGTGCTGCTCTGGCGGATGTGCCAGGTGTTGTTCGACGGGCGGAAAACCGCCGCGTCCGTCGTGCCGTCTCCATCGTAATCGCCGGGCATCGGCACGTCGCCGCTCGTGCCCAGCGAGATGGTCTGTTCCGAGCCTCCGGTGCTCGTCTTGTATCTCCACGTTCCCGAATCGAACACCGCCGCGTCCACGTTTCCGTCGCCGTTAAAATCGCCGGGCGCTATCTGTGACGTGGACGAACCGAGATCGTACGCAAGATTCGCTCCGCCGCCGCTTTTCTCTATCTCGAACTCGCTGACGCCCGGCCGCCACCGCCCGATGTCCGCCTTGTTGTCACCATCAAAATCGAAATCGACAATGCCGCCCGGCTGCGGCATCGGCGCGGGTGCCGCTTCCACGCTTCTCTCGCGAGCCTTGGCGAAAAAGGCGAGCACCGAACTAGCCGCAAGCGCCAGCGAAGACGAAACCGATCCGATGACCGGCGAGCTATTCTGTGCTGCCGGAAAGGTAAAAAGCTCCGGCGGCGCCGATATCGGAGCCGCAGCAGCGGGTTTCGCCGCCCTTGCTTTTACTGCTTTAGGAAAGATCAGAATTACCGTCGGTGCAAAAAGCGCCAGGATGACGAAGACGGGAACAAACCTTTTTTGCAGGTTTGCTGCGAAATTAACGGCAAGAGAAGGTCGCGGCATGGGGACTCGGCTCCTTGTTTTCTCTTAAATCACCGCCTGGGAGCAAAAATTGTATTTGCTGCAGGGAGTAATGTCGGCCAAACGAAACGTGAAAATTTCAATGAAGTTCAGCCAATTTATATCCGAACCGCGCATCTTGTCAAGGAAAATTTTTTTAACATTAATTTGTGTTATAAATTCCGGCCGAAATATGCTGAGTATTCGCCAAATGCCGGTAAACACTGGCTGAGGTGCAATAATTGGAATGTTAAAAGCAATGGAAAATTGTCGGGATTCGGCAAATGCTGACTGATAGTCGCGGGATTGCAATCATAATTCCGTGAATTGTTGTCAGAGGCCGGTTAATTCCGAAAATAATGGAGAGAGTTCTGCTCATAAGTCAGCGAATTATTCACCGAAGCCGCTGAATTATCTGCATAATTCGCGGAATTACCATCGGAGTTCGTGGAATTTCGGAAGCCATTCCGGGAATTTTATGCAACAGATGCCGAACTGTTAATAAAAGTCAGCGAAGAGTTTGCACAAGTCCGCCGCCGACAGGCCAAATTCTTTTGCGGATTTGCATGATTCCGGCAAAGCCAATTATAATTCGATCACTCGGAGCGGATTTCAGGCGGGTGCGATGCTCTTACAAACCGGATCGCCGCCCAATTTGCGATTGTCGAACAAAAAGCCGCCGGAACTGCACGAGATTTTCCTAAAAACGAAACCGAATTTTCCCATGCGGATATTTGTGCGTCGGGCGGCGTAAAAAAGGCAAGTAAGTAATCTTCCACCCAGCCGAAATCTACTTCGTTTAATTAAACTTAATTACAAAATACAGGAGTGAATCTAAAACATGATTCCAAGCAATAAATGGTTCCCACAGAGTTTACAAGAGCGGGCGGCGTGGTACGACAATTTTGCGACGCAGTTTGCGGCGTTGGGGATAACGCTGGTGTTTAAGGCGGTGGATGTAACGAGCGTTGCGAACGACAACGCGGTGATGCAGTTTGTGGCGAACGCGGCGGTGACGCTCGAGGCGTACAAGGACGCCGTGCGGCAGTATCGCATCGTCATCACCGAAGGCAATATCGGCGACCAGACCCCGATCTTTCCCGCCGACATTTCGCTGGCAACGCCAGGTTTGGTCACGACGGGAATCTTCGAACGGCTCGACGATTTTGTAAAGCGGATTCGCGTCTCGCCAGACTATACGCCCGAGATCGGCGCCATTTTCGACATCATTCCGTCGTCGCCGACGCCGACGCCCGAGGGCGATCTGAAACCGGTCATCAAGGCCAGCGAATCGTTTGGCGGATACAAGTTCGACGTCAACGTGACGCGGCTCGGCACGGAGGCGTTCAAGGTGCAGGTGCAGAAAAACGGCAACGGAAACTGGGCAGACGCCGCTTTTGCAACCAACAACCCGGTCGAGGTCACCGTGACGCCAGCCACGCCCGGCCAACCCGAACGCATCCTTGTCCGCGCAATATTACTCCAGAAAAATCAACCCGTCGGCCAACCCTCCGACCCAACCTACGTTACCGTAAACCCGTAATTCACCAACTCTCTGCGGTACATAAAGAGGATGCCTGAAAACGAGGCTTATAAAAGCGAAGTAAAAAATCGGGTTTGTTCTATTTCAGCGTCTTCAGTGTTTTTCTGTGTCCTCCGTGGTTTTGCTTGAAAGTCTTAACCACGGAAGACCCGGAAAATACAGAACAACAACTTGTTGAGCTGGCTATTAAGACAGCCTCTTTTTTTATTGGACCTGAAAAGATTGAATCAACCGTGAATGGTTCGTATATTAGACACGGATGAAGAAATGGCTGATCAGGTTAGGTGCGGCGTTATTGCTGGTGTTGATTGTCCTAATTACGGCGGCATTTTGGAGCGATTCCGACTGGGCGGTCGTTTCCGGGTATAAAAGGAATGAGGGCTTGCGGACTATCAAGCCCGATTGGCCGGGAACGCCGGTCGATCAAAAGGGCAGGTTCGTTAACGATGAGTTTCCGTTTCTTCCAAAATTGACGGAATTGTTGAAATGGACACTTAGCTCGAATCCGTTTGAAGAAGAAAAGAAACGCGATACGTTTCGCCCGGAGGTAAAGGATCCTGCCGCGTTTTTGAAAAGCAGCGAGGACGGCATTCTCTGGCTCGGACACGCGTCGGTTTTCATTCGTGTCGGCGGCAAGAGCATTTTGCTCGACCCGATCTTCGGCTCGCCGCCGCTGGTAAAAAGATACGTTGAGGTTCCCGACCCTCTCGAACAAATCGCAGAGGCCGATTACGTTCTTCTCTCTCACGATCATCGCGACCACACCGACGAGAGAACGCTCCGCAGGATCGCGCAGAAATTTCCGAAGGCCGTTTTTCTTGCCGGTTTGGGCAGCGAAGACATTCTGAACGAATGGAAGACCGAATCAAACGAGGTTCGCGCCGCCGGTTGGTTTCAGAAATTCGAAACAGGTTCGGACGGCGTTGAGATCTTTTTTGTTCCCGTGCGGCATTGGTCGCGGCGTGGGCTGGCCGACACGAATATCCGTTTGTGGGGCGGCTTTGTGATTCGAAGCGGAGAAAAGACGATCTATTTTGTCGGAGACAGCGGCCACCTAAGACATTACAGGTAAGTAGGCGAACTTTTTCCTGAGATCGATTATTTACTTATCTGCATCTGGGCATACGAGCCAAGATGGTTTATGGAGGCGAACCACAACAATCCTGCCGATGCCATTAGAGCATTCCGGGAATCAGGCGCGAAAACCCTTGTCCCGATGCATTACGGCACATTCGATCTTTCGGACGAACCGCCCGGCACCCCGCTTCGAACACTTCTAAGTGAAGCCGAAGCCCTTAATTTGACCGAACGCATCAAGGTACTTAATATCAACGAAAGTGTTTCCATGCATTAACGATATTGAATGGCCTAAATCGTCGTGACGAATTTGTTTCGCAACTCGGCAATGAAACTCAATGTAAATCCGGCAGAAGCACGACAGGATTTGAAACGCGCCAGATAAAGGAGAAAAATAAGAGCAATGGACAGACGTAAGTTTCTCGGGACGACAGCGGCGGCAGGCGTCACATTTCTAGCAAGCCGGAATGCTGCGGCAAGGCCGGTGCAGAATCTTGATCTGCATGAAAAGACTATTGTCGAGCTTCAGTCCGCGATGCAGAAAGGTGATCTTTCCGCTTCGGGTCTTGTGCAGGGTTATCTGGACGAGATCGGGCGAACGGACAAGAAGGTCAACTCGATCATCGAGCTCAACCCGGACGCAGTGCAGATCGCCGAACAGCTCGACCGCGAGCGGAAAGACGGCAAGGTTCGCGGGCCTCTTCACGGCATTCCGGTGGTATTAAAGGACAACATAGACACCGCCGACAAGATGAAAACGACTGCCGGAAGCCTTGCTCTCGTCGATTCGCCAACGCCGTCACGCGACGCTTTTATCGCCGAGCAATTGCGAAAGGCGGGAGCCCTCGTCCTCGCAAAAACGAACCTCAGCGAATGGGCGAATTTTCGTTCGTCAAATTCGTCAAGCGGGTGGTCGGGAAGGGGCGGCCAGACGAGAAACCCTTACATTCTGGACAGAAATCCCTGCGGTTCGTCTTCGGGAACCGGCGCGGCGATAGCGGCTAATCTCTCCGCTGTCGGCATCGGCACGGAAACTGACGGTTCGATAATCTGCCCGTCGTCAATTTGCGGTCTCGTCGGCATAAAACCGACGGTCGGCCTCGTGTCTCGCAGCGGCATTATCCCGATCGCGCATTCGCAGGACACGGCAGGGCCGATGACGCGCACAGTTGCCGATGCGGCAATAGTTCTAAATGCTATCAAGGGAATAGATCAGCGGGACAACGCTACAAAAATGTCTCAGGCGTCATTGGAAAAAGACTTCACGCAATTTTTGCAAGCCGACGGTCTTCGGGGTGCGCGGATTGGGGTTGCCCGCGATTACTGGGGTAAGCGTCCCGAAGTCGACGCGGTTACAAATTCCGCGCTTGAAGCAATGAAACAGATCGGGGCTACGCTTATTGATGTAAGGTTTCCGACGCTGAATAAATTCGGCGATGCCGAGTATGAAGTCCTGCTTTTCGAATTCAAAACCGATCTGGAAAAGTACCTTGCCGAGCGAAATGCCGAGCACAAGACGCTTGCGGCACTTATTCAATTCAACCTGGACAACGCCGCCCGCGAGATGCCGCATTTCAAACAGGAGATTTTCGAACAGGCGGTAAAGAAAGGGCCGCTTACAGACCGTGCGTATCTGCAAGCCTTGAAAAAATGTCAGACTCTTTCCAGAAAGCAGGGAATAGACGAGGTGATGGACAAAAATAAGCTCGACGCGATCGTCGCCCCATCGAATGCGCCGACCTGGATGATCGATTGGGTGAACGGCGATTGCGGGAGCAATTACGTTTCCAGTTCGTCGCTTGCGGCGGTTTCTGGTTACCCGAGCATTACCGTCCCAGCCGGCACGAGCCGTGAATTGCCGATCGGAATTTCATTTTTTGGCCGGGCGTGGTCCGAGGCGACATTGATAAAGTTCGCGTACTCATTCGAACAAGCTACAAAAGCGAGGCGAATGCCGAAATTTCTACCGACTGCAAGCTGACGGATTATTTGCGTTCAGCAACAAGCCGGAGGCCGTCGAGCGTCAGATTTTCATCTACGATGCTTATCGCATGCACTTCGGGAGCAATTAAACGGGCGAATCCACCGGTGGCGATGACCTTGGCCTTGTCGCCTAACTCCACGCCGAGACGAGAGATCAAGCCCTCGACCAAACCAACATAGCCGTAAAAAATGCCCGACATAATGGAAGACTCGGTTGAAGAGCCGATAACCTGTTTCGGTTTAGCTATCTCAACTCTTGGCAGTTTTGCGGTTTTCAGGTGAAGTGACTCGGCCAAAGTGGCCATTCCGGGCGCGATGATTCCGCCGAGAAACTCGCAATTTTCGTTCACGGCATCGATAGTCGTAGCCGTACCGAAGCTGCACGCGATAATTGGTTTTCCATATTTTGTTACCGCTGCGAAAGCGTTGATAAGACGGTCCGTTCCCACGGATGTGATGGGATCGTATTTTATCGTTAGCCAAAAGCTTTTCAAAGTAACTGCCGCTTTTGTCGACAGTTCTTCCAACT
>JBQTJB010000295.1:0-9370 GCA_052387555.1 Blastocatellia bacterium | reverse complement strand
TGGCAACGTCGAAGATCGTATCGACCGTCATCTTCTCTACCGTCGGTACGAGCGAACGATTACCAAACGCCTTTCGATAGACGATCTTTCCCTTGTGCCCGACGATCACGACTGCCCCGGGCAGTTTCTTATCCGCAATGTCGGCGTTGACCAAGCCTTCGATCTGGTTCAGCTTCGCCGCGTTCATCCCGACCGACTCGGGTGCCGCCACCGGCAATCCTTGCCCAGAGGAATTAACCGCAGATAAACACAAATAGACACAGATAAGAAATAGATATTTCAATTCCGATAACGCCAATGTACACGAACCAACCTTCATACCAATAATATTTCCGATTCTTTATCTGTGTTTATCTGTGTTTATCTGCGTCCATCTGCGGTTAAATTACCGCTTTGCTTTCAACTCTTTCTCACGTTCGACAAAGCTTTCCTTACACAACCTGACAAATTCCTTTCCTATGGGCGAGAAGTGTCCGCCGCGAAGGCGCGCAAGGCCGAGTTCCCATTTGATCTCTGCTCCTTCGATAAACCACGAGATCAGCCTGCCGTCTAGAATCTCCTTTGCAACCGATTTCGCGCCGGCCATCCCAACACCGAGGTTGTTCTCAACCATCTGGTTGATCGCTTCCTGCCGCGAAAGCTCCATGGTTATATTTGGGCGAACATTAGCGGCCTGAAAAAATTCGTCTATCATCCTACGGGTGTTTCCGCCGCGTTCGCCGAGTATCAAACTCTCGCCTGCAAGAGTCGCCGCGCTGATGTATTTTTCTTTCGCAAGCGGATGTTTCGGATGTGCAATGGCGACGATCTCGTCCGAAAACAGCGATTCTGTGCTGATATTCAAATTATCTACCGGTAAAGACACAAATGCCATGTCCACTTCACCGTGCATTATCCTGTCAACAAGCTTCTGGCTTGTGCCGGAGGCAACGGTCAATTCGGAATTCGGAAACTTCTTTTTCAGATTATGCATTATGCCCGGAAGCTGGTTCATCGCAAACGTTCCCGACGCCGATCCTATTCGCAGTCGGCCGTATTCGGCACCGGCAACCTCCGCGATCTCGGCCAGGGCGGAGTCATGTTCGCGAAGTATCTTTCTCGCCCGTTCGAGCAGATATTCGCCGGCTTCTGTCATGATCACGCGGCGAGGCGTGCGAGTAAACAACTGCAGCCCGACTTCGTCCTCGAGCTGGCGGATCTGCATCGAGATCGCCGCCTGCGTAACATTAACTCTGCGGGCACCGGCGGTAAAGGTTTTCGCCTCTGCAATGGCTAGAAATGCTTTTAGCTGTCTGATTTCCATATCGTTTTTACTGGCTTTTCGATTTCGGGCAAATCGACGGCATATCAAAGTATCTTATTGATAACATAAAATCTGTTAAATTTGATTATATGTCAAGTATGTCGCAGTATAGATAGACATTTTTTAAGAATTTTTTTTCCAATGGCCGAACGCTCTGCAAAAGACAGCCGACGACGCGAATTCCACCAGCTTTATCTCGGGGTGGACGGCGGAGGAACAAAAACGCATATCGCGTTAATGAATGCAGGTCAAAAAGTTGTCTGCGAAGGCCTCGCAGGGCCGTCGAACCCGCTACGGGTCGGCGTTGAAACCGCTGTAGCGAACATCCTGAAAGCGATCAACGAGGCCTGCGATATTGGCGGAGTTTCGCGGGGAGACATTGCGGCGGCAACCTTGGGTCTTGCGGGCGTTCGCCGAGCAGACTTGAAAATGCGAGTCCGCGATAGCTTTATTCAGCAATTGCGAATTCGTAAAACCGAGGTAGTAACCGACGCAGAGATCGCGCTTTACGCGACCACGCTCGGCAAAAGCGGTATCGTCGTTATCGCGGGAACGGGTTCTGTCTGCCTGGGAAAAAACGATGCAGGTGAGATCGCTATTTCAGGCGGATGGGGGCCGCTGGCGGGTGACGAAGGCGGCGGCGTCGGCATCGCCCGCGAAGCACTGCATGCGGTCGCAAAGGCATCCGACGGACGCGGAATCGCAACCAACCTTAGCAAACAAGCCTCTGAGTATTTTCGTGCTTCGGGGCCGGAAAACCTGATCGTTGCAATCTATTCGCCACAGGTCGATAACTCACGAATCGCCGGTTTTGCCAAGTTCGTGGTCGAATCGGCGCTCGACGGTGATAAAATTGCGATTGAAATATTGAACGACGCCGGACGCGAACTCGGAATCGCCGCGGTCGCCGTCATAACAAAGCTGAAATTGCAAAATCGAAAGTTGCCGATCGGCTGCGTCGGCAGCATTTTTAACGCCGGAAAGATCTTGACCAAACCAATGCTCGAAACCGTCCACAAGGTCGCCGCAAACGCGTACCTCACCGAACCTCTGATGCCGCCCGCACACGCCGCGGCCTTGATGGCACTCCGAAACGGAACGGTTGCGAACAATGGAGGCAGCCGATGAGATCATTTATTATTGTTATTGCTCGATATGGCCTTTCAACCTTTTTTGCCGTTTTTATCGCGGTCAATGTGCATGGACAGTCAACTGAACCAAGCCGCGTACCCTTCCTATCCTTTGCCAAAGAAGAGTTTACGGTGTTGCCGGTATGTGATTTTACTGAACTTAGTAAAAAATACGATTGGTCCATCTATAAATGCACAGACAACAATGATTGGTTTTTGATAACCTCGGTCAGCAGTTACGAGCCAAATCAAATGGCTGAGATATTCGATCAGGCGGCAACCGTGGTCGAAAGAGAGACAAAGAAGGTCGGCGGTTTCGAAGCAATGTTCTTGTCATTCGGTGATGTCGACGGCAATTTCCAAAAGGTCCTTCATCTGAAGACAAATTCAAGAACCTATATCTTTCATACGGCCTCTCAGTCTAACAACAGCACAAAAGTTAATGACTTTTTCGAATCCATAAAACTTGTTACCCTAAGCCAATTGAGGTCAAAGGCTAAAAGTGAGAAATCTGTTAGCGACAAGCTTCGTGATCCAAGAAACATTTCTGAGTACGTCACGGCACAAAACGCTGGCAGTTGGAAACGTAGGTATCCAACCGCCAATGAAGGCGCGAAAGTTGGACAAGAGTCAAATTACAAGATGTTGACGAAACCTAAACCTGGCTTCTCTCGCCTTGCAAGATTGTACGAAATTGAGGGCATGGTAAGGACGAAGGTAGTCCTCTTGGCATCAGGCACTATTGGAAAAGTGTCGATTTCTGACACAACGCCAAGACTGCCATTTGGGCTAACGTCAAACGCCATAGCTGCGGCCAAAGTGATCGAGTTCCGCCCAAAGATCTTTAAAGGCTTGCCAGTTTCGATCATCGTTACAATAGAGTACAACTTCATCATCTATTAGACGGCAATTGCCATGCTTCCAATTACCGAACAGGAAAATCCCAAAACCGCCGAGATTGACAAAGTTTCGACGCTCGATGCGCTGCGTTTGATCAATGACGAGGACAAAACGGTTGCAGCGGTTGTCGAAAAGGTTTTGCCGGAGGTTGCAGCAGCGGTCGGTGAAATTGTGAAGCGGCTGCAAAACGGTGGGCAGCTATTTTATGTGGGCACGGGGACGAGCGGGCGGCTAGGGGTTCTGGATGCTTCGGAAATTCCGCCGACCTACGGCGTTTCCTCTGATCTTGTTCAGGGTATAATCGCTGGCGGCTACGATGCTCTTTACAAAGCGACCGAGGCGAGCGAAGACAACAAGGATGCCGGTGCTGATGATTTAAAATTGCGTGGCGTTACGTCAAAAGACGCTGTGGTCGGCATTGCCGCTTCTGGACGGACGCCATACACGATCGGCGCGGTCGAGTACGCAAGGTCAATCGGCTGCTTTACGGCTTGCATCGTCTGCAATCCCGATTCTGCGGTCACAAAAGCTGTCGACATTGCTATCGTCCCTGTAGTCGGTCCCGAAGCAATAACCGGATCGACCAGAATGAAAGCCGGCACCGCTCAAAAGCTTGTCCTGAACATGATCTCCACAGTCGCAATGATCCGCCTTGGCTATGTGACCGGTAACCGCATGACGAATATGAAATCGGCCAATGAGAAACTGAAGGAGAGAAGCATACGCATCTTGATGGCGGAAACCGGTTTGAACGAAGCACCAGCAGAAAAGCTGATGAAAAAGGCTGGCGACGATTTACGCGTGGCCCTTGTTATGAGCAAAACGAATTCAACCCGAGAACAAGCCGAACTAACACTCGACTCCGCAAGTTTTGTCGTTGAGGCGGCCGTCTCAAAAATCAACGAAAACTAAACATGACGGTTGAACTTAAAGAGCAAGTCGTGGAGACTGAATTATTTGCCGATTATTTTCAATTCTATCTGCAAGATGATGATATCTCGAAAGGAAACCTTGAGGATGCTTGGACAAAAGAAGCAGTAGACCGGTTGTTAGCTGCCGACCAATTTGTTGTAGGTATCGGAACCGTCCGCAATATGGACGTTCCTGTTCGAATTACTGTGACGAAAGCCGACTTAGATATTGATTTCGACAAATACGACTTGGTGAATCGTTGCGGTCTCGAGATCTGGACAGAACGAATTGTCATCGCGGGTTGCACAGATTACTTCCCCGACGCGTTGAGAATTGAAGTTCCGGCCGGTTTTTACGATATCCGGATTGGCTATGGAAACCTTGATTCGATAAGAGAGAATGGCCTGGACGGCGACGATTTTTACGACGTCCTGATTTCTCCCACGAGCGGTCCGATTGAAGTTCAAACCTTGAAAGACGCCAGACAACGAAATCAATAGATGCAAACACTCGACCTCATAATCATCTTCGGCTATCTGATCGGCATTACGGCGTTCGGTATATGGTACGCGGGCAAGCAAGAGACGACCGAGGATTATTTCGTCGGCGACCGCAACGTGCCGTGGTGGGCGATCGCAATGTCGATCGTCGCGACCGAGACAAGCACGATCACGTTCATTTCGGTGCCGGGAATTGCGTTCGCACGCGGCGGCAATTTCGAATTCTTGCAGCTTGTCTTTGGCTACTTGCTCGGCCGTGTCGTCATTTCGCTTGTCTTCATTCCGCTCTACTTCAAGGGCGAATTGCAGACCGTCTATCAGTTACTGGGTGATCGCTTTGGCGGCAAAGTAAAGATGCTCGCATCGGGCCTGTTCGTAATAATGCGAAACATCGCCGACGGCATCCGGTTGCTGCTAACAGCGATCGTACTCGCTGCGGTTTACACTGCGTTCAATCCGAATACCGATCCGGCATTTGTCATCGTTGGTTCGATACTAATTCTTGGTATCGTGATGATCGTCTTCACATTCTACGGTGGAATGGAAGCCGTCATATGGATCGAGGTTGTCCAGCTCGTCATTTACGTTGGCGGCGCGATCGCAGCGGCGGTCGTTCTGATCAGCAGTATCGACGGCGGCATCAGCGGTGCGATCGAGATCGGCCGGCAATACGGCAAATTTTCTCTCTTCGATCTCAATCTAGATTTTGCTAAGACCTATACCTTGTGGGGCGGCGTCATAGGCGGCTGTTTCTTGACAATGTCCACGCACGGCACCGACCAATTCCTGGTTCAGCGATATCTTTGCACGAATAAGCAGAGTGCGGCGATCACTGCGTTAATGACCTCGGGTGCGGTCGTACTCGGCCAGTTCATCGGATTTCTTTTCATCGGCGTTCTGCTCTTTGCATTCTTTGCTCCGTATGGCGATCCACTGTATCTGAATTTCGCCGAGGCTTGTGCAAAATTGAACCCAGACCTTGCGGCTCGTTGCTTCGCGGAACCGGCCTTTGCACAATCTGCAAGCGCAAACTATCCGTTCACGGGCGGTGACAAAGTATTCCCAAGCTTTATAACGCAGCATATGCCGACGGGATTGTCCGGACTGGTCGTTGCCGCAATATTTGCGGCCGCATTGTCATCGTCGCTCAATTCGATCGCCGCAACAGCTGTCAACGACATCTATAAACAATTTGCGAAGGACAGATCCGATAAAAATCTAATGCGGATTGCGGGCATTTTTACTGTTGTCATCGGCATTGTTCAGATCGCTATCGCCATCGTGTTAAGGAACGCCGGCAGCTCAGCTCTTAGTATGGCTCTCGCGGTCGCGTCGCTGATAAACGGCCCGATTCTCGGCGTGTTTCTCGTCGGTGCATTTCTCAAGAAAGCAAAAGAAAGTCATGCCCTCGCCGGAATGGCCGTTAGTATTTTGGTAATGACCTATGTTTTGCTTGCATCAAACAAAATAGTTCCCGGTCCCGTGATCGCATGGCCGTGGTTTGCACTGATCGGCAGTTCGATAACGGTCGCAGTCACGTTTATCGCAACGTTTGTTTACAAAAGTAATAATAATGAAATTTCTACTTAGTCTATTTCTCTCGGCTTCGATGTTTGCATATCCGCTGTTGGCTGTCTCACCGCGCCAAGCTCCCTTCCTTACGAAGGAGGGGTGGCAGCGGCTTCCGATGACGGGGTGGTTCTCTCTTCGCAACACAGGAAGAACCCAGTCGCTACCGCTCCCGGTTCTGACCTCCGCGTCTCCGCGTCTCCGCGTCTCTGCGTCGCCAAAGTTCGAGCCATCAAAAAAATCGTGGGATCTTGCGGCGAAGCAGGTCAGGAAAATGTCGGTCAATGAAAAGGTCGGCCAACTTGTCCACGTCGGCATAAATGCAAGATTTGTCAACCAAGAGAGCGAGTTTTTCAAAGATTTGAAACGGCATGTTGTCGAGAACAAGATAGGCGGGATCATTTTTTTCGGAGCGCCGATCTATGAGACGACGATAATTGCAAACCGAATGCAGGAAGCGGCAACGACGCCGCTGCTTATGTCGCTTGACGCAGAAACGGGTATCGGAATGCGTTTCGAGGACGCGACTAATTTCCCGTGGGCTATGGCCGTGACTGCGACCGGCAATACCGATTTCGCACGCCGAATGGGCGTCGTGACCGGCCGCGAAGCTCGTGCAATTGGTATCCAACACGTTTATGCTCCGGTGCTGGATGTAAACAACAACGCTGCAAATCCAGTCATCAACGTCCGCAGTTTTGGCGAAAATCCTGAAGACGTTGCACAGTTCGGCGTCGCTTTTGCCGAGGGTATTCAAAGCCAGCGGGTCATCGCCACTGCGAAACATTTCCCGGGCCATGGCGACACGAATGTAGATTCCCACCGCGGCCTGCCGATCATCGAACTTGCCCGCGAGCGTTTGAATTCGCTCGAACTTATGCCGTTCCGCAAAGCCATAGATTCCGGCATAGGTTCGATAATGATCGCCCACATCGCCCTTCCACAGATCGACGGCGAGGAGATAAAACCACTGAAAGAATATCGCGGTGGCGACGCCGAAGCCGGTGCCGAGATCGTCAATCAAAAAGCAACCATTCCCGCAACACTCTCCTCGAAAATTCAAACTGATTTGCTTCGTAAGGAAATGGGGTTCAAAGGCCTGATCGTGTCCGACGCGATGTCGATGAGCGGCCTGACGCTTTATTTCACGCAGGAAGAAGCCGGGGTGCGGGCATTCCTCGCTGGCACCGACATCCTGGAAAAGCCCGCCGATGTCGATGCAATGCTTCGTGGATTGAAAGCCGCTGTTGCTTCGGGACGCATTCCGATTGAACGCCTCGACGAATCCGTAACTCGGCAATTGGCGTGGAAACACGAACTCGGCCTTTTCAAAAATCGATTGACGCCTATCGACCAGATCGACCGGATCGTATCGAGCCCTGATGTCACCCAACTCACCGACGAAATCGCGAACGGCGCGCTCACCCTTGTCCGTCTGGGCAAAGGTGATCTGCCGATTGATCGCTCGAAAAAGATCGCGGTGCTCGGCATCTCGAACGGTTTCGACGGTGGTGCGGTGATGAACCCATTCGCCGGAATGCTCCGATCAAACGGGGTAAGTTTTACGCAAGCTTACTTGCAGGAGAATTCACTGCAACAGCAGGTCGATGCCGCCCGAAAAGCAATGAGTGATGCAGATGTCGTGGTCGTCGGGCTTTACGGCCGCGTTCGATCCGGTGCAAGAAACAGCGTAGGCATTCCCGACAACGGTGCCTCTATCTTGCGCGAAGCGCTTGCCGCAAACAAAAAAGTTATCGGCATCAGCTTTGGCAACCCGTATATATTAAGCTCGTTTCCTGAGTTGAAAACGTATATCGTTGCCTACGGCGACATGCCGAGTCTACAGCGTGCTTCCGCAAGATCGATTCTTGGATTGCAGGACATTACCGGACGCTTGCCGATTACGCTGCCGGGTTTGCATCCGAGAGGTACAGGAATACAGCTATTGAAGAAATGACTGGAGCGCAAGCGTCCCGCTTGCATGAGCGTGAAAAGCGAAAAAGCGTTTGGGTCATGTCAATTTGACCTCTTACACGGCCGTGCAAACGGGACGCTTGAGCTCCAATCCGAAGAATATGACTCAATCCTGGGAGATCGAAAATTTCCTCGAAACGAAAAAGGGCCGGCTGCTCGTGGATGGAGTCGATGCGGTCGATCTTGCGCGCAAGCACGGAACGCCGCTTTTTATCTACAGCGAATCGCGCATCCGTCACAACATTGAACGCCTGCGAAAAAGCGCGGCCGTTATCGATTGCCCGCTCAAGCTATGCTACGCGGCAAAGGCAATGTCCACGCTCGGCATTCTCAAAGCCATAAAAGATGCCGATTGCGACATTGAGGTGAATTCCGGCGGCGAACTGTGGAAGGCGTTGCGGGTCGGATTCACGGGCGAGCAGATAATTTTCAACGGAACAAGTAAAGAAATTTGGGAAATCGAAATGGCGATCGAGAATGACATCTACGCCATCCAGGTCGATTCGCTTTACGAGCTTTCATTGATAGAAGAAACTGCGAAGCGGCTGGACAAACGCGCGAATGTCAGTCTTCGACTTGTGCCCGAGATCGAAACCGGAACGCATTCGGGATTGCAGACCGCTCTGCTCACGTCGAAATTCGGCATGATGCCGGACGAGGCGTTCGAAGCGTTTCGAGTTTACAAAGATTCTCCGCACCTTGACCTTTGCGGCATTCATCTGCACATCGGCTCGCAGAACCCGGATGCCGACGCATACGCCGAAGCCTTCAAAATGCTTTTCGAAAGCATGTCGCGAATCTACAACGAAACCGGAATTAAGCTAAACCACATAAACTTAGGCGGCGGTTTTCCGGTAAATTATCTCCGTGACGGTTCGCATGAATCGTCATTTCCAACCGAACAACGGGATATGTTCTCCGCCGATTTCGAGCCGTCGGATGCAATACGCAAAGCATGGAATAAAATAAGGAAAATATCCGCAGACTCTAATTCAGGCCATTTGCTCGACGGACTAACCCTCCTTCTCGAACCCGGCCGCAGCATCATAGCCGACGCCGGCATATGTCTCACAACGGTCCGC
>JBQTJB010000294.1:0-3401 GCA_052387555.1 Blastocatellia bacterium | reverse complement strand
TAAGCAATGTATAACCTCCGCCGCCTGTCGGTCTGACTGAGATCTCAAGCCATCGCGGGCTGCCGTCAAACGCATTTGTCGCGGTGAAATTGAGCTTGACTGTGAAAACACCGTCGGTGACCGGCACGTTCATATGTGTGTCGGTGCCAATCAGTACTGGACCGGTACAAGCCGTGGTTTCCGTAGAACACAAACGAAATTCAAAATCGTAATTGACGGCCGCCGCTTCGAGGGTCGGAGACGGACCAACTTTGAGGTTTCCCTGGAAGGTAAATTCCGTCGTCTGCGCATCGGCGCTGACGGTAAACGCAAATATGACTAGTAGAATGATTAAGTTTATTAACGTTTTCATCTTTCTTACCTCTTATCGCGGTAGCTTCGCCGGCCTGCCGCCATCTGGTGCAAAAAATTCAGCCTTTCGCCAAACACAATTTCTATTGTTCATAAGTGATGAGGATCTTGATCGGTTTTGAAAGAATGTTCGCAGAAGAACCGAAGACATTTGTGACTGAAACTGCACCGCCACCTTCAACCCAACTAAAGCGGAAACCGTGTAGGCTAGTGTTGTCCGGGCCAAGCCAATGATTAGGGATATAATTAACCATTACCGAGACCGAAAGGATTTTTGAACTGTCCAGTCCATGGAAGATCGTGGCTATGCCTCCCTCGTTCGCGGCAGTTGTTGCGGTCACCTTCTTCACTCTTATCGCAGGTGCATCGCTTCCTAATTTGGTGTAGCCATTAACTTCGAGCGCGCTAGCCGGGGTTGAAGTACCGATGCCGACGTGGCCGTCACCGCGTATCAAAAAGGCGGGCGCGCCGCCCGACCCAACGTCTCGGGCCCTAAAATAATAGCTGTTGACGGCATTAGTGCCCGTCCCAAAAGTGCCAACATCGAGCGTCAGAGCGCTGATAGGATTGCTTGAACCCGGCACGTTAATATGAAATTTTCCGGCGGGACTGTTCGTGCCGATACCGACATTGCCCGTTTGAGTATTCATTGAAATGCCCCAGCCGCCACCGTTGTTGCCGTAGAACCCGACGTTATTGTCATCCTGCATGCCAACGAAGGCTCGGTCCGCCACTGCCCCGTTTTGATAAAGCCAGATACCGGCGGAATTGATACCACCGGTATCATCGCTGTACTGTCGGAATCTCGACCTTCCTTTCACGTCCAACCGTATGGGCGTTTCGACGAAAGTGTCAACGCCGATACCGAGGGTTCCGCTAAGAAGACCGCTGCCGAGAATATTAAAGTTGGCGGATTGAGGCGTGATCATGTTTTGAATAAAACCACTCGCCCCAATGCCGCCGAGTTGATCCGCATTTGCTGCCGACAAACTACGAATGTTGAACGGCGCGGACGTTATCTGCTCCCGCGGTGTCAAGGTCTGAAATGAAGCGCCGCCCGCGTTCCTGACGGCAATCTCCAGGTAGCGCGTCGCGCCCGTGTTGAAGTTCGGGCCAAAGTCGATCTTGACCGAAAACACTCCGTTCAAAACCGGCACGTTCTGCTGCTGCCGCGTTCCGAGCAGCGTGCCGCCGGTTGGGGCATCGTAAAGCCGAAACTCGAAATCATAATTCGTCGTTGGCGTTCCCGTGTCGGACAATTTGCCCTGATAGGTAAATAGGATCGTCTGCGCCTGCGCCGAAACTACGGTTCCCACGATGAGAATGACCACGATAAATAAGATTGTGCGTTTCATTTTGACTACTCCTTGTACACTTCCGCGATCTTACGGCAATGATTCCGTCGCGATTCGTCGATGTCTCTCCAAAGATTCTTGATAACAGCTCGGACATGCCAAAACACGATCCCTTTCGATAAAATGAATCCATCCGGCCTCGATCAAGCGAAAGATCTCGCGTTCTCTCGAACCGGAAAGCATAGCCAGCACATCGGGAGCAATCATCTCCACGTATATCCGGCATTGCGGGCAGAGATCCGTCACACTCTCACGGCCTCGTTTCAGGACAACGGTCTCTTCTATTTCAAATATGATCTGGGCTTTCTGCCTCATCAGAATCTTGTTGTTCCCGCTTCGGTTTTCGCGCTAGAATCAATCATCCGCACTTGAAAGCTTTTGCGTTTGGACAAATCTAGCGATGAAGGGCGAAAAGAGTCTTGCGATTTGTCTAAGATTTTCTTGAGATTTTTTTACCGCGGTGGAAGTTGTTGGAAACAAATATGTTGTTTATGAGTTCGGGAAGTTTGTTCTTGATCCGAAGGAACGTACTCTGCTTGCTGACGGGGTTCCAGTCCACCTTCGTGCAAAGGAATTTGACACACTTCTCCTTCTTGTCGAGCACAATGGCCACCTTCTGACAAAAGAGGAAATGATGACCGCCCTTTGGCAAAACTCATTTGTCGAAGAAAGCAATCTCGCCAGGCAGATCTCACAGCTCAGAAAGATATTCAATACCGACCACGAGCGGTTCATTGAGACGCTGCCGAAGCACGGGTATCGTTTTACGGCAGATCTGCGTCGGACAATCGTCGAACTGGAAGACCAGGTTATTCTTGAGAAACTGACCGTCAAGCGTGTCACATTTTCGGTCGAGAACGAGCCCGCGCCAGCACAGCTTGCGTTGCCTCCAGCCAGGGGAGCGAACTTTACTTTTCCGCGTATTGTCCTCTTGATCGCAGTCCTTGGACTTGTTGGCGTAGCGTCAGTCTGGTTTTGGAATGAACGAATGCGGCCTGATTCGTCACAAATAAATACTCTTGCCGTTCTGCCGCTGAGATCTTTGAATGGAGACGAAGACAACAAGGCTCTCGGCCTTGGCTTGACCGATGCGCTGATCACCAAACTTGCAAGTACTCGTCGTTTCATTGTCCGGCCGACAAATGCTGTTGCGTCATTTGGTAATAATGCTGATCCCGTAGAGACGGGACGACGACTGAACGTTGACGCCGTTCTTGAAGGCACGATTCAACAGGCCGACGGCAGACTCCGAGTGAACGCCAGGCTTCTCAGGACCGCAACTGGCGAACAGATATGGGCAGAAGGATTCGAACAACCCTCGGCTGGAATTTTCGCTTTGCAGGATGCACTCTCAGCGAATATCGCAAAGACACTTGATTTCGAACTTTCCAAATCAGACAGCGATCGGATGCTTCATCGCGGCACCGAAAGTGCAGAAGCCTACGAGAAATATCTTCGGGGACGCTTTTACCAAAGCCAAAATACACCGAACGGACTGAACCGCAGTATCGAGCTTTTTCAACAAGCCGCCGCGCTCGATCCTAATTTTGCGGAGGCTCACGCCGGTATCGCAGACGCGAATTTGATCCTGTTCAACTTTGGACTTCGTCCCGCCGCCGAAACCATTCCTACCGCTCGACAGGCCGTAAATCGCGCTTTGCAACTGAACCCTGAGCTTTCGAATGCCTATACGTC
>JBQTJB010000293.1:0-5072 GCA_052387555.1 Blastocatellia bacterium | reverse complement strand
GGCGCGTTGCAGTTCCCGAGGCAGCTTCGACGGAATGGCCCTTGTAATCGGCCTTATCGCCCACGCCGACAAGCAACAGTCTGCCGGCCTTCATTTTGCCCTTAGGCGTCAAACGAAACAATACGGTCTCGCCGGTTTCTCCTTTGAACTCTTCCGATTTGATCGCGGCAGCAATATGTCCGCCGGTTAGTTTATCCAGTTCCTTAAGAACGCCGGATGCCGCTTTCTCGTTTTTGAAGACAACGACTGCCAATGCGTCGGCGTTCGCTTCAATAAAGTTTTCCGATATACCTAACGATTCCATTAATTACCTCAAGGATAAGAGTCTGTTATACCTGCATAAAAAGCGAATAATATCTATAACTTATCTCAACTTTTCTTTCAACTGCTGACGCGTCTCTTTATCGATTGTTTTACGCATTTCAGTTTCGCGTTTATCATACAATTTTTTGCCTTTTGCCACGCCGATCTCGAACTTTATCCGCCCGTTCTTCCAATAGATAGACGTAATTACCAGCGTCATGCCTTTTTGCGTCGTTTCACGCTCCAGTTTTTCGATCTCTTTTCGATGCAAAAGCAGCTTTCGGGTCCGCAATGGCTCGTGATTTTGCTTGTTCCCATGAGAGTAAGGCGAAATATGTGAGTTAAACAGCCAAAGCTCGCCTTCTTTTATCGTCACATACGAATCCTTAAGCTGAATGCGGCCCGCCATAATGCTCTTTACCTCGGTCCCGAGCAGCACTGCACCCGCCTCGTACTTATCTGAGATAGCATACTCGTGATAAGCCTGGCGGTTATTGAGAATCTCTTTGTCCGTAGACATAACCTTTTATTTTGCATTGATTTCTGCGGCTCTGCAAGTTTTTCAATTGTTTCACGGATTTGACAACCTAACGCCGCGAACCGTAAATTAGTCGTTACGTTGGGAGATCGTCTAATGGTAGGACTGCAGTCTCTGGATCTGCCTATCGGGGTTCGAATCCCTGTCTCCCAGCCATTCTTCAAATGATAATCGATAACTGATAATTGAAAATTACGTACGTTCCGATTTCATTATCCGTTGTCCATTATCCATTTTCCGTTGATATGGAAGGTTGGCACGAAACCGAGATCCGCGTCCGTTACGCCGAGACCGACAAGATGGGGATAGTTCATCATTCGAACTACCTCATTTGGTTCGAAGCCGGTCGAAGCGACTTCTGCCGTGCACGCGGTTTTTCCTACAAGGAAATGGAAGACGACGATGCATTGATGATCGTTGCCGAATCTTACGTCCGCTACAAATCACCTGCGTATTACGAAGATATTCTCATTATCAGATCTCAGGCTGCCGATGTACGCAGCCGCTCTATCCGCTTCGTTTACGAGGTAATTCGGCCCGCTGACGATACGCTCATTGCCGAAGGCGAAACTTTGCACGTGGTGACGGACTCCGGCCGCAAGGTACGGCTTATTCCAGAAATATACAGGGCAAAATTGCTGTCAACCGGTGCCGAGCCGCTTCTGGCATTTCCGGCCAATCAAGCCCCAAGCTGATAAGTCTTGAGTAGAGAGTCTTAAGCCGGATAGTTATACGAAACATCCGACTCAAGACTTGCGACTTTGACTCAAGACCAATCTTAAGCTTGCAACTCATCACTCGCGACTCTAGACTAAATCCATGCCCGGTTCCGCTGACGCCGAAATTTACTTCATTGCCGCGATGATGGTGCTGATTCTAATTATCAGCTTTGCGGCGGTTTTTTTCTTTGTAAAGCAATACAAAAAGGAAATGCGCGAAAAACGGCAAAGTTCGGACAAGTCAAAAGAAGCTAAAGAAGCAGAAATTAAGTGACGCCAAATTCGAAATTGCTTGATCCGCGAAATTCTGCGCTAATTGTAATTGACGCGCAGGAAGCTTTTCGCGGAGCCATCGGCGATTTCGCACTGATTGCTTTGAGAATAGCGACAGCCGTTCGCGGTTTTCGGATCCTGAATATTCCGATCATTGTCACGGAGCAATATCCGAAAGGCCTAGGCAGAACCGCAGAAGAGATAATTTATAGTTTGTCGGACGATTTCGAGGCTATCGAAAAGTCTGAATTCAGCGCGCGGCAATCGCCATTATTTGTCGAGCGGATAAAAAGTTTAGGCACGCGGCAAATCGTGCTTTGTGGCGTCGAGACCCACGTTTGCGTAAGCCAAACCGCCCACGATCTGCTTGAAGAAGGTTTCGAAGTTCACTTAATGACGGATTGCGTCGGGTCGCGTTTCGATTACGATAAACAGGCGGGGCTTAGCAAGATGTTCGCGAGCAGTGTAATCCCGTCATCGGTTGAAATGGCTTTGTTCGAATTGATGCGGGATTCAAAGCACCCGAATTTTAAAGAGATTCAGGCTCTTGTTAAATAGCCCAAATCCGGCAAATCAAACATGGAAATTTTATCCTCATTAAATCCCCAACAGGTCGAGGCCGTCGAAACGACCGAAGGGCCGCTGTTGGTTCTGGCCGGGGCCGGTTCGGGGAAGACGCGTGTAATTACGGTCAGGATCGCATATCTGATCGCTGAAAAGCACGTGCCGCCTCACAATATTCTTGCGGTCACGTTTACCAACAAGGCTGCGGGCGAGATGCGTCATCGCGTCGGGGAACTGCTACAAGGCGAGAAACTGAATTCATTTCCGCTTCTTTCCACCTTTCACAGCCTCTGCGTTCGCATTCTAAGACAAGATATCGAGAAGCTGGAAGATGGTTACAAACGATCCTTTACGATCTACGACACCGACGATACGCAAAAGGTAATAAAGGCGTGCATAAAGGATCTCGGTTTTGACGAAAAGCAGATCGTTCCGCGCGTGGTTCGCGCCGCTATAAGCTCGGCGAAGAACCGCGGCGAGGATGTCGAGCTTTTCACATCGCGTGTCGAACATACGGATGAAAAGCGCGCGGCGACCGCGAAGGTATTCAGAATGTACGAGGAACGTCTGAAGCTCGCCAACGCCCTGGATTTTGACGACCTCCTGATAAAGACCGTAAGGCTCTTGATAAAGTCCGACGAGACCCGCGATAAGTATAACGATCGGTATAAATACATTCTTGTCGACGAATATCAGGACACAAATCCGCTGCAGCTTGCAATGATGAAGTATCTAACCGAGAAGCAGCAGAACATCTGCGTCGTAGGCGACGATGCGCAGAGCATCTACGGCTTTCGTCAGGCCGACATTCGCAACATACTCGATTTTGAGCAGCACTTTCCGAATGCAAAGGTAATTTTGCTTGAACAAAATTACCGTTCGACACAGACCATACTCGATACCGCTCACGCAATAATCGACAACAACATAAATCAAAAGAAAAAGAAGCTTTGGACATCAAATCCGGGCGGCGAGCGAATCTTTTATTTCCAGGCCTCGGACGCGGACGGCGAGGGACGTTTTGTCGCCGCAAAGATCGAGGAACATCGGCGAAGGAACGCCAATGAAAAGATCGCCGTGTTGTACCGAACCAACGCCCAATCACGCGTATTCGAGGAATCGCTTCGGCGTTTGCGGATCGACTACAACATCGTCGGCGGTTTTTCGTTTTACGAGCGTGCCGAGGTAAAGGACATTATCGCGTACCTGAAATTGGTGCTGAACCCGCAGGACGACATTGCTCTGCTTCGGGTGATAAACACGCCGGCTCGCAGCCTCGGAAGAACATCGCTTGATGAATTGCAGGCTCAGGCAAAAGATCTCGGGTTATCGCTATGGGAAACTCTGTGCGTGATCACAGAAAAAGACTATGACGGGCGGACTAGCCTGACGACGCGGGCCAGGGATGCGATGCGGGCGTTTCGCCGCGTGATAGAAAACCTTCAGACAAAAGCAAAGGACGCAGCCGAAACCGAAAAGCGTGTATCGGATGTAGTTATCGCCGCCATCGACGACAGCGGATACTCGCTGATGTTGCGTTCGGAAAATACCGACGAGGCCGAGGCGCGTCTCGAAAATCTGGAGGAGCTGGTCAACGCCGCTGTCGACTACGACAGGCCTCCCACCACCCCGTCCGCGGAAGCAGCGGCCACCCCTCCTCAGGCAGCAGGGGAGCTTCTTTTGCGCGATTTTATCGATCACGCCGCTTTGACCTCGGACACAGACAAATTCGACCGCGATGCAAGTGTTACATTGATGACCGTGCATTCGGCTAAAGGTTTGGAATTTCCGATAGTGTTCCTCGTCGGCCTCGAAGATGGAATTTTTCCGCATTCGCGAAGCATTAACGATCCGAAAGAACTGGAAGAGGAACGCCGACTCGCATACGTTGCCATAACGCGTGCGGAAAAGCTGCTCTACGTTACTCATTCTATGCGGAGGCGTGTTTTCGGCGAAGAGATAGCCGACGAGCCGTCGCAGTTTCTCAACGAAATGCCGCTGGAGCTGATAGAAGATCTTTCTTACGGCTCGTCGTGGCTTTCATATGCCCGGAGCTCCACAACCCAATCGAATAAATACGCCGCCGCCGCTTTGCGCGGGGAGATCAGACAGGAAAAACCCAGGAACTTGTACACCGGAAAAACGTACAACAGTTCCGAGGCGATCACTGAATTTTTTAACAAGCGGAATGCTGGACCGCAAAGTCACAAAGACGCGGAGAAGAGAGTCATACAGGAGGTGCCGATCCCTCAGGCGGAAACACGACCGGTAGAGAGTGTGCCTTCTTCTGATATCCCAAATCGCAAATCGCAAATCGCAAATGGCTTCGTTCCAGGTTCGCATGTGCGGCATGATAAATACGGAAAAGGCCTGGTGCTCCGGCGAGAGGGAAGCGGCGACAACATTAAATTGACGATCAGCTTCCCGGGTTTTGGACAGAAAAAGGTAATCGAAAAATTTGCAAAGCTGCAAAAGGCGTAAACTGACGCCGTCTTTGTTTAGTAAATTTGTTATAGGTGACAAAAAAATGAAAAACAAATTAACTTTCCTTTTCTCGATAGCGATCCTTGCGGCATTTGCGCTCGGGTGCGGCTCGATCAATCCGTTCTCCGAATCGAAATCGTCGTCGAATTCATCATCCGGGGCGGCTCAGAAGGACAAGACGATCACGGACA
>JBQTJB010000292.1:0-7323 GCA_052387555.1 Blastocatellia bacterium | reverse complement strand
TAAGTCTAAGGCCGTTCGCACGGGACGTAATCTTGCGATCGCATCGACGGCGGCATTGGTTGTCTGTCTCATCGAGAAGCCGATTGCCGAACGCGCTGCTTCGCTGGTTGAACGGAAGAAGACCGGTCTTCTGAAAATATTCCGGTTTCCAAGATGGTTTGATATGGCCGTCTCGGTTGTTCTTCTTGATTACACATTATACCTTTGGCACGTTCTCACGCATCGGTCGAAATTCTTGTGGCGATTTCACGTTGTTCATCACATCGATGAGGAACTCGATGCACCGACCGGGCTTCGATTTCATTGTGGCGTGATCGCGATCTCGGCATTGTGGAGAGCCGCTCAAATCATTGTCATCGGTGTTTCGCCCGCATCGTTACGAGTCTGGCAGATGGCACTTCTTCCCTTAGTCGTTTTTCACCATTCCAATATCCAATTGCCAGAACGCGTCGAACGTGTTTTGAGTAAGTTTCTCGTCACGCCCCGCCTACATGGAATTCATCACTCGGTCGTGCAGGCAGAAACCGATTCGAACTGGTCGAGCGGCCTCTCATTATGGGACCGGTTGCACGGGACTTTTCGCGACATCAGCGAACATGATAGAGTCAAGATCGGCGTTCCAGCGTATAGACGACTAGTGGATTTGGGAGTGATTCCGCTCCTGAAAATGCCATTTCTCAACCAGCGATCCTGCTCGGAACTGCGGCCACCAAATGAGCGTTGATGTATCGATCATCATTCCGACCTTGGATGAGGAAACCGAGATCGGGCGTACACTCGCAACGGTTAGCCGGATTGAAGGAGTTGCCGAAATCATTGTAGTGGACGGCAGCAGCACTGACCAAACCCGTGACATCTCAAGACAGCTCGGTGTAACCGTTGTGACCGCCGAACGAGGACGTGGTGGCCAGCTTCACGCCGGTGCCTTGGCGGCAACCGGTAGTGTCCTGTGGTTTCTTCACGCTGATTCGATACCGCCGAAAGATGCTATCGGTCAGATCCATGAAGCCCTTTCGGACGACGGAGTCGCAGGCGGAAACTTTTTACTGAGATTTGATGGAGACAGTCTTGCGGCTGCCTTCATGACACGATTCTATGACAAAATTCGGTACCTGGGCCTTCTTTATGGAGACTCAGGCATTTTCGTTCGACGCGACGCATATCATCAAGCGGGTGGGTTCAAGCCGCTTCCCTTATTTGAAGATCTGGAATTCGTCGGGAGGCTAAAACGACAAGGAAAACTGGTGCGAGTAAAGTCAACGATCGTTACATCATCAAGAAGGTTTGAAGGCCGCCCGTTTATCTCGGTCTTTGTTAGATGGGTTCTATATCAAGGTCTCTACTGGATCGGGATCAGTCCATTCCGGCTGTCTCCAGGATATCGCCCGATACGTCGTGATGCCGATGGGAAGGTTGATCGAATAAATTTCGATTAGCATCTACCCAGCGGGATGTGGCAGGTGATATGGCTCGTGATCTGATGTCGCCATTCAGCTCGGTAAACAAACGCCAAAGATCAGTCGGCGTGTCGACATCGTACAATTTTGTTAACTCCACGATCTCCGTCATGCCAATCTTTTCTGCTTGATGGAGAGTTGCTGAATAGACGCCGTCCGAACTCCAGGGTATTTCCTGAAAGATTGCTGGTTTTCGCGACTTCAAACCAACTAGGTAGTAACCGCCGTCCTCGGTTCCGCCAAGAACGATCTCGGTGGACGATTCCTGTAGTCGCTCAAACGATGTCACCAATACCTCATCGGGCAACGTAGGGCTGTCAGTTCCGATAACTACTATCGGGCCGCAGCACTCTGATTCGGCAAAGTCGATCGCCGCGGCGATCCTTTCGCCTAGGTCCTTACCGGTCTGTTTAAGGCACATTATCGATTCCGGCAGGAGGTCAAATATTTCCGCCCCATCGCCTACTGCCGAATACGCTACGATGACCCTTTTTGTCACACGTAACGCTTTTGCGACCGCATCCTTGAGAAAACAAACTGAGAGTTCGGCACACTGATCGTCTGTAAGGAACGGCCGCAACCGAGTCTTTACAACGCCCGGCTCGGGGACCTTAGCCATTATTATTATCGTCGGTTCTATCGCCACAGCTTCAAATATCGCTTGAACCACTTTTGCACAAAGGGCGACCGCAGATCTTCGAGCGTGGCTTCCGTACCAACTGCCTGTGTTATTTTTGCCAGCGTCGGATAGACGCGGATAATCTTATTCAAATCACCGATCTTCATCCGCTGTTTCATTGCCCAAACAAATTCATGAATCAGCTCGCCGGCATTCGAGCCAACGAGCGTTGCACCGATAATGACTTTTTTGTGAGTGACAATCTTAGCGAAACCGTCTGTTGAACTTTCCGCCTGGGCCCGGTCATTATCCTCGAAAGTGACCTTGTAGACTTTGACGTTGTCTGTACCATGTGTTTTCACGGCTTCGGCCTCCGTAATTCCTACGCGACCGATCTCAGGATCCGTAAAAGTGGCCCAAGGTACGACACGAAAGTCCGTTTTCTTCTTGAATGGCCACGGCACAAAGGCATTTTGAATTACTATCTGAGCTTCGTAATCGGCCATGTGCGTGAATTGAAAATGGGAAGTCACGTCGCCGGCCGCGTAGATATGCGTTTTAGAAGTTTGTAGATATTCGTTCGTTTTGATGCGATGCGATTCGGACTCGACACCAGCCTTTTCTAGTCCAAGCCCCTCAAGATTAGGCCGACGGCCGACAGATACCATGATCTCATCCGCCTCGATCTCTTTGTAGTTGCCGTTGAATTCAACAGTCAGTATTTTGGCTCCGTCATCACGTTTATGGACATTGATCGGTTTTTGATTCGTAAGGATATCGACGCCCTCTTTTATTAGAATCGTCCGCATTAATTCGGAAACCTCAGCATCTTCATTTGATAGTATCCGGTCGCCCATCTCGACCATAGTTACTATCGAACCGAATCTTGCGAATGACTGTCCCATTTCCACGCCGATCGCACCGCCGCCGAGAACGATGAGGCGTTTTGGCAATTCGGTCAGGTGAAAGACGTTCTCGTTCGTAATGAAACCGGTCTCGCTTAGCCCGGCTAGCTCCGGTACGAAAGGATGCGAGCCGGTCGATATACAAAAACGCTTTGCCCGCATAATGCGTTTTTCGCCGTCTGCTTTCAGGACAACTTCAACCTCATTCGCGTTCAAGAACTTCGGCGTGCCGAAAACTACCTCAACTCCCATCTCTTCAAAAACCTCAGGAGCATCGTGGTGTTCAATTATCTTGATGACACCCTGAACACGGCCGGTTATCGAAGCGAACGAATTATTTATAAAAGCCTGTTCGACCGTTTCAAATCCATACTTTCCGGCGTGTCTTGCATGATGAGCGAACTTGGCCGAGCTAATCAGCGTCTTCGAGGGTACGCATCCCGTATACAAGCAATCGCCGCCAAGCAGGTTCTTTTCAATCAGGGCAACACGGGCGCCCAGAATCGCGGAACCGCCCGCGGCAACGAGCCCAGCGGAGCCGCCGCCAATTACAATGAGATCGTAGATGTTTGTCATTGGTCAAGAATATCGTTCTCGCTGAGAGGTGAAAAACCCTTGGCTACACCAATCTTTACCTCGCCCGCTACTCAGTGTCTCCGGTTATTTGCGAATCTTCCTGAGCTTTGACCAAACCGCCAAAAAGCAAGGTGCCGACAGACCTATCGAATCCCGTTTTCGATGATTACAAGTCGGCCAGCCGATCGGAAATCAAAAATATAAATCCTCTGCCGTAGACCGCGAAAAAAAGCGAATGAACTCCATAGTTTTCGCCCAAACCAAAGCGTCGGCTTCACATTTTTGTTCATCGTCACATTACATATTTCGCGCAGCAAAAGAAATATTCCCAAGGCTCTTTCTTTCTCGTTCGACAGTAATAATTTTCAAATTGACGACAACTCCAAACGCAGATTCTCTTGTATCTGTGTTTTCCACGAGTCGGTAACTTTTGCGGCTCCCGCAAATTCCGGCCATTTTTCGACCGCTTTTCGGACCTCAGCAACGATTGAATCTGCGCAACCGCGTTTAAGTGAAACCGCCTCGGAGCATGCCTTAAAATCACTCATCGAAAAACCATCCCTTTTACCGTTCATGGTCATCTGGTGACTCGATGTCCATAATCCGGCGGGATTAAAGCTGTACGCAACATCAAAGGCGGGAGCAAGAGACCATTTGCCCTCTTTATCCATCAGAAAAGCAATATTCTTGACATGATCGTCCTGATTCCTGGCAACGATGTTAAATGTCATACGACGAAACATCTCCTCAATAGCTGATGTCGGGAGTTTAAGTTGACGCATGATCAGCATGGCTTGCTCGTAGCCATAGGCGCCGGCATTGTTGAAGTCAAAATGAGCTAGACCGCTCAATGACAGCATATGAATCTTCTCGCCGTTATCCTTACGGTCGAATCGCTTTGTCATGAAATGCCGTCTGCCATTTTCTTCGAGTAGGCGGCATTCGCTCATCTGGATTCCTGCCTCGAGTGCCATTAGATAATAGGCGTACTCGATTGCTCCATAGCCCTGAGGATCGGCACGTTCTTTGTCGCGATTTTCGGAGACGCCGTCGAACTTTAATAACCAATATTCAAATCCGTCGCTGGCCCTTCCTTGTCCAGACCTCACGTCATTAGTTTTTCGATTCCACGCGATCACCGCTTTTGCCCGGGCACCACCCGCGGAGGTGCCTACGCGAAGGATATCCCTGAGAGAATCAGGATCGTCAAAGGTAGTATCAAGACTGCTTCGTTGGTTCAAAACGTCGGAAGCTAGTTTGACTAAGGCTTCAATCTCGATCTTACGAGAGGCCATCTCCCTTGGTCTCTTGCTCGGGAAAAACTCGAGGGCACCCATACCACGTGAACCCGTGTAGCAGAGCCTCTCCACCGCGTTAAAACTATCAGCGGACCGGCCTTGCGTTGCGAGCCAGGCGTCAATGAGTGCGTTGCCAAACTTATCTGGTAGTGAATCAGCTAGCAAACCGGGTAAGCCGTGAAAGGTCGCTCGTGGCAGTTCCGGGAACACGTATATTGACTCAGAAAGCGGCATCACGATCGGTGAAACCTCAATGCCGCTAGTCACAAATTCCGGTGTGTACTCAAAGGCAGCCACATTGCTGCGGTCTTCAAGCGAAACAGCTCCAATGGTGCGCCCCCACAGTTTGACCTCAGCCAAGGTTGTCATGACTCATCCCCCCAACTCCAGCCCGTCCGTTTCGAGCTTCGTGATTCTTTCGAGGACGCTCGTCGTCGCTTTTTCCCTTGGAGTTTTAGTTGAGCTATAGGGCTCGCAACAGGTTCTGGGAGGAGAACTTCTAGGCGTCGCTGTAGTCCTAAAGAGCGCAGGAGCCGAATTAGGCTTTTAGTTTGTACCGATTCGCCAGCCTCTACACGTTCAACGGTTCGCTTTGAGAGACCGGCCTCCTCCGCAAGATTTGCTTGGGTTAGGTTTTGATTCAATCGAACTATTGCAACACGTTCTCCGATTTCTTTAAGTATCGCTTGATCGGTAAGGTCTGCATCGAATCTCATTATACATCAATTATGGCGAATAAATGTGATAATGTCAATATATATCGGCTAGTATGGCGAGTAGTAGGTATAGTCTCTTGTCAGTCTCATCTCGTCACTAATAACGAGTTAGGGAGAACCGTATCGACTACTCGCCAATTTTGTGAAATTAGCAAGGGGATACCGAGCGATGTAGCGATCCCGCAATAGGAACCCAATTGAAATTGACAAAGGACGTTACCTTAAAGCGAACTTGAGCGAGCGTCACGAAACCCAGTAAACGCCAAACGGGCCAGTTGGTGGCTGTAGTCGACCGAATGATGCGTCGCAGTGACCACCTACTGCCTCGACCGTTCCGGGACTGAAACCGTTGATCGCGATGGTTCATTAATGAGCCAAAATGATTCATGTTCGCTGGTGTTTTGTGACATTATATTCTGGAAAATGTCACAAAGCACCAAACAGCAAAATTGCTCTTTATTTTCGATCAGAAAGTGTTATTTTAATGACCTATGTAAACCTCCCTTCGTTAGTGCCATTTAGGAATACACATTTCCGGTGTTTGAGCTACCCCCATTTTCCGCGCCAGTCTAAAGTGGAGAAGTCCGGGTTTCGTGGTGCCTTTGCACCGCCTCGTTCGGGGTCAGGCCGCACAGCGCGCTGTGCGGCCTGAAGCCGTTGTAATCGTCCTTGAACGCCTGGATCTTTTCCACTGCGTCTTCGAGCGACAAGAACCAGTTGACGTTCAGGCACTCGTCCCGGAAGCTGCCGTTGAACGACTCGATAAACGCGTTATCCGTTGGCTTTCCGGGCCGCGAGAAGTCGAGCGTGACACCGTTCTCATAAGCCCAACGGTCGAGCACCTTCGAGATGAATTCGCTTCCATTATCCACCTGTATCCTCTTCGGGACAACGCCCCTCGCCTGTTTGATCCGCTCCATCACGTCGACCACGTCAAAGCCTTTCAAGCTCTGCCCGACCTCTATTTCCAGACACTCCCGACTAAAATTATCGACTAAAGTTAAGGCCCGGAATCTCCGCCCGTCAAACAGCTGATCGGCCACGAAATCCATGCTCCAGCATTCGTGCGGACCGGCCAGTTGCGGACGAGCCATCCGGCGTGCCGCCGTCTTGCTCCGTCTCGGTCTCTTGCTTCTCAGATTCAACCCTTCTTCCCTGTAAATGCGGTACGTCCGCTTGCGATTGTCCGTCCAGCCTTCACGTTTGAGCAGGATGTGTATCCGGTCGAACCCGTACCTCACGCGCGTCTCGGCGATCTCCCTGATCCTCTTTCTTATCCCCCGATCGTCGCGCTTGTGCTCGACGTAATGGAACACCGTCCTCGATACCATCACCACCGAACATGCCCGACGCTCCGAGACCCGATAACCATCCAGCAACCCATTTACCAACTGCCTTTTCTGGCCGGCCCTCAGAGCTTTTTTTTTAACACGTCCTGGAGCATCTGCTTGTCGAGCGTCAGATCCGCCACGATCTGCTTCAGCCGCAAGTTCTCCTCTTCGAGCTGCCGCAAGCGGCGAAGCTCCGCCGCTCCAAGTCCATCGTACTTCTTCTTCCAGTTGTAAAAAGTGGCCTCGCTGATCCCCATCTTCCGGCACGCCTCCGCCACCGTCACGCCCGTCTCCGCCTGCTTGAGCGCGAAGATGATCTGCTGCTCCGTGAACTTTGATCTCTTCATGGCAATTATGTCTCCTCATAGTGTCATAATTACCCGGCTTCCTCTATTTTAGTTCGGCACTGTTTTTAGGGGGG
>JBQTJB010000291.1:0-6789 GCA_052387555.1 Blastocatellia bacterium | reverse complement strand
CTTTCGGAACATAGGTTTCGAAAGTTCCGACGGCGAACATTGTCGATCTCGCCAAGGCTGTTATCGGCGACAAAAACCTTGAAATTGTATATACCGGAATTCGTCCGGGCGAGAAGGTGCATGAGATCATGGTTTCTGAAGAAGAATGCTTCCGAACCGTCGAGCGCGGTGATTATTATGTGATCCTCCCCGTGCTTCCAGAGCTTCGTGGCGATAGTGAGTTTACGCCTGCTCTTACAAGCGAATATTCATCGAAAGACAATAATTTATCGGTCGAAGCTCTCAGGTCGCTGCTTACAGGAGCCAACGACGAGATTGCCAAATTTCTGGCTGTAGGGAATTAGCTTATTCGCATTATTTATGAAGATAATGACAATATTTGGGACGCGGCCTGAGATTATAAGGCTGAGTCTTGTGATGAAACTGCTCGACCAATTTTGTGAGCATGTAATCGTGCATACCGGACAGAACCATCACGAAAACCTAAGCGATATTTTTATAAAACAGCTAGACATTCGCCCGCCGGATGTCCATCTTGGCATTCGTTCAAGCAGTTTCGGCGAACAGGCCGGTCAAATTCTTGATAAGGTCGATGCTGCTTTGGACGAACATCAACCGGACCGAGTTTTAATCCTGGGAGACACGAACAGTGCACTTTCCGCAATAGGCGCGGCGCGGCGCGGTATTCCCGTTTATCACATGGAAGCGGGAAACCGCTGCTACGACAACCGCGTACCAGAAGAAGTGAATCGGCGAATTATCGATCATTCAAGCACAATTCTTTTGCCGTACACCCAGCGAAGTTGCGAGAATCTTGTTGCTGAAGGCATTGACCGGGAACGCATCTACGTGACAGGAAATCCGATCGGAGAAGTGCTTGAAAACTTTGCGTTGGCGATCGATTCGAGCAAAGTTTTGGAAGAACTTTCGGCAAAGCCGTTCGAGTATTTCCTGGTCACCCTTCATCGCGCCGAAAATGTCGATATTGCAGATCGACTTACGGGAATTTTTACGGCGTTCGGCGACCTTGCGTCCAAGTTCGACAAAGATATTCTTGTGAGCGTTCATCCGCGGACACGCGAGAAAATGAAGATTTTCGACATTCGGCCCGCGTCGGAGAGGATCAAGCTTCTTGAACCTCTAGGGTTCTTTGATTTTGTAAAGCTTGAGAAAAATTCGCTTGCGGTTCTTACGGATAGCGGCACGGTTCAGGAAGAATGTTGTATTTTCGGAATTCCGAACATCACTTTGCGGGATGTCACCGAGAGGCCTGAAACGATCGAGTGTGGAAGCAACATTCTGAGCGGAGCCGACCCGACGGCTATCCTGAGAGCGGTTGAGTTTGCAATTTCACAACCTTCAAATTGGACTCCTCCATCGGAATACAAGGTGCCGAACGTATCTCAAGCAGTAAGCAAGATCGTTCTTGGTTATTCGAGCATTCGCAAGCATGTTTCCTAATCTCGCCGAAGTCTCGCCTTCCGAATCGATGAAGAAAAAGATAATGGTTTTTTGCGACTATTATCTGCCGGGCATAAAGGGCGGCGGAGGCATGTGGGCCGTATTTAATCTCGTCGAACGCTTTCACGAGCGTTACGAGTTTTTCATCGTAACCCGCAATCACGACGGCCGGGAAGACAGGACGCCTTATTCCGGTGTAAAAACGGGTGAGTGGAACCCGGTTGGGAACGCAAGAGCTTTCTATCTTCCGCCCAATCGGATAAAGCCGGATGTAATTGCAGGAATCATTCGCGAGATCGAGCCTGATATGGTCTTTCTCAACAGCGTTTTCAGCACGCCGACGATTAGTTTTATGACAGCAAGACGACGAAAGTTGATTCCGGCTGTTCCTGTTGTCTTAGCATCCTGCGGAGAGTTGGCGCAGGCGACACTCGCCATCAAACGTGTCAAAAAAACAGTTTATTTGCGGGCCGCAAAACTTACTGGGCTATATCGAGGCGTGATATGGCGGGCGTCTTTCGAAGCCGAACGTGATGAGATAGAGAACATTTTTGGTGAAAATGTTGAAATTCTTATTGCTCCTGATCTTACTCCGAAAACAATCCTTCCGAATTTTAACATTAACGAAAAACCGCAAAAACTTCCCGGCTCCGTTCGTCTGATTTTCGTTTCCCGCATTTCGCGAAAAAAAAATCTCAGTTATCTTCTTGAGCGGTTGTTCGAAATTAGAAACGGTAATGTGCATCTTGATATCGTAGGGGCGGTTGACGATCCTGAATATTGGAAAGAATGCCTTTCGACCATCGAATCGCTCCCGGATAATTTAACCACTAAGTTTCACGGAGCGGTATCAAACACCGAAGCCCTTGCGAGGATGGCCAATGCTCATTTCTTTATCCTGCCAACTTTGAATGAAAATTTTGGATATGTCTTCGTCGAAGCGATGGCAGCCGGATGTGCTCTTTTGATAAGCGACCGTACAGTTTGGAACCAAATACAAGAACGATCAGCCGGCTGGGCTATCCCTCTGGAAAATCCTGTTGAATGGGAAAAATGCATTGAAAAACTGATTTCAATGGACAACAACGCATTTCAGCAAATGGCGAATGCCGCCCGAAGTTTCGCAGTGGAGTGGCTATCGAATCCTGAAATTGAAAAAGCGACGGCGAAACTGCTCGAACATGCCATTGCGGGAGTACCGGTTAAAGAATGACAGAGGAATTGGAACAAAACAGTGTCGATAAACCTGAAAAAAGACGCCTTTGGGTAGTTTCTGAGCTGTACTATCCCGAGGAAACTTCGACGGGCTATTACATGACCAGGATAGCCGAGGGACTTGCGGATGATTTCGATGTAAAAGTAATTTGCGGCCAACCGAATTATTCAAAAAAGGGTACTACTGCACCGAAAAGAGAAATACATAAGAACGTGGAAATTTTTCGAGCTGCTGGAACCCGCCTCGATAAAAACGTTATTCCTCTAAGGCTCATAAATATGCTGACTCACAGCATTGCCGTCCTGGGAAGCGGACTAAAGCGATTTCGCAAAGGCGATCGTATTTTTGTTGTCACGACACCACCGAGCCTGCCGCTGATCGTCACGATCGCCTCTCTTTTTAAGGGCTCGAGCTATACACTTCTGATCCACGACAATTATCCGGAGCTGGCGATTGCTTCCGGCAAAATGAAAGCTTCGTCCTTCGCTGCAAAGCTGACCAGGTATCTAAATCGGTGGACTTACAAGTACGCGGCGAAGATCATTGTCGTAGGCCGGGATATGCAAGTTCTGGTCGGAGAGAAAACGAAAGGTCTCGATATCCCGATCACGTTTATTCCTAATTGGGCCGAGCTCGATGCCGTTTCACCCGCGCCTCGCGGCGACAATAAACTGCTCAAGGAATTGGATCTGTCGGATAAATTTGTTTTGCTTTACGCTGGGAATATGGGCTATCCCAACGACGTTGAAAGCATCGTTGAATGCGCTAGAGAACTGTCCGTTGATTCCGGAATTCATTTTTTATTCCTCGGAACCGGTGCGAAACGAAAATGGCTTGAAGATGCTGTTTACGAACGAAAGCTTGAAAATGTAACTCTCCTCGATCCGCGTCCACGCGAAGATCAACAGAATTTTCTCAACGCTTGTGATGTCGCGATTGTCTCGCTCGTTGACGGAATGTTGGGTGTTTCTATGCCCAGCCGGACATACAATGTGCTCGCCGCTGGCAAACCAATCCTGGCAATTGCCGATAGCGAATCCGAAGTCGCGATGCTCGTAAACGAAGAGCAGGTCGGTTGGGTAGTACCGCCATCTGACCCGTTTGCACTTGCCGCAGCAATTAAAAGTATTGCATCGCAATCAGGCGATCTGAAAGATATACGGCAACGAGCTCGCAAAGCCGCCGAAGCAAAGTATTCGATCTCAACCGCTATCAGTGCTTACCGTCAGGAACTTTGATGGTATCTCTGGCTTTTCAACTAAACCGAATAAATTAGTCATTCGAAATGGAAGTTGACTGTATTTGTGAGTTTTTCAATCTATTAATCTTGCTGCATGATGTACTCAGTTCGGTTTTGTTGAAGCAAGCGGCGGGCTGTGTTATTTTTACGATTAGCATCTTTAGTTTTGTCCTCGCAAATAGCCACATGCCAGTAAAGAATACTTATAGAGCTTATAGAAAGGAAACATTTAACCAGGAATTTACATTAGAATCATATGGTGTTCGAGTAAGAATCGAAAGCAGCGACCCTAAGCTCCTTGAAACCGCCAGACTTGAAATTGAAAAAGCTCTCATCGGGCGTCTAAAGTACATTGAAAAGAATCGCAAGGAAATAGCTGGAAGTTACGGAATCGAGCGTGGTCATAATAGGCAATTCGATCTATTCCTAAATGGGGAGCATTTGTCATCGAATACGTCACTTCGCATGATAATGAAGATGCTAAACACATTGGTTCGAACTGATGTGAGCCAATACGCAGTAGGCAAGATTTTTATTCACGCAGGGGTCGTTGCCAAAAACGGGCGAGCTATCATAATTCCCGGATCTAGTTTTAAGGGAAAGACTACACTTGTGAAAGATCTCGTCCGCTACGGAGCTGAATATCTGTCTGACGAGTATGCGATAGTCGATCGCCGCGGCATGATTCACCCGTTTCCCCGCGAATTAGCCACGCGAATCGGCAAAGTTAACGTCCGGGAGAAGGAAATATCTGTCGAATCGATAGGCGGTGTTACGGCAAAAAAAGCAGTTAGGGCTCATCTTGTACTCATAACCGAATATTCACCAAATGCAGTTTGGAAACCAAAGGAATTGAGCCAGGGACAGGGCGTGATGGAGCTAATACCCCATACAATTCCATTTGCGGTGCGTCAGGAAGAATCCATGAATAATCTAAAGAGAATGACTAATGGTGTTAAGTTTCTAAAAGGAAAACGCGGCAATTCCAGGCAATTTGCAAAATTTATTTTGTCTTTTTTTGATAATTGTGTAAACTAAAACGTCCTAACTTGTTTCCGGTTAGGCACTTACTTTGGAGGAGATAATGACAAATCCGCAATTCCCAACTGCTCGTAAGACCGGCTTGGTTGTACAAGAGGTTACCGACGAGGTTTTATTATACGATCTGGAAAGCAACAAGGCCCATTGCTTGAATCAGACCGCTGCGCTCGTTTGGAAATCTTGCAATGGCAACAATTCCGTGTCTGAAATAGCAAAGCATCTTGAATCTCAAACCGGTGGAAAAGTTAGTGATGACCTTATTTGGCTCGCAATCGACCAGTTAAGTGAAAAAAATCTCCTAGAAACACGCATCGAATCACGTTTTGCAGGGCAATCACGTAGAGAAGTGATCAAAAAGATCGGCATGGCTGCGGTTATTGGATTACCCATTGTTGCGTCTTTGGTCGCCCCCAAAAGCGCATTGGCTAATATTTCCTGCGGTTGTCCGTCCGGGACAACTGGTGATTGCATTGGGCCGGGAATCATGTGCCCGACTACCGCTTGCAGCATGAGCTTTTTGTGCGTGTAGGGAAATAGTTTCTTTTCGTCGAAGAGTAGCGCAGGACAATTTCGTCCCGCTGCTCTTTTGACTTTTATTTTCGGATTCGCTTCCAAAATGGTTGCTAATACGACTGAATCGCTGCGTTGGCACAAGCTTCGGACAAAGGCTTTCGAAGCTCAGATAAACGTGGCGTTCAAACATTTTCGTTTAAGGGATATTCAACCACTTTTGATCAAGGGTTGGTTGGCCGCGAGAAATTATCCCGAGGACCATCCGCGATATTTTACCGATATCGACCTTGCAGTAAGCTCCGATGATTACCCGGCCGCGTGCCAAATGCTCGAAGTACCGGAAGTTAATCGGCTAGGAATCGATTTGCACGAAGGTCTTCGTCAGCTCGACAATTTAGCCTGGGTCGAACTGGTCGATCGTTCGGAAACGATCGAGGTAGACGGATATAGCATACGCGTTCCATGTGCCGAGGATCATTTGCGGATACTCTGTGTTCATTGGCTCAGCGACGGCGGTGCTTATAAAGAAAGGCTTTGGGACATTTATTATGCCGTGTCCAATCGGCCAGCAGGCTTTGATTGGGAAAAGTGCCTGGATGTCGTATCAGAGAATCGTCGCGATTGGATCATTTCTACGATAGGACTCGCCCATAAATACATTGGCCTCGACATAGACGATCTGCCGTTTGCCGATAAGGCCAGGAATACCCCGGAATGGGTATTAAAATGCATCGAGAAAGAATGGGCAAGCGATGTAAGGCTTATTCCGCTGCGCCTATCGCTGGGAAGCGGTAAGGCGTTTATCGAACAAATCCGAAAGCGTATTCCGCCAAATCCGATACAGGCAACTGTTGAAATGGAAGGCAGCTTTTTCAACAAACCACGTATCTATTACCAAGTTGGTAATGCGCTTCGTCGTACGGTGCCGTCTTTGCGGCGAACGATTCCGGCTTTTATTCGACGACAACCCAAATCTTGAATCGAGATTCTACCAGCCATACAGTTCTTGCCATTGAATCCGCGATTCAAGATGGTAGCATCGCTCTATTTCGCGACGGCAAAGAAATTGCTTCGGTCGGTGGAAGCGACGACGTTTCGCGTGCCGAGGAACTTTTGCCGAACATCGAGAAACTTTTTAATGACACAGGCATTAAATTTGACGAAATCGACCTGATTGCCGTTTCGCGTGGGCCCGGCAGCTATACAGGCATACGAATCGGCATTGCGACGGTCCTCGGCCTGGCCCGTGCATTAAATATTTCGTGTGCAGGGGTTTCCGTTCTCGAAGCAATGACGATTCTTGGCGACCGCTCAACGA
>JBQTJB010000290.1:0-10764 GCA_052387555.1 Blastocatellia bacterium | reverse complement strand
GCTCAAAAACATCGTGCTTGCGATGAGCGACCGCTTCGGCAAAGACTACGCCGTCGGCGACACGCACATTAATGATTACGTTGCGCAGATCATCGACGCTTACGAAAAAGCCTACTACACCGGCATCGTTTACGAGCGGCGCGCCAAGGCCACCCTTGAAAAAGGCGGCCTGCAGGCGTATGAATTATTTACGCAGGCGATGGAATGGTTCGAGAAAGCAGAAGCGATTCGTCCGGCGGGAAACGACGATGCGATCCTTCGCTGGAACGGCTGTGCACGGATAATTTTGCGAAACGATCTTAGGCCGCACGTCCTTTCGGCCAGCGATACCATCGAATAGCGTCAAGAATGGCGGGTTTATTTTTCGTTTAATATTTCTTGTGATATTCTTTGCCGCATAAGCAATACCAAATTTTAAATTCCAGACACCAATTTACATTAATCAGGAGCGACCGAATGCCAGGAAAATTTGAACTAAAGACAGGGAAAAACGGGAAGGTGCGTTTCAACTTAAAGGCCACGAACGGCCAGATCATACTTACAAGCGAATCTTACGAAACGCGGAAAGCAGCCGAGGGCGGAATAGCTTCGGTTCGGAAAAATGCAGCAAGCGACGGCCGTTTCGAACGTAAAACCGCTAAGGATGGCTCGGTCTATTTCGTGTTGAAGGCCGCTAACGGCGAACCTATCGGCAAAAGCGAAATGTATAAAACCGCCAAGTCGATGGAAAATGGCATTGCCTCGGTAGGAAAAAATGCGCCGGACGCAGTGGTCGTTGATGCAAAGTAGCTCGTGATTTTATAAATTTCTTAAGATGAGATGCCCGAGCAAATGCTGGGGCATTTCAAGTTTTTGAACGAAGGAACCCGCCCGCCGACGCAAGTAGTAAAGACCGATTTATGAGTACAAAAAGAATTCGCCCCGGAATCGAAGTTTTGCTGAATGACAAAGTTGCGTCATTAAGCGGTCAACGGATCGGATTTGTCTGCAATCAGGCGTCGGTTTTCCCTGATCTGCGACATGCCGCGGATGTTTTCTTTAAGCATCCCGATATCAATCTGACAACCCTTTTTGGCCCGCAGCACGGCATACGCGGCGACGTGCAGGACAATATGATCGAGACGGATCATGTCGTCGATTCGCACACCGGTTTGTGGATCTATTCGCTCTATAGCGAAACGCGTGAGCCGACCGGGAAGATGCTCGAAAACGTGGACACCATCGTCTTTGACCTGCAGGATGTCGGCTGCCGCATCTATACATTCGTTTACACGATGGCAAACTGCATGCGTGCGGCGAAAAAGTTCGGCAAACGCGTCGTCGTCTGCGACCGGCCGAACCCCATAAATGGCATCACGGTCGAGGGCAACGTGACCGAAACCGAGTTCACTTCATTCGTCGGGCAATTTGAAATACCAACACGGCACGGAATGACGACCGGCGAGCTTGCGAAAATGTTCAATGAACATTTCCGCATCGGCTGCGATCTTGAAGTGGTGCCGATGGACGGCTGGCTCCGCGAGATGTGGTTCGAAGACACGGGCCTGCCGTGGATAATGCCTTCGCCGAACATTCCCACCGTCGATACATGCGTCGTTTTTCCCGCGACCGTCCACATCGAAGGCACTGAAATGAGCGAAGGCCGCGGCACGACGAAACCGTTCGAACTGAACGGCGCACCGTATATCGATCCGTGGGCATGGGTGACCGAGCTTGAAAAATTCAATTTCCCCGGCGTTGAATTTCGCCAAACATTTTTTCAGCCGACATTTCAAAAACACGCCCGCGTCACCTGCGGCGGCGTGCAGTTACACGTTACTGACAGAAATGCTTTCACGCCCGTCATCGTCGGCATCGCCATGATCAAAACCGCGTACGACCTCTACACCGACCGATTCGAATGGAAACGAGACGCTTACGAATACGTCTTCGACAAAAATCCATTTGATGTAGTCAGCGGAACTGACAATACCCGCAAAGCGATTGAGGAAGGCGTTTCACTCAAAGAAATTGAAGATTCGTGGGTTAAAGGGCTGGCGGAATTCGCCGAAATGCGTAGCCAATTCCTGCTGTACTGACTCCAAAAAAACCTTTACTCATATCTAAAATCAATTGTAGTATTACCGTTAGGAGTATTACTATGCGCGTAACTACAAAAGGTCAGGTAACGATTCCGCAGGAGATAAGGAGAAGCCTTGGCATTTTCCCAGGCACCGAAGTTGAGTTTGTCCTTAACGGGAATTCGGCGAACCTAATAAAAACGAAAACAAGTAATGGCCGCCTTAGCCGTGGCGAACGCCTTGTCGCCCTTTTGGCAGGAAGCGCAACTGATAAGACTTTTACTACTGATGAGATATTGGCTATGACGCGAGGTGAAGACTGAAAGAAACTCTTGTTGACAGCAGCGTTTTGATCGACGTCCTGATGAACGATGAAGTGTGGTTCAATTGGTCTTCACTTGCACTGACTCAGGCCGCCAACGAATCCGCCGTCGTTATCAATCCCATCATTTTCGCGGAAGTCTCGACTAAATTCCAGAAAATCGAGGAATTGGATATGGTTCTTCCATTGGAGCTTTGCCGACGAGACCAGCTACCTTACAAAGCCGCGTTTCTCGCCGCCCGCGCGTTTGTTAAATATCGCCGCCATGGAGGTTCGCGAATTGCTCCAATGCCCGATTTTTATATCGGGGCTCACGCAACCGTCTCTGGGTTTAGAATTCTTACCCGCGACCCTCGACGATTTCGACGCTATTTTCGCAGTATCGAACTTATTGCACCTTGAGGCAACCGAACGTCTCAAACAAGATCCACAAAGTTGGGTATTCACTCAAGGAGATCGAAGATTCATGGGCGAATGAATTACAAGTGTTTGCTGAGGCGCGAAAATTGTGTCTAATTTATTAAATTGCAATAGCGAAAGGAATTTCTTCGATATCAAAAAATCGGTTTGTGAAGATATTCATTAGTACTTTTCATCTTTTCGGTCCGTAGGATGCGAATTTTTTTGTCGACGGACAAATTCCTGTGTTGAGACCAACTCATACTGCTGAGATCGTCCGGATCGTCAGAATTGATAGTCTTGTTCCACAAATCGAAATCTCGCGCCAAATCTTCGATGAGTCTTTCAGGATCGAGGGTCCCCACATTTCTTTGCTCTTCGCCCTGATAAGTGAATTATTTGAAAAAGAAAAGCAGGAAAATAACAAATACTAACGCAATCGCAGAACCCATAGCTTTGTTGTCCATTATTAATGTCTCCAGATTTCCGGGCCAAATTAACGAATAGTTAATTACCTTTTTGAAAGCGCTTCAAGAAGCCTCTCGGCAACAGTCGGTAGACGGGGCGGAGGCATTCGGTTAGGCCAGTTTCGTTTCTAAGGCCTTCCACGGTTTTATCCGTGCAAGTGTTTTTGCCATGGAATCTTTGGCTTTCGCGGCATCGTAATCAAGCTGCAGGCCCATCCAGAAATTTTCAGACATCCCGAAAAATCGCGACAGCCGTAAGCCGGTGTCCGGCATGACTGAACGCGTTCCTGCCACGATCTCTCCGATGCGTCGCTGCGGGACACCGATCTCTTTTGCAAGACGGTATTGCGAGATGCCAATCGGCTTCAGAAATTCTTCGAGCAGTATCTCGCCTGGATACGGGTATGGAACTTTACTCGTATCTTTCACCTTCTATGATAATCCACGATCTCGACATCTACGAGTCAGGGCACACTCGCTACCGCTCGTGTTTCTGCCTTAGAGCTTCCAACACTTTTTTACCACGCGGTGACAATCGATAGCCGACCTCAAGACTTTCGGTCAACCCGAGGGCTTTTAGTTTGCGAACCCAGGGTTTGAAGCGCGCGTTGTCGAGGCCTAGTTGGGCGGCAAGGACAGCAGCGTGGGTTGCGGGTTGGTGGTAGATCATTTGCAGATACAATTGAGTCCAGTTTCCGCGTGAGCTGTTTTGGTCGAGCTTGTTTAGTTTTGCGATGATCTCACCAAGCTCGATCTCACTTAAATCTTCGTGCTCGCGCAACTTTTTTCGCGGATCTTCGCCTGCAAAACGAACGCGGATGCGATATATGTCCTCGACGCGTCCGTGGAGATATTTGATCAGCTCATCCCGTGACGAAAATCCCGCATCAATGGCATCGCTTTCGGTGATCTCACCTTCGGCAAATATGTCGACAGAATCAATACCGAGCACGCCCAAATGCGTCATCTGCGTCCCGCCCGCTTTGACGGATGCTCGTTTCCATCTGCGAAAGATGAGCGAGATTTCGCCGGAGACGATCTTTTCGATAATAGCGGTTTTAATTAGCATTATTTAGCGCATTGTAACTTATGTGGGCAAGGATGCCCGCGTTCCGGCATTGCATGCAGGGATGCTTGCGCTCCAATCAGCCGCCGCTAACAGCATTAAAAATATGCAGTTCGCTGCCGGCGTCGATGTGCGTTTGCAGGCCGTTGATGCGGCGAATGTCCTGGCCCTGGTAAAAGATGTTGACGTGCTGGCGGATATCGCCCTGTTCGGTCAGGATGCGGTCGCGAAGCGAGAGGTGCTGACGCCAAAGCGAGGCGAGCAGATCGCCGACGGTTTTATGATTCCCGGACACGCCGATCTCTGTTTGGCCGTTGCTGAAGCTTTTCAGATGTCCGCTTAAATAAACCTTATAAGACATAAGTAATGCTTTTCTTTCTTTCCGTCTTTGCTTCTTCGAGGAAATTCTTCCTCCGCCAGTAGGCAAAGGTAATGCTGAGTCAGTCAGTATGCCTTTACGCAATTGATCTCGGGCAGCGAGCCCTGGATCATCTCCCAATTCCCGCCGTTGTCAGCGGAACCGAACAGCTTGCCGTTCTTTGTGCCGAAATAAACTTCGTTGCGAACCGATGTAAGTGCATCGCGAAGAATGACCTCATAAGCATTCTCCTGCGGCAGGCCATTTGCTAAGGCTTCCCATGTATCGCCCTCGTCTCTGCTGCGATAGACGCGTAGTTTGCCTTCACAGGTGTAGCGGCGTTCGTCGGCATCCAGCGGAATGATGAAGACATTGCCAATGTCGGTAGTTGTAATGCCGAACCCAAAATTTGACGGAAGGCTGTTTTCGATCTCTTGCCAGGTCGCCGCGCCGTCGCGGCTGCGGTAAACCCCGTGATGATTTTGTAGAAAAAATGTGTCCTTGTTTGACGGATGCCGAACCATCTTGTGAACACACTGGCCGAATTCGGGAAACGGATCAGGCAGGAAATAAGCCTTTACGCCGGTGTTTGTCACGTTCCAGCTCGCGCCGCCGTCTGACGATTGATAAACGCCGCCGGTCGAAATGGCGATCTTCAAATTGTCCGCATCGTCTTTGTCGGTAATTATCGTGTGAACGGCCAGCCCTCCGAAACCGGGCGTCCACTGTTCGCGGTGCGGATGGTTCCACAAGCCGCGATTCAGCGACCACGTCGCACCGTTATTCTTCGATTCAAAAATAGCCGCCGGTGCAACCCCGACGTACAGCGTGTCGTCATCAGTCCCTTGCGCGATCTGCCAAATATTTTCGAGCGATTTTTCGGTGTCTTCGGGAAACTTTATCCGCATTTCCTCGGGCATGTCCCAGTTCTCGCCGTTGTCGTCGCTGAAAACAAGTTCCGCGCCGAAGTGCCAGCTAGTCGCCGCGGCCCAAATTCGGTCGCGGCCCGCTCGGCGGTCAAGCATCATTGCATAAACAGAGCGCCCCGCAAAATGCGGTCCGTCGATAGACCAGTCGCTGCCATTGCGTTCGAGAATAAAGGCCCCTTTTGCGGTGCCGACAAGTAGTTTGCTTTCGGACATGCTTAAATTTCCTCACGAATTTATTACCCCACTGATCTTGTCATTCTTGTTCCGAAGGTCGATGCCGCCTTCAAGTATGGATTTGAGATTGGCGAGATAGAATGTCCACCCTTCGCCGCAGCCGATGAAAAGCCGAAGCAGTTCGTCCGGGCCGATCTTCTTCTGGGTAAGTTGGACGACCTTTTCGCCTCTTTCGGGAAGAACCGTCACCTCGACAATGCAATTATCGGCGAACGTAAAGCTAAAAGTATTGTGCCCGTTTGCCTCAATAATCTTGCCGGTTTCGGGTGAGCCGTTTGCAAAGCCATGCCAACGCCATGTGTAAGCATCATCCGCTTTTACGCGTTCGGTTTTCGATTTCACCGATCCGTCCGGGGCTGTATAATCCGCTCTTGAAAGGAACCAGCTTTCGATCTGTTCGGGAATCGCCCATGCGTTATAGATCGCACGCGTCGTAGCATCGATAGTGATGCGTTTGGTAAAGTGGCTCCAGTCTGTTTTCATGATTGAAATGCAGAAGCCTGACCGTAAGGAAGGCCGTAACGTTCAAGTTGGATGTTACGCCCTTGCTAACGCGCGGGCTTCTGCAACGTCCGCTAAAACCAACTGCTTTTCTTCTTGGAACCGCCGCCGAAAATGCTTCCCAGTACACCGCGGACAATCGTGTTTCCGATCTGCCGCCCGATAGAACTGCTGGCGGAGCGCGCGACGCTCTTGGTTATCGATTCCACAAGCGTGTCGGGTGCTCGTGCGGCGGCTCGCTCGGCCTTTGCTTGTTGTGCTGCCTCTTTCTCGGCTTCGGCCACTGCTTTGGCCTCCGTCTCCTGGGCCATACGCTCCTCGGCTCGCTTCGACAATATCTCAAACGCAGATTCGCGGTCTAACGCCGATTCGTACTGTCCCGCGACGATTGACGAAGCTATCAAATTAGCTCTTAATTCCGGTGTTACCGGCCCGATCTTGCTTACCGGAGGTATTACGAACGCGCGGTCGACCACCGTCGGAACGCCCTTTTCGTCGAGCGTCGAAATCAAGACTTCGCCGACCCCGAGTTCGGAGATAGTTTTCACCGTGTCCAGATTGGGATTTTCTCGAAAACTCTTGGCGGCGACCTTTACAGCCTCTTGTTCCTTCGGCGTGTAAGCCCGCAAAGCGTGTTGGACGCGATTGCCCAACTGTGCCAGAACCTTGTCCGGGATGTCCGCCGGGCTTTGGGTCACGAAGTAAACGCCGACGCCTTTCGAACGTATCAGGCGAACTACCTGCTCGATCTTTTCCACCAAAGCGTCTGGCGCGTCATTGAAAAGAAGATGTGCCTCATCGAAGAAAAAGACGAGTTTCGGTTTGTCCAGGTCGCCGGCTTCGGGAAGCATTTCGAATAACTCTGAAAGCAGCCATAGAAGGAACGTCGAGTATAGCTTCGGCGAATTGATCAGATCGTCCGCCGCAAGCAGATTCAGCACGCCGCGGCCCGTGATCGTCTGAATAAAGTCTTCAAGCTTTACGGCCGGTTCGCCGAAGAATCCGGTGGCTCCCTGTTGTTCGAGTTGAAGCAGTCCGCGTTGGATCGCGCCGATAGTAGCCTTCGACACGTTGCCGTACTTAACCGTGAACTCTTCGGCATTTTCGCCGACGAAAAGCAGCAGCGACTGTAGATCTTTAAGATCGAGAAGCAGCCAGCCGTTATCGTCCGCGATCTTGAAAGCAAGTGTAAGCACGCCTTCCTGCGTGTCGTTCAATTGGAGGATCCGCGAAAGAAGCAATGGCCCCATTTCCGAAACTGTAGCCCGCAGCGGATGTCCCTGATTGCCGAAAACGTCCCAAAGCGTCACTGGGCTTCCTTCAAAATTCACGTCCGTAAACCCAAGCATCGTAAGGCGCTCGCCGATCTTTCCGGTCATCGAACCCGGCTGGCTAACGCCCGTCAAGTCGCCCTTGATGTCAGCCATAAAGACCGGAACGCCGCGCTGGCTGAAGCCTTCGGCGATCCGCTGAAGCGTGACGGTCTTGCCCGTGCCGGTCGCTCCTGTAATAACGCCGTGCCGGTTGGACATTTGCGACAGCAGGAAAAATTCCGCCGCGTCTCGTTTTGCTACTAAAATTGGTTCTGCCATAAATCAATTGTCAATGGTCGGTTATCAGTGGTTAGTGGTCAGTTCAGTGGTCGGTGGCCGGCTATCCGTCAGTAATATCTGGCAACTGACCACCAACAACTGGCGGCAAATTATGCTGCAGCAGATTTGTCTGCATCCTGCGGTGCGTCGCAATTGACCATCCAGTTGATGCCGAACTTATCGGTGAGCATTCCGAATGCCTCGGCCCAAAAAGTTTTATCGAGCGGCATCGTTACGTTACCGCCGTCGGAAAGATTCGCAAAGTAGGTTTTTGCTTTATCGACGTCATTCATGCCGATCGCGAGCGAGATGTTGCTGCCGGCTGTTGCTGGCATGTTCTCGGGGTTATCGCTGGCCATTATGTGAGTGTCCCCGATCTTAAGCGTGCAGTGCATCACCTTGTCGTCGCCGGACATGCCCGCCATGGGCGATTCGCCGTAGTGCTGCATGAACAGGATCTCGCCGCCAAGGGCGTCTTTGTAAAAGTTGATGGCTTCCTCGCAGTTGCCGTTAAAATTCAAATATGGTTGTACTCCGATCATGATTTTCTCCTTAACTTCTTGTTTTCTGATTTGCTGAAAGCCGAGTGTTGACAGCTATTAGCACTTCTCGTATTTCCAATTTCTGCCCTTCCCTTCGCTCAACCATTCGATCGTTGTCGCCAGACGCTGGTTTCTCGTTGGCTCGGTCTTGGCCTCGGTGATCCATTCGATATATTCCTTTCGGTGGCTGTAGCTGAATTTATCAAAATGGGACTTGGCTTTTTTGTTTTTAGTGAGGGCTTTGGTCAAATCTGCCGGCACGGTCAAATCTTTCTTAGCGGCGGCCGGTTTCTTGGGAACCTTGATGCCTTTTTCGTTCAGTTCGATTGCCTGATGGATCAGCCCGATCATTACTTTGTCCGTTGGCAGGTCTTTCACCGACGTGATCCGCCCAAAACTGCCCATCGCGGTCTTATTATTCGGGAAAGCATCCGTTTCCATCAGCGACTGCTTCCAGAAACCGAAAGTGCAGTGATTTTTGAACGCGGCAAATCCACAGAGAATTCCTTTGAATTCAAAGCTCGGCATGCTCCATTTCAGTGTTTCGGTCACGTCCGGACACGCTTTGTGGACGAGTTTGCGGAGATTGATCGATATCGGCTGAGCAAAATCAGCCGATCTCTCGATATAAGCATCAATTCTAGGATCGATGTTCGGCACTCTCGGAACTCCCTTCCACGTAACAAAATATGAGGGCTGTAGGAACCGAAAGATTATATACGATTTTCGCGTCGAATCACCAACTTTAACCCCGACCATTTCTTCAGGATTTTTTGATGTGACCTTTAACGTATTCAGTCACGCATTTCGCCAAATATAGCAAAGACAAGCTTGGCAAAGCGGCGGCGAGACGCGTTGACCAAAGACGACGCAGATATCGGATTGCCACAATGCAGAAAGCGTATCCGTTCCTGATCGGGCCGTGATAGATCGCGCTCCGATTTGCCCAGAGCGACGATCCGATCAGGGCGATCAAGATGGCATAAAGATACGCAGTCAGATAATCAATAAAAGTCTGCGATATGACGTGGATATTGTCTTTGACCTGTGGTGAATATGCTTCATACCAGCCGTTCAACTTCCGCCAAGCCCTTTCGGTACGCGTGAGGCGAGGCAGCGGCTTTGGCGGCGACGCCCAAGCAGGCCCACTGCTAACCGTGCGGGTTGACGGTTCCCAGCCGTAGGTGCCTCGCGGAAGCTGGTAACGAGGGTAAATATTTCTAACATCGGCGTAAGTAAGATTTCGCGGACCGGCGAAAAGGCCTCTTGTGTAAAAGATGCCCCACGGTCCATTTCGTTCAGCAAGCCGCTGATGAGCAACTGCGGCAGAGTACAGGGCATCTCTGGCTGCCTTTGTTTGTGGGAAACGGTCTGCGACCTGAATATAGATCGGGATGGCACGGGCCCACGGGTCATGTTCCTCAAGATGTTCGAAAATAACACGCGATTCGTTCGGGAGCCGCTCTTGGTGGCTGAAGAGAAGCCCGCTGAGCGACCCGCCGCGACTTCCATCCCACAGTGCCGGATTGTAGAATGTCAGATCGTCCGCTTCGAAATAGGAACTTGCAAGCTGGTACATTGCCTCCGCTTTTGCTTCATCGCCAACAGCTTCTTCGACAGCTTTTTCGTGGTACTCGATAATGTCGATCGTCTTTAGATCTTGCACTACCCAACTGGTTTTGATGTAGGTAATTAGAGGTTCTCCATACGCGTACCCAACTTCTTTCGGGAAAAACCAGGTCTTGTCTCTCTCATTCTCAAGGTAATCATCCCTGCCTTTTTCGGTTAGTACCTGTCCCAGCGTAGCCCTAGCCTCGTTCCACCGTTTTTCGCGCATATATCTAAGGCCGAGAGAGTACAAGAGCGTGTTGTAATTTTTGCTCTCGGTTCGCCGAGCCGCGTATTGCGCGAGCCGATCGGTCGGCATCAGAACATCGACAAAGTACGCAACGTCGTGTTCATATTTGAGGTCGAAATACAGGTCGAGAGCGGTTTCGAGATCGTCCTGATCCTCAGCCGTCATGGCCAAAAGCCGACGGGCACCTTCGGTAAGCTTGTGATCCGGAAACCCTTTTACGAGTTGTGAAAAAGTGGCGCGGGCGGTGGACAGCTTTTTTTGGTGGTGTTCGGCGCTTCCTTTTACCCATAACGCCTGAGCACGCGAATCTTTCTTTACGCCGTGCGTTAGAGCCTTGTTTGCAAGCGTAAGAGCGTCCTTAAAATTCTGAAGTTCCAGTTGAGCCTGCGCCACGCGAAGGAGAAACTCTGCGCTTATACGCGACCGACCGTGTCTG
>JBQTJB010000289.1:0-16079 GCA_052387555.1 Blastocatellia bacterium | reverse complement strand
CTCATAAATGGTAAGAATAGCATACGAAAACATTATTGTTTTCGTTTCGAATCCGCAGCCTTTTCCTCGATTATCTTCAGCGCCTCGCTTGCGGCTTCCATTTCCGCCGATTTCAGCGAGCCGCCTGTGCCATTGGCCCGTCCGGCGTGCCAAGCCGCCTCGACATAAAATTTTCGGTCGTGCGGCGGCCCTTCGGTCCGAAGAAGCGAATATGTCGGAGCCGGATTTTTCCCGGCCTGCAGAGTTTCCTGTAAAAGCGTTTTGTAATCAAGCGAGCTTTTTGGCGTAACGGCATTTATCTCATCGGCGAAGATCTGCGAGATCAGGCTGCGGGCGGCTATGTATCCGCCGTCAAGGAAGACCGCCCCGATTATGGCTTCAAGCGCATCGGCGATGATCGCCGGTTTTGTCCGGCCTCCGGTCTTTTCCTCGCCGCGCCCGATTCGAATAATCTCGCCGAGCTTTAAGGCTTCGCCGATTTTCACGAGGGTTCCTGTGCTGACTAATCGATGCTTCATCAGCGTCAGGTCGCCTTCGCTCAACGTCGGGTGCTTTTCAAATAACTGCTCGGCGATGGCAAGCCCGAGAACCGAATCACCGACGAATTCGAACGATTCATTCTCGGCGGAGCGAATCGTATTCTCGCTTTCACCTGGCAGATTTTCATGCGCCCACGAACGGTGCGTCAACGCGCGCTTGAGCAGCCCGATCGATTTGAAAGAGTAGCTTAGTGATTTTTCAAGTTTCGCAAGCTGCATCCGGTGCGAGAGCAATTCTATTTATATCAGGAATAAAAAGAAAGACGGACGCCCAATTTTGAGCGTCCGGCCGATTCTTAGATCGCAGGTCAAAGGTTAAATAGATGCAAAACGGTTATCGCCGCTTCGGTTTAGTGGCCACAGTCTTTGCGCCGTTTGCTGTCGCCTTTGCTCCGTTCGTCGCCGGTTTGGTTGCAGCTGCCTTGGTTCCGGTAGTCAATGGCTTTGCTGTGGTGACGGCTGGTTTTGCAGTACCGTTTGCGGGTGCCGGCTCAGTGCCCGAAGTCGTCGTGGTTGTCGTGGTCGTCTCTGGTTCAGGGTCGATAATCGGCGCTACTTCTGAAGTAGGGTTCGGGAAAGGCTTTGCGACCGAGGCCGAAATCCAGGTATCCAACCCATCTACTTTCTCGAAACGGCGTTTGTAAAGATCCTGAAGCGTCTTGTTGATATCGTCCTTATACTTCTTTTCTGCCGGAGTCTTGTCCGGGGCTACGCTGCGGGCACGCCCAAAAGCGTCCATTGCTCGTTCTGTATAGCCATTGAAAAGTCCGACTTTAGCTTTTGCCTCTCCGTCTAATTTCAACTTTTCTTCATCCGTCGTCGCGGTTTCCAATTTTTTTATCAAAGCAGCGATTTCCGTACCAAGTTTTCCGGCTTCTTCCAGATAGTAGCTGCCAACCGTTGCAAATACACGCGGCTCTTTCTGGTTGCGGCCTGGCAACTGTGATACCTCATAATAAAAAGGCAACGCGGACTTTTTGTCGTTCTTTGCCCAGTAATTGATGTACGCGATCGCATAGGTCAGTTCGCTGATCGCATCTTCCTTGTTCATTTCGAACTGGAAAACACCGTAAACAGGTTTTCCGTTTTTATCCAAAACCGGTTTTCCGTCTTTAACCTTTCCTTCAGCACCCGACTTCAATTTCGCGATAGCCATGTTTGCAAAGCGAATTGTGTCGTCGTTGTAATTGTAATTCTTGTTGTAAGACTGATACAGCCCGATCAGTCCAAGCGGAAGGATGATGTGAACGTTATTCGGCTGCTTGGTAAGAATCTCTTTACCGGCTGCATATGCTTCATCGTATTTATCGTTGGGAACAGCGGCATTGAAACGAGTAAATCTTTCGTCTAGCCATAATGCATCCTGATATTCTTTGTCCTGTATTTCCCATTTAGGCACCTGGACTTTGAGCCAATCCGCAAAATCTTTTGTAGGCTCGCAAGCACCATATTTTTCTAAATATTGTTTGCCTGCCTCGACCGCAATTTTTTTAGTTGCTCTCTTTGGATAATTCTCACGTATCTTTGCGTCGAGTGCCGTGTAGCCGTCGACATCGGCGCAGTTGTCTTGTGCGAAACCGGCGGTTGCTCCGACCGCCAAGAATGCCGCAAGCAGCATTCCCATTCCCGCAAATCTAAGAATCGTTTTCATTTTTATGTACTTCCTCCAACCTGATAGTAGAACCCAGTTTTCGCCCGTAAAAACCTTGCGAATATAATCACAGGTTTTGCGAGAATTCTGATGATTTGTTCAAAAGAAAAGTTGCAAATAATTCGGGATGAAAACAAACTTTCGAGCCAAGTCAAGCCGCCTGCGTCGAAAATTTATGGAACGTTAAATAATCACGCAGTTTTCTGCCTTGTGTCAAGTAAAAACGTGCGGCAAATGCAAAAACCGCGAGACATTTAACATCCTCGCGGCCTTATAAACTTCTCTGTGAATAATCTATTTGTTTTTAATTACACGCGGCCTGTCTTTCGAAGGCGTCGAATTTAGATCCGTATCCTTTTTGTATGGAATGACCACGGGCTTGAAAACCGGACGGGACTGTGTGGTTTTCACAACCGTTTTTCGCTGCTCGGCGGGACGCTGTTGGGTACCAACAACGATTACGGGTCTCGTTGTTTCCGTCACTTCGTCCGCGCTGTCCGAATCTTCCTCTTCTTCGTCTTCCATGGCCGCAACGCTCAAATTTGTGAGCGGTTTAGCCCGAAGCTGTTTCAAAGCCAGGTTCTTTTCGGGATTTCGCGATATGCGGTTCTGCAATGCCTGATAGACCCGGCCGGCAACCGCCGCCGCATATTTGCCGCGCTCGCCTTCGCCGCGTGTGATGACGACGACCGCGTATTCGGGGTCTTCCACCGGCGCGACCGAGGCAAACAGCCCGACCCACGAGCCCTTGCCGATGCACGAACCGGTTTTGCCGGCCACGCCCATCGTGGCATTAACGCCGCGGCGGGCGGTGCCGTACTCGGCCGCTCCCATCATTCCCGGCAGTACTCCGATCACGCTTTTTTCCGGCAAGGTTACCGGCTGGCGGTAATTTGAACGAAAGCGGGCATTTTCATATCGGCTTCGCGGAATCTGCGGAACCACTTTTTTGCCGCCGTTCGACAATGCCGAGACCATAACCGCAAGCTGAAGCGGCGTCACTTCAAAGTCGTCTCCGTGCGAATAAATGCGGGCGTTGTTGTTTCCAAACGGCAGCTTTCCGGCGGTTTCGCCGTCCGCGTTTATGCCGGTTTTTTCTCCAAGTCCCAGGTTTTTCGCATAAGAGATCATCTTGCCGCTGCCGATTTTGACACCGACGCGTTGAAAATAGCCGTTGTTCGAGTAGGCTAAAGCGTTATCGAGCGTCATCGAGGATGATTCGCCGGAAATATTTCCGTCGCCGTTGATAATGTTTTCGTTGAGTCCGGCGACGCCGGTAACGAGTTTTATCGTCGAGCATGGTTTGAAACTTTCGCGGATTGCCCAATCCTGGTTCACCATCGACACGATCTTGCCGGTCTTGGCTTCCATCACCACAACGGTTCCCGCACGCGAACCGAGAGCCTCAACCGCCGCTTGGCGAACGGTCGGATCTTCGGTGTCGGTAATGTCGTTTGCAATGTTTGCAGAGGTTTCGGTCCGAAGGCCGCGTTCAAACGCAAGCTTTCGCGCTCGGGCTTCGCGGGCGAGCTGTTCGCGGCGGCGTTGCTCGGCAAGGGCGGCTTGACGGCGGGCTTCTTCCTTTTTCCTGCGCTCGGCCTCAGCACGGCGTTCGGCGGCAATTTTCTTCGGGTCTTTTTTGCTTTTGCTTTCGCTTAAGCGATTCTTATCTTTTGCTGAGGGTTTTGCCTTCGAATTAGCCTTGGCAGTCGTTTTCGATTTGTCCGATACTGAGTTTTTTGTGTTCCTTGCTCTGTTTTTATCTTTCGCCGAAGTTTTTCTCGATTCTTTTCTGGCATCCTTTGCCTGTGCGGCTGTCTTCTTAACAAACGGTTTTTTCGCAGTCGAAGATTTTTTGGTCTGAGCCTGCAAACCAGCCGAAAAGACGAGAATTGAAACGGCTATCAATGAGAACAGTTTTGACAGACGCTTTTCGGAAGACATTAACTTCATGCTTTACCTCAGCTAAACAGAATTTTTGAAATGATTGCTGGAGAGGAACTTAATAGCCCGCTTAAGAACAATCTCTTTTAACTTTGCGGGGCTTTGCGTAAAAGCTAAGTCTGAATATAACATTCACAGAATTGATGCGCAAGAAGAATTAAGTGCTTTGTATTACGAAAACGCCGGATGAATTTCTTCAACACATTTAGAGGCAGGCTTTTACTGATTCTGGCGTTTTTGCTGGTAGCGACGCTCGGCATTCAGTTTTACCTCAATCTCAAAACGCAGACCGACAATGACGTCCGGCGTGAAGCCCAGGAGCAAACGCTGGTCGCCGGAATCGCCCTCGGCGTAAGCGGCATAACTTCGCAGCGTGAGTATCTAAGCGATCTGATCTCGCAACCGGGACAAACATTTCTTGATGAGAGTTCACGCGAACGCATCCTCGACGTGATAATTATTAATGAAAAATGGCAGATAACGGACAGCCTGAATCCGGATTTTGTTCCAAGAACGGCTGAAAACGGACAGGTCTTTTATAAAAACTTGGGTGATATATCTGGCCTGCCGCCTTTGATGGAAGGAAAACGTCTCGGCGAAGATCTTAAGTTTTTTCCAAATGCAAAAACAACAGACAACAAAAATGACGACGACGAGGCACATGCAATCCCGATCGAAACAAGCGAGGGACGCTGGTACGTGATGGTTCTGCTGAAAAGCGATAAAAGCGAGACGGCCTGGCGCGCGGCCCAACCGTTGGTTTACACGTTGGGCATTCTGCTGGTCTCGACTTTGATAACATTTTTATTGGTTTGGCGGTTTACAAGGCCGATCGCCGACCTTTCTAACGCAGCACGAAAGGTTGCCGACGGCGACCTTACCGTTCGAGTTCCCGAAGCGAGAAACGACGAAATGGGAAGTCTCGCCGACCGTTTTAACGAAATGACGGCCGAATTGGAGAAGTCAAAGGAGCTCGAATCGCAACTACAGCAAGCAGAAAAGAGCGCGGTGATCGGGCGGTTGGGTTCGGCAATTGCGCATGAGATTCGCAATCCTCTGAACTATATCAATTTGACGCTGGATCACCTGAAATCAAAATTCGCGCCGGAAGATAACGAAAAAGGAGCAACCTACAGAAAGCTTATCGGCCAGATTAAGGATGAAGTTGCCCGGATAAATCAGCAAATCTCGGATTTTCTGAATTATTCACGGCCGACGAAAGCAAATCTACAGCCGGTAGAGGCACGCGCCATTATTGAAGACTCGCTGCGGCTGGTCGAGGGACAGGCCGCCGAGAACAATATCAAAATAGGCGTCGTCGAACAGGAAGGCGTGCCTAAAATTCTGGGTGACCCTGAATTTCTGCGTTCTGTCTTCAATAATTTATTCATCAACGCCGTGCAGGCGATGGGTGGCGGTGGCGGCAATCTTAACGTAAGAATTTCTCCCGATAATGGCTTTGTAAGGTTCGAGGTGTCCGACACGGGCAACGGCATTCCCGCCGAAAATCTCTCAAAGATATTCGAGCCCTATTTTTCTACAAAAGAAACCGGCACGGGACTTGGTTTGGCGATCGTGCAAAAGATCGTCGATATTCACAACGGGATGATCGAGGTCGAATCGAGGGAAAGCGAGGGGACGAAGTTTACTGTACGATTACCGAATAGTGAACAGTGAAAAACTAAAAACGAAAAGTTTATGAATATACCGGCCACCCTATTCCGCGTCCTTCACTTTTAGTTTTTCACTATTCATTATTCACTAGTACTATGGCAAGAAAATCAATATTAGTTGTTGATGACGAAAAGAATCAACGGGAAATTTTAGAGACGATCCTTTCGGGCGAAGGCTACGACGTGACGACGGCGAGTTCCGGCGAGGCGGCGATGAAGTTCGTCGAATCGCGGCGGTTCGATCTGGTTCTGACCGATCTGAAGATGACCGGCATGAGCGGGCTTGACCTGTTGAAAGAGCTGACCAATTTCGACAAGTCGATCATCGTCATTTTGCTGACGGCACACGGCTCGGTCGATTCGGCGGTCGATGCTCTGCGGCTGGGCGCGTTCGATTATCTGCAAAAGCCGTATGACAGCGAGAAGCTGCTCGAAACAGTATCGCGGGCGCTGAATAAGCTCTCCGCTCTCGATACCGAGATCGTTTCCGTTTCACCGGAAATGGACAAGGTCAAGAAATTGATCCTGAAAATTGCGAAGTCTAACTCCACGGTTTTAATTAGGGGCGAAAGCGGCACGGGAAAGGAGTTAATCGCCCGTTCGATGCACAAGAACAGTTTGCGCACGAACGAAACATTTCAGGCCGTAAATTGCGCCGCGATCAACGAAAATCTGCTCGAATCGGAGCTTTTCGGGCACGAAAAAGGTTCGTTCACCGGTGCCGTCGCGGAGAAAAAAGGGCTGTTCGAAATCGCAAATAACGGCACGCTGTTTCTGGATGAGATCGGCGAACTAGACATTGCTTTACAGGCGAAATTGCTGCGTGCATTACAGGAAAAACAGATTCGCCGCGTCGGCGGGATCAAGGAGATCGACGTCGATGTTCGCGTACTGGCAGCTACCAACCGCGACTTGCTTAAAATGACCGAGGAAAAACGCTTTCGCGAAGACCTTTATTATCGCTTGAATGTCCTTTCAATTGAAATCCCGCCGCTTCGCGATCGCCAGACCGACATTCCTGCGTTGATCGATTATTTCGTCAAGAAACATACCCGCGGAACCGAAAGAAAAATCAATATTGATTCAGCGGCGAAAAAACTGCTGCACGATTATCACTATCCGGGAAATGTCCGCCAATTGGAATCGGCAATCGAGCGGGCGATTTTGCTCTGCGAAAACGATACGATCACGTTCGACGATCTTCCGCCCGAAATGACCCAAAGCGGCGGCAGCGTTTCTGCCGCGTCAGGCGATTCCTTGTTCAAACTGCCGACCGAAGGCGTAAATTTCGAAGATGTCGAACGCAGCCTAATAATGCAGGCAATGGAGCGTACCGACAACAACATCACAAAATCGGCAAAACTGCTTGGTCTGACGTTCCGCACGCTGCAATACCGGCTCGAAAAATTTGGGTTTAAAAAGGATGAAGGTAGTGACGAGGGACAAGTGACGAGTGACGAGGGCTAATGTAGTGAGCGAAAATGGAAGTTACATGAGCCTGATTGTTTGGCAAAAGAGCATTGCTTTGATCAAGCTGATTTATCAACTGAGAGCCAAGTTTCCAGGCGAGGAAAAGTTTGGAATAATTTCGCAAATGCTCGAGCAAGCGTGTCGATTCCTTCTAATATCGACGAATGGCAGGCTCGCCGCACAACTGGCGATTTTGTTCGCTTTGTCTCAAATGCCGATGGGTCGTTGGCAGAACTCGAAACACAACTTATAATTTCTATCGACCTTGAATTTTTTACCAATCTCGACGCGAGGACTTGCCTTGAGCTGATGAACGAGGTTCGAAAGATGTTAAACGCATTACGTCGCAGCCTGCTTTCAAAGATTTCGAACACTGATTAGACTCGACCCTAAAGATATGGAATGGTTCTCTACATTAAGCCTTGCTCTTGGAACGGCGTGGACGTCCGGCATTAATCTCTACGCCACTGTCACGGTGCTTGGGCTGCTGCAGAAACTGGGCGGCGTGAAACTGCCCGGCGGGCTCGACGTTCTGGATAACTGGGCGATCATCGGCGTTGCGGGCTTTCTCTATGCCGTCGAGTTTTTTGCGGACAAAATTCCCTATGTCGACAGCGTTTGGGACGTGGTTCACACGTTCATACGCGTTCCGGCCGGTGCGATAGTCGCCTATGCGGCGATGTCCGATATGGACCCGAGCATTTATATTCCGGCGGCTTTGGTCGGCGGCGGTCTCGCATTTTCATCGCACGGAACCAAGGCAACCGCCCGTATCGGGGCTAACCTCTCGCCCGAGCCGGTATCGAATTGGGCATTGTCGCTAACCGAGGACGCTATTGCTATCGGCGGAACATTCCTTGCCGTCTTTGCCCCGTTCGTAATAGCGGTGGTATTGATGATCTTCCTGATCTTCTTTTTCTGGTTCTTTCCAAAGGTTTACAGGGCAATCCGACGACTGTTCCGGGCAACTGCAGCCCTTTTCCGAGGCGAAAGTTTTGAAGAAGTCGCACGCAAGGCGGGCTGATCGCAGTCGCTGGTGATATTTTTGACAGTATTTCCTCTGCTAGTTAACGCAACAGTTTTCAATGATGTTGGTCAAGCAACTTGAATAAAGACGCCACCTACCCCTAATATTGAACTACATTGCACGTGACCGACCTTTATGGACAAATGGCTGTTTGATCATCTCGTATGTCCGCGAGACAAGAAAAACCTAAAATTAGAAAGCGAGGTTCTCGTCTGTCAGAGCGGACACTCATATCCTGTCGTTGAAGACATACCGATAATGCTTGTTGACGACGAGGAGTTTACTCACGATTATATTCGTCAAACACTCGAGAAAGTCTCCAGTCTCAAGGCTGGAAATCACGAATGCATTAAAGGCCAAACCGAAATCGAAAACGGCAAGATTGACGAATTCGTTCAGGGAGAAATTCCCTATACATCAGGGAATTTATATTTTTCTGTGCAGTATAAACTGAGCCGTTATCCAATACCCAATTTCCGGCTACCGGAAGGCAATGGTGCAAGATTGCTTGACATCGGATGTAATTGGGGTAGATGGTCGATCGCTGCTGCGCAAAAAGGGTACCGTCCGGTAGGTCTTGAACCGAGCCTCGATGCGGTTTTGGCCGCACGGAGAGTGTCAAGACAATTGAATGTTGAAACGAATTTTGTGGTAGGCGATTCTCGTTTTTTACCTTTTGAGCCTAATTCGTTCGATGTTGTATTCTCGTACAGTGTTCTTCAGCATTTGAGCAAGAATAATGTCAGAATCACTCTTGATGAAGCCGCCCAGGTTTTAAAAAAAGGCGGTAAAGCATTAATTCAGATGCCTAATAAATATGGCATCAGGCAGCTTCAGCAACAATGGCGCAGGAGCTTTACCGAAGGAGAGGGTTTTGAGGTTCGTTATTGGACACCTCGCGAGCTTCTGCGAACATTTGAAGCCAAGTTCGGCAGGACATCGATGACAACTGATTGTTTTTTCGGACTCGGAATACAGGGATGCGACGCAGATATGCTTCCATTTCATTATAAATGTGTCGTTTACAGTTCGGAGCTGTTGCGGAAGTCAAGCCATTTCTTAAAACCATTGACAAAAGTCGCCGACAGCGTCTATCTCGAATCCTTAAATGAAAATAAACCATAAAAATGCTTGATAGTACTAAACAATAAATGAGCGTAATTTTGGGAATAAATACCTATCATGCAGGTTCTTCCGCCGCAATTGTCATCGACGGTATTCCAGTTGTTGCCATACCAGAAGAAAGACTTAACCGTGTTAAATACTACGCCGGTTTCCCGAAACTTTCGATTGCAAAATGTCTTGAGGTTGCCGGTTTGACTTTTTCGGATGTAGATGCTGTTGCAGTTGGCCGTGATTCTTCAGCAAATCTGCAAAAGAAATTGGAATTTGCACTTCGCAATCCAGCCAATCTTCTAAACTTGGCGCGGCTACGAAGCAAAAGCAAAGTATTGGACGATCTGAAATCGGTCATCGCCTCTGAATGCGAGGTCGACCTGAATAGCCTGAAGTTTAAGACGTATAACATCGAGCATCATTTGGCTCACACGGCGAGCGCATATTTTATTTCCGATTGGGAAAAATGCGCCGGAATCACGATCGACGGTTCCGGCGATTTTGTCTCATGCATGCTGACTGATTGCGAAGATGACGAAATACGTCCGCTCCATAAGATTTTTGTTCCACATTCACTCGGCACGCTGTATACAGCAATTTGTCAGTTCATCGGTTACCCAAAATACGGCGATGAAGGAAAGGTTATGGGACTTGCTCCGCTTGGAACTGACCGCTATCTGGATTTGTTCGAGAAAATGCTAAAACCCATCGGCAGTGGCTTTGAGCTGAACCATGAATATTTCCTGCCTTTCGGAGCAAACCAAGGAATGGAAATCAACGATTCTGGCGAGATGGTCGTTCATCGCCTTTACTCCGATCTTCTTATTAAGGAATTTGGCGAACCGAGAGAGAAATACTCCGAGATAACACAACGTGATATGGATATCGCCTTCGGACTCCAGCGAATTTTTGAGAAATACTATTTGCATTTACTCAATACGCTGCACAGGCTGGTGCCAAGCGAGAAGATATCGATGGCAGGAGGATGCACCCTGAACAGTGTGGCAAATGGAAAACTCCTGCTTGAAACGCCGTTCCGTGAAACATGTATTCAACCGGCAGCGGGCGATGACGGCCTCGCGCTTGGTTCTTCCTTATATGTAAGCAATTCGATCTTGAAGGAAGGAAAACGATGGGTAATGAAAAATGCTTATCTCGGCAATGAGTTCGCCGATTCGTTCATCAAGGCTGAATTGGATAAATACAAGACATCTTATCGTCAACTATGCAGAGACGAGCTTTTGGATAAAACGTCTGAAGAAATCGTTAGCGGCAATGTAGTCGGATGGTTCCAAGGCAAAATGGAATGGGGCCCTCGAGCATTGGGAAACCGCTCTATATTGGCACATCCCGGCTTCCCTAACATGAAAGACATTCTCAACGCCCGCATCAAACATCGAGAGTGGTTCAGACCTTTTGCCCCATCGGTACTTCAGGAACATCAAACGCAAATATTCGAACAAGATCACCCGTCACCCTTTATGTTACACGTGTATAAGATAAGACCGGAATGGCGCGAGCGTCTGTCGGCAGTTAATCACGTTGACGACACAGGGCGACTACAGACCGTTACGCGGGACGAAAACGCCTTGTACTATGATCTGATAGCTGCGTTCTACAAAAAAACCGGCATTCCGATACTTCTTAACACAAGCTTTAATGAGAACGAGCCGATAGTCTGCGAGCCGTCGGAAGCTATTGAATGTTTTCTTCGGACAAAAATGGACACGTTAGTCATCGGTTCATTTTTCTGTAAAAAGGATGTTTAATCTATATGAAATGGACTTTGGAAGCGGTTCCGGAATTGGACGGCTACACGGTCGAATGGGCAGAAAACGGCAATTACTATCTGTCGCGCCGTAACGTCCTTTTTCATTCGTCAGACCTTAAGCCCCCGTTCAACAGAATAGCAGTTATTGACGCTCCATTTTGGAGACAGTTAGCGTCAACTTCTCGCTTGGCGCAGAGGCTGCTTAGATTTATGGTCACTAACGTCATTGCCCTTAGCAAAGACGAAATCTTCGTGACATTTGACAGATCGGTTGGTGTGGTCCGCAAAGGTGTTTATCAAGAGCTAAAAGGATTGCTTCGACCATGCCGTGTTTTGCGTTCTGCCTGTGCTGTCGATGTAAATGGAAGTGTGTTCTTCGGCGAATATCTTGATAACCGAGAAAGGGGGGAAATGCGTGTTTATAAATTCTCGCCTGGTGAAGATGAGTTGCTTGTCATCTTCACTTTTCCCTCCGGTTCAATAAGGCACATTCATGGGATCTATTTCGACCCCTTTACAGAATCGTTATATTGCCTCACCGGTGATAACGAAAAAGAATGCCGAATACTTAAAACCAATGACGAATTTAAAACCACTGAGGTCATTGGTCAAGGTGATGAAACCTGGCGAGCGGTAAGCATCCTTTTTTCTGAGGATTATCTCTATTACGGAATGGATGCAGAGTTTCGCTCAAATCATGTCTACCGACTTGACCGCATGACCTTAAATAGGAAAAGTTTAGGGGAGGTAACTGGAACCGTCTTCTACTCTAAAAAAGTTGGTGAGGAGCTTTTTTTTGGAACCACCGCCGAAAATGCCCCTAGTCAATCAGAAAACGTCGCTGCACTATGGAACGTATCTCCCAACGGCAATTGCAGTAAAATCAATTCCTTTCAAAAAGACCACTGGCACCAAACCCTCTTTATGTTCGGAATAATCCATTTTCCTTACGTCAATAAATTCCGCAACGAACTTTACTTCTCTCTTATCGGCTTGAATGAAGATAACAGAACGTTTAAAATTCGCCGCGCATGATATCTGCTTTGAAAAAACCTTGACCTATCCGTCACTACTGGGCTAGTTTCTAAATATCGCATGAAACTAGAGTGTTGAACTCCCAACAAGAGTCCGCATTCTCCCTTTGGAATTTCCCAAAACAATTTAGTATCTCAACGGAGGAAAAAATGAGAACTTTCACTATTTTATTTTTTGCTGCGGCTCTTTGTGTATCTGTTTTCAGTGCAGATGTCATTGGACAAACGTGTGCAGGAGGAATTGCATACACTTCATGTTTTCCCTGGACGAGCTCTCCGACACCAGGCTACCCACAAGGAGATGGATCATTGCCCAACGGTAAACCGAACGACACTCCCAGGTTACAACGAGCGATCAATGCTAACCCCTCAAAAATTATCTTCAATGAGGCTGAATATTACCTCGGTGTTCCAGCAGGAACCAGCTATTCGCCGACTCTTAATGTTCTGTCATATCGAATAATCGAAGGGACAGGCCGTAGTTCGGAAGTTCCTGCTCCACCTTTCCCGGTGCATCTCACTTCCAAAATTATTCAAACTACAACGAATGCTTCGATCTTCAAGATTGGAATCAACATCAGGGACGTATCAATAAGAGATATTGCCCTTGTCGGTGGAAGCGGCACTACCGGCAGAATAGGTATTCTGGCTGAAGGAAATTGCACGACTAACTGTTCAAGCGTGTCTTTTCAGTTCAGCAATATCAAGTTTTCGAAACTAGAAAAGGGTATATATGTAAACGCCACCGACCCTGCTAACCCTCCAGCAGATCCAGACGGCCACAATTGGCAGTTTGATAATGTCAGGCTGGATCACGCTTTCTTCGATAATTGTAATATCGGAATTCACATTAACTCCTACAATTCCGGATGGAATATTAGTAGTATCGACTTCCTTATGCCGGCCGACGACCCTAACAGTACCCCGCCCAAAGTTACATACGGAATTTACCTACAGCGAAGTACTTACACATCGATGGATCTTCTGATCGGCAATGGGCCAACATCGACTGGTCCACCTTTAGCAACAGCTTTAATCAAGGTCGAAAGACATGCAAATTTAAGTATTCAGAATACTGTCGCCGAAGGTTTTCGCGAGGACGTAAATATTGATGGCAGTCTCGGAACTGGAAGGAATTCACCTATAAACCTGATGAACAATACCTTCTTGAATGGCGTGATCGTCAAAGACTCGACGGTTTTTTCGTCAGGCAATCAATATGCTGCACTTAATAATCACGGTTCGCCTGCGATTGCCAAGGGTACGACACAAATATATTCCGTAGGAGACAAATTCTGTGTTGAAGGTGATGCACTCTGCGACGAAGGCAGAGGGTTTACGCTCCAAAACGACGCAAGGGTTATATTTAGTTCTACCCAGAATAAGAATTCAACTCAGGTTCCGTCGTTTCTGTACAATTACCAGGAAATCAGTCGGGACACGTACCCAAACAACAGCATTCCGAACCTTTCAATCATCGCTTCAAACTACGCACACGCCCCTCTTCTAAGGCTAGGAGTCAGGGGATTTAATTATGACATCACCCGAAGCGAAACCAGCGGAAACGGTGACCTAGAGTTTAGCGGAAGCCAGGTAGGTTACGGCGGATATACGTTTAAGACGCAAGGCGGAACTGTCAAGATAAATTATGACGGTTCTGTAACTTTTGGAAGCAGGTCATTCTCGACATTAGGATCGCCGCCCGCTGGGACTATGATTTATTGCAATGACTGTCAGCAAACAAATCCTTGCAGTTCCGGCGGTGGAGGTGCTATCGCAAAGCGAATCGGGGCAAATTGGATTTGTAACTAAGTAGAAACTCTTTGTATATTTCTTTTGTGGAAATGTTATTTAAGGTTTTAGCGGTGGTTCTTGCGGGAGCCGCCGCTTATTTTTTGTGGACGGGCGATAGGGATGGCGGATTTATCGCAGTTGTGCTCGGCGCGGTCTCTTTTTTCCTTTCGGTCAGGTTTCAGGTGAAACGGCGAAATCAGTGCCGCGAGGCTGAACGTCCTGAAACCGAGTCTGTGAACGACTAACTGCAAATGGCACGAATTGTCCTTTCAACAATGGGTTCGCTCGGAGATCTGCATCCGATGACCGCACTCGGACTTGAACTTCGTAATCGCGGCCATTCCATCGTGATCAACACATGGGAAGGCTATCGTGAAAAGATCGCAATGCTCGGGTTCGATTTCGTCCCGTTAAGGCCGAATGTCGACCCTGAGGACCGCGAATTCGTCAAAAAAGCGATGGACGGACGCGACGGCTCCGCAATCATTATTCGGGAGATGATCCTGCCGTTCCTTGACGATATGTATGCGGACCTAACAGCGGCATGTGTCGGGGCCGACATGATGATCACCGGCGAACTGCTCTACGTCTCAAAGTCGGTTCATGAGAAAACCGGAATCAAATGGGTGACGACGTGCCTCTCGCCGCTAACGCTCTTTTCATTCGAAGATCCTGGAATTTATCCCGGTGCTGATTTTCTCGAACATTTTCGTCCGCTTCCTGCGGCTTTTCATCGGGCAATGTTTAGCTTGATGCGGCTCACTGTCGACAGCTGGTTCAAACCGTATCGAAGATTTCGCAAACGGCTGGGCCTCGACCCCGAACACGACCCGATATTCTTTGGCAAGTTTTCTGATGATTTGCACCTCGTAATGTTTTCGCGCGTTCTTGCCGAACGCCAGCCCGATTGGCCCGAACAGTCTTTGCAGACAGGTTTTTGTTTCTATGACGGACAAGAAGACGAAGGCAAAATGCCCGATGGACTTCGGGAATTTCTCGATGCAGGTGATCCGCCGGTTGTCTTCACGCTAGGTTCGGCCGCCGTCATGGACGCACGCGACTTTTTTGACGAAAGTGCAAAGGCGGCTAAGCAACTCGGCCGACGTGCGGTTCTGCTTTATGGCCGCGACAATATACCGCCGAAGGGGCTTGATGAGAACATTGTCGGCTTCGAATATGCGCCGTACTCGCTTGTATTTTCGCGGGCGGCTTGCGTCGTACATCAGGGCGGCGTCGGCACGACGGGCCAGGTTCTGCGAGCCGGCGTGCCGCATTTGATAATGCCATTCGGTCATGACCAGCCGGACAATGCCGCCCGCTGCCGTCGGATCGGCGTCGGCGAAACCATTAGCCGCGATAAATATCGCTCAGAAACAGCCGCATCGATGCTTGATAAAATTCTGTCTGACCCAAAATATTCGACATCTGCAAGAGAAAAGGCAGGTATCTTGCGATCGGAAGGCGGAACCATCGCGGCTTGCAACGAAATTGAGAAACTCCTGAGTTAGCCCAAATCGGGCACTTACGATAAAATTACACTGTGAACAAGATCGAAGAACTGCTTGAAAGCAACCGTCAATGGGCCGAATCTCTAAAGGCGGAAGATCCGCTTTTTTTCGAGCGGCTTTCCGAAGCGCAAAACCCGGAAATTCTCTGGATCGGATGCTCGGACAGCCGTATCACGCCGACATCCAGCGTCGGGCTGCTGCCGGGCGAAATGTTCGTCCACCGCAACGTCGCCAATCTTGTAATTCACAGCGATATGAACTGTCTTGCGGTTATGCAGTTCGCGGTCGAGGTTCTGAAGGTGAGACATATCATCGTTTGCGGCCATTACGGCTGCGGCGGCGTAAAGGCGGCCCTCGACGACGCCCGTTTCGGACTTGTGGATAACTGGCTCCGGCACATTCAGGATTCGATGCTCAAATATCAGGCCGAGCTCGACAAACAGCCGGATTACGATTCGCGTTTGGACATATTGTGCGAGATAAACGTCATCGAACAGATTGTCTGCGTTGGCGAAACGACGATCGTTCAGGACGCGTGGGAGCGCGGTCAGG
>JBQTJB010000288.1:0-12144 GCA_052387555.1 Blastocatellia bacterium | reverse complement strand
ATTCCGCCTTCGAGTTGAAATATCGTCTCGAAACCGCGTGCTTTCAAATATGGCGCAAATTTTTCGCATCGGATACCGCCTGTGCAAAACATTGCGATCTGCTTGTGTTGGCTTGGGTCGAGATTCTTTTCTACAAACTCGGGCAATTCGCTAAACTTTTCAGTTCCAGGGTTAATGGCATTGACAAACGTCCCGGATTCGAACTCGTAACTGTTGCGGGCATCGAGCACGATAACGTTCGGGTCAGCGATTATTGCATTCCAGTCCGCCGGCTTTACGTGTGTTCCGTCACCCAGTGAAGTATCGATTTCTTTCTTTAACGTAACGATCTCGGGTTTGATCTTCACGTCAATTTTTTGAAACGGCATCTCAGCCGAAAATGAAGACTTTATTTTCAGCTCTGTCTTAAGAATCGATTGCACAACGCTGATAAATCTTTCAATATCGGCTTGCGTCCCGCTAACCGTTGAGTTAAAGCCCTCGGCGGCAAGAATTATCGTGCCGTTGATCGCGTTTGCTGCCATCGCTTTCCGCAAATCCGCCTTCAGCTCTGAAAGCTCGCCCACAAAGTTCATATCCTTGAATTCGTAAAATGTGATTATCTGGTACATCTAATTTTCAAGTTTTGCCCCAAAGGTTATTTTAATACCATTCAGAAAATCACGCGTGCTCATACGCTTCTTTCCCTCGAGTTGAAGTTCGTGGATCTGAAGCATCATGCCGCCGCCGCATGAAACAACAAATTGGTCTCGTTCGGCTTTCACAATTTCCCCGGCCGGAAAAACCTTCCCGGTTGCTGTAAAATCTGCTACCTCAGCATCCCATATCGTCAATCTTAATCCATCCAGAAAAGTATATGAGGATGGGAAAGGCTGAAAACCGCGGATCCGATTGACGATTTCAATTGCCGGCATTTTCCAATCTATAATTCCGTCTTCCTTACGCAAAATTGGGGCAATCGTCGCGGTAGAATGATCTTGTGTTTGCGGCAAAATGTTGTCAAGGCCGAGCAATGTTTCTGAGAGAAGCTCTGCTCCCATAAAAGACAGCCGTTCCATAAGCTCTTGTGCGGTCTCGTTATTGCGAATCTCGGTATCGCATTGGAGCAAAATGTCACCCGTGTCGAGTCCCGCATCCATTTTCATGGTCGTAACACCTGTAAAAGATTCACCGTTTACTATCGCCCAATTTACCGGTGCCGCGCCGCGATATGTAGGCAAAAGCGAGAAGTGAACATTTATTGCCCCTCTGGGATAGGCTGTAAGAAATGTTTCCGGCAAGATTCGCCCATAGGCGACGACCACCGCCACCTCAGCCGAATACGAACGAAAAGTTTCGAGAGCCTCAGTTGTTTTGAGCTTAAGCGGCTGCAAAACAGGTAAATCATTTTCTAATGCAAACTCCTTGACCGGCGAGAATTTGATCTTATTTCCACGTCCCGACGGCCGATCCGGCTGTGAATAGACCGCTACCACATCATGCCCATCGGACAGAATGCGATCAAGGGTAGGGACAGCGGCCATCGGAGTTCCCATGAAAACTATCTTCATAAACAAAAGAGGCATCGGACGAGAACGTTCGAAATGCCTCACAGATCAGGATTATCTGAAAATCAATATCCGCAGCGATAATTATAAGACTCGTGGACACGTGTCCATTTACTGTTTTCCCGCTTGTAAACTGCAAAATTGCGGCCCTCGAATGCTTGCGAGGTTGTAAAAATTTCCGACTTCCCATCTCCGTCGATGTCAAAATAATCGAGCAGGAGTTCATTGCCGATGCCGTCGTCAAGGTCTTTAAGATCACCGCTCATCACACCGTCGGGTTTTACGCTCTCGAACTCGCTGTATTCAAAAGCATAATCACCTTCGGCATTTTTAGCCGCTATGAAGAAAAGCAAGGATCGTTCGTCTGTCTTCGGAGCGATCCAAAACGTTCCGACAAGTTCGGCCGTCCCGTCTTTTTCTATGTCTATGGCTGTTAGATTATGATATCTGAGCTGTTTACCCGCTGCGTCCGAAATGTTGTTCTTTGTAAATTCTGCACGTACAAGCTTTTCGGCATCTGCTCTCTCCGATGCGGTCGGCAGCCGCCTAATGCCGGACGATTTTGTCCTTACCGGCGCGTTGGTTGCCAAAGCCATAACAAAACCTTTCAGTTTTCCTTTTACTGGAGTTGAATTAACCTCGCCTGAAATCCCGGAACATTCTCCGGTGCCGCGCTTTACGACAGTGACCAAACCGTCAGACGTGCCGCCGAAAATCAATGTATATCTTCTTTTGGCAGCGAATAAAGGAGTCCAACCATCCTTTCCGCCATCCAAATCGACACCGGGTGATTCGATGAATTTTCCATCCTGCACCATGCCGACTGGCTCAATTGTCTTTCCATCATTGAGCACGGCAAAGAATATTGATTTAGGTTTTATAACCGACTTTGGTTTCGCTTTTTGAGCCAAAGCATAAGTAGAACCGGATACTAAGATCAGAGCGAGGCTAAACAAAACCGTGCTGTAAAATGTCTCCATAAAAGCCTCTTCAATCGACTAAACTTTCTGTGCAATTGACTTGCCCTGCATGAACTGAAGCAAATACTCTCGGCCGCCGGCTTTCGAATCAGTTCCGCTCATGTTGAAACCGCCGAACGGGTGCACGCCGACAAGTGCCCCGGTGCATTTACGATTTAAATAAAGATTGCCGACGTGAAATTCACGCCGCGCCCGGTCAAGCCGCTCTTGCGAAGCAGAATATAAGGCCCCGGTCAATCCAAATTCTGTATCGTTTGCGATCTCGAGCGCGTGGTCGAAGTCCTTTGCTTTGATGACTGCTAAAACAGGCGCGAAAATCTCTTCCTGTTCGATGGTGTCGCCGGGTTTGACGTCGTCAACGATTGTCGGTTCTATGAAATAGCCTTGCGACTCATCGCCTTTGCCGCCGGTTAGTATTTTCCCGCCTTCGTCAACACCTTTATTTATGTATCCAATTGTATTTTCAAACGAACGTTTGTTAATAACGGCGGCAACATTGGTCCCGCCTTCCGTAGGCTGTCCGATCTTCAACGCTTTCGTTTGTGCCACGACCTTTTCCATTAGTTCATCGTGCACCTTTTCATCCACGATCAGACGCGAACACGCCGAGCATTTCTGCCCCTGAAAACCGAAGGCGGCTTGAACGATTCCCGTGGCGGCAGATTCGAGATCGGCATCGTCAGCAACGACAATTGCGTCTTTACCGCCCATTTCCGCTATGACGCGTTTTATCCAAATTTGTCCTTCCCGAGTTTTTGCTGCTTCTTCGTTTATGTGCAGCCCTACGCCCTTTGAACCGGTAAACGAAATGAACCTCGTTTTGGGATGAGTGACCATGGCCTCGCCCGTTGCGGCGCTTCCGGTAAGAAAATTCACAACGCCATCAGGTAAACCCGCCTCTTCGAGAACTTCAATAAATTTAGCAGCGATTGTCGGCGAATCTGACGATGGTTTCAGTACAACGGTGTTTCCCGCAACGACCGCGGCCATCGTCATCCCGGCCATGATCGCGAGTGGAAAGTTCCACGGCGGAATGACCGCGCCCACGCCAAGAGGAATATATTCAAGGCTGTTATTCTCGCCCGGAACTTTCGTAACCGGCTGCTCGCCCGACCAGCGTAGCATTTCGCGGCCGTAAAATTCCATAAAATCAATCGCTTCTGCCGTATCGCCGTCGGCTTCCGCCCAAGTTTTCGACACCTCAAAAACCATCCACGCCGAAAGCTCGTGTTTTCGCTGCCGCATGATCTCGGCAACCTTGAAAAGGTATTCGGCACGCTCGGCGGCTGGAACATTTCGCCAAGTTTTAAAAGCTGCAGTTGCGGATTCGATTGCCCGTTCTACCAGTGACGTATCGGTGTCACCTTCCGAGAAGACGCCTACAACTTCCGTCTTATTCGCCGGATTCGTGCTGTAAAACTTTTTCGCCAACGCTACCTTTTCGCCATTGATTACCGACGGGTACTCGCGGCCAAGTTCATTGCGGACCTTTTCGATCGCGGCACGCATGGCATCCGCATTCTCAGGTTTGGAAAAATCCGTAAACGGCTCGTTCTTAAATTCATCTGTTACTTTTTGTGTTTGCATAGTCTCACTTCATCTATACCGTTGCTTATCGATCTCATGCAGTTCCCATTCATCCAGAAGTTCCGGAACCTGTGGTTCTTCATCGCTTTGCCAGGCGATGACAAAACGCGGCTTTTGCGAATCGTTCGAATGTTTTGTGTATGAAAGTATCAGTACCCAGCCTGAGAGCAGATAGAGATTCAGCTCTCGTATCGACCCGACTTCCGCAGTTAATTTTGTGTCTTCGATAGCCATCTCAGTCCCACTTCCCGGTTTTCTGCAATCTTTTGATTTTACGCTTTGCTAGTTCGCGTTTCAAGACCGTCATGCGGTCGAGAAACACGATGCCGTCGCAATGGTCGGTTTCGTGCAGAACGCATCTGGCCGCAAGGTCCCGAAGATCGGCCTCAAACGCATCTCCTTTTACATCCTGTGCACGCACTATAACCCGCATTTCGCGTTTTATAACCTGATAAAGCCCTGGGAACGAAAGACATCCCTCGTCTCCTATCTGTTCGCCTTCGACACTTATGATTTCCGGATTGATAAATGTCCGTTTTTGTGGCGTGCCTTCTTCGCTTGGCACATCCATAACAAAAAAACGCTTGGAGATATGTACCTGCGGAGCTGCCAAACCAACGCCGCCGGCCTCGTACATCGTCTCGAACATATTGTCGATGAGCTTTTCCAGATCAGCATTGAACTCGTTTTCGGTGACCGGTTTGCCGACATTGAGCAAAACCGGATCCGGATAGTGAGCAATATTGAGCAGCGGCATAACTTTAAGTTTACCGCAAAGGGCTTATTTTTGGTAGTTTAGAGAGTGAAATGAAGGACGCGTTCGCCAAATCGAAACCAGAGGGTGATTGAAAGGCCTTTTCTAAGCTGCGGCACATCATATTCGGTCATGCTTCTATCAAATCCGCGAAAATCGTGTCTCAGCACGCAAAATGAAAGCGGTTTCCGATACCCAAAGAAACTCAACCTTGCGGCTTCAAATTTCGCTGCATCTTTCACTAAACGGCTGAACTCTTTGGCCTGCACAAAGTTACAAAATTCAATCGAATCTTCGAGGTGTTTCCTGATCGTTTGAGGGTTATACGTATCGGCATAATCACTAAAAACCGTTCGAAATTCGGAGCCTAAAACACGCTGAAGCAGCGGGAGCATCTTTTCAGCCTCACGGCATCGTTTCCAAATTAGCGACTCCGAGAAAAATCTTAACTCTTCCGGGAATATAGTGCTGATCTCCGCGATCTCCGCCTCGTTCAGGCCGCTGTCAACTGCAAAGCTCTCCGGTTGTGAGAAAAAAACATTTCGGTAATCAGAATCCGTGTAAAGCCTGGCTAAAAGATTTTGCTGCTCGCGTAGGCCCATTAGAATTTGCGTGTTCTGTTTTCTAAAGGAAGGAGTTCGGTCGTATTTTCCGTGATGCTTTGAGCGGATTGAATGCTGCTTTCGTTCAACAGCCTTTCCGTGTTTTTAGGAATGTCAATTTCTGGCATTATATTTGATTTCATTATCTTCTTCTTTTCACCAAGTGACTCGTTGAAAATGACGTAGGCAAGCGACAAAGCCGCGAAAAAGATAAATGCGACAAGAAGAATACCGCTCCAAAAATTGATCCCAGTTAAGATCATTTTTGTAATGATCATATAAATGATCGCCCCGACAGCGGTAAGAATAACCACCCCAAACCCACCGAACGCGATCTGGCCAAGTCTTTCGAGCATTCGTTCCTGCCTTTGCAGATTCGCTCTTTGGGCGGATGGGAATTGTTCGAGAAGTGAAAGTGTTGTCTGCTCCAGATTCATCCCGCAAGATCGGCAGAATTTTTGTTCGGTCGAATTTTTTGCTCCGCAGCTTGGACAAAACATGGCTCGATTATTGATGGATTCTGGCAGCCTCCAATATTATGCAACGGGTACGAAGAACGTTTCATTCATGTTCCTCCCCGCGGTTTCCATCTCGTCCAAAATTTCCGCAAAAGATGGAAAGTTCTCGTCGCGTTCGAGAACCGCACCCTTTATATCACACCTTACGCAAACTTCCCGAAATACGTTCCAGATTTCGTCCTCAGTCTTGTTCGCATGAGCGTCGATCAGACGCGCGCCGTTTGAATGGCTCCCGACGAAATGAAGCTGCACGACTCGATCCATCGGAAGTTCGTCTAGAAACTTCCGCCAATCGTATTCCAAGTTTACCGAGTTGATGTAAAGGTTGGTTACATCCAATAACATTCCGCAATCGGTTTCGTCAAGAAGTCTGCGAATAAATTCAGCTTCAGACATCTCGGACGACGGAAACCGCACATTGTAAGTAATGTTTTCGAGGATCATAGGCGTCGAAATTCTCTTTCGTACAAGCTCGATGTTCCTTGTAAAAACACGCAGAGCTTCTTTTGTATATGGCACCGATGCGAGATGTCCGATGCTTATACCGTTCGATTTGGTGAAGCAAATATGATCGCTAAACCACGGTGGCTTTATTCGATTGATCAAATCCGAGAGCTTTTCGAGGTATTCTTCGTCTATGCCTTCGGCACTGCCGAGCGACAGTTCGAGCGAATGCGGGATTAGCGGGAAATGTTGCCGCAGCAACTCCAGCTCTTCGATCTTTCGCGGCATCGCATCCAAATAATGATCGGATGTGATCTCAAGAAAATTTATTATGTCGGAATGGAGAAAAATATCTGATCGGAACTGTTCGCGAAAGCCTAGCCCAACTCCTAGTTTTGGAAGATTTTCCATTATTCTAGCTGCAGCCGCCACCACAACCGCCGCCGCAGGAACTTCCGCCGCCGTCACCGGATGAACAACTGCTTCCGCAGGCAGAACCGCAACCGCTGGAACTTCCGGCCTGTTGCTGTTGAACTCTGGCAAATGCCTGATTGTAATCGTTGAACATTGTTCCGGCGAGAATTCCCGTGCCGAAAACCCCGACCGAAAGCAGCAGCGGATCGACACTCGCAAATGAATTTTGAGGTAAGACTCTCTGCTCGTCGGTCTTTATGTACGGCGCCTGTGAAGTATATTTAAGGTTTTCAAACGCAAACTGCAGCCGCTCGAGATAAACCTTGCCGAGTTTTGTTATTCGCGGAAGTCGGCCGATCCTCAATGCGATCCCAACCCCGATAACTGTGAGAATAATGGTAAATACAAAGTTGAAATTTCCAAACAAAATGGCTGCAAACACTTTATAGGCCCCCAAACCCGTGATAATAAGTGCAGTTGCCCAGCCCCAACTCTTAACCTGGTTTTCCAACTCGTATGTCGTCAACATCTGCCTGCGTTCCAGATTGTTATGATAGGCCATGCCTTGCTGTTCGAGTTGTTCGACAAGGCCAAACTTCGAAACAAATACGTCCTTTGCATCGCGTTCAGTGCCGATCCAATTAAGAGCGAGTTGTTCCATCGAAGTAAGCTTGGCATCAGACTGCGAATTCTCAACCCTTCTGACCTTGCCGGTTTTATCGTCCATCAGAACTTCGATCAGCCCTTTCTGGACTAGCGAAAAGACAACCGAGCGAGTCATTTCATTAAAGCTGCCGCGCAGATAAGCTATCTCGTAAGGGTCGATCTCCGGCGGAATCGCGGGAACTCCAAGTTTATCCGTCTTGTCGGCTTGTGATTTGAAAATTGCAAGGATGATGAGGCAGAAGAAGATGAAAAAAGCGAAAAAAACCAGGAAAATCGAGCCATCCATGGTTGCCAGCGGATTATCAAGCAGAAAGTCCATTTGTGAAATTCCTCCTCTAAGCAATCATAACGAAATTGAACACAACCTGGTTCGTTTTGTAACAATAAGTTAATACCTGTTCAGTGAAGATGAATCACTTTGAACAAGGGAAGCTTCAGGTGTCAGAGTCTTATGACCGACTTGGAAAAGTAGGAGGGGTCAGGCCGAAATAATTATAGCCATTATTTAACTGTAAAATCCACAAAATTAGTTTTCTGCCAGTTTGACCCTCTCTATTTCGGTCCAATCGCAAAGAAGCTTTTTATCCGCATCCGAAAGCACTGATCCCCTGTGTATCCATAGGTACGACGGCAGCGGCATTTCTTTGGATCCAACTACTTCACAGATCTCTTCCAGTTTGTGTATTTTTTTCTTGGTTTCATATTTATTCCACTCGCTGAAATTCAACTCATGCCGGCCTTCTTCTATGTGATCAGCGAGAAACCAGGAAAACGGCGAGATATTGGCATACCAAGGATAAATCGTCTCGTTCGAGTGGCAGTCATTGCACGACCTTGAAAGCAGATTTGCGACATCCGCCGGGACATTCGTTGACGCCCGCAGGGTTTCGGCTTCGACGATCGCCGGATTTGAAAAGTTTGGCCGAAAGAACTGCATAACAAATAAAGTTCCCACGATCAAAATCAGGCCTATCTTAAATATTTTTTTCATTAAACGAATTAATCCTTTTTTAATACGGGCTTCCATAATAAAATAGCAAGGTAAGGATGTTAAACCCAACCATCATCGCTATACCGCTCTTCGCCGCTTTAATTGCACTGGAAGCATGGTACGCTCACCGCAAACAGTTGGATTATTTTGAATCGAAAGACGCCTGGACGAACATTCTTATCGGCTTTGTAAGTGTTGTTTTCGGGGCCTTATTCGGGCTTTTCGTCGGATCGATTTATGCCTTTGCTTACGAAATTGCTCCTTTCAAATTTCCTGTCGATGCGTGGTGGTCATGGGTAATTTTGTTTTTTGTAGACGATTTTGCCTATTACTGGTTTCATCGCGTGAGCCACGAGTCACGTCTTTTCTGGAATTTTCACGTCGTCCATCATTCGAGCGAGCAATACAATCTTAGCGTCGCGGTTCGGCAAAGCTGGTTTAGCAGCATATTGCACTGGGTGTTTTATGCGCCGATCATGCTGTTGGGTTTTCCGCCGTGGATGTTCGCAACGATGCACGGCTTCAATTTGATCTACCAGTTTTGGATTCACACGAAAGTAATCAAGCGCATGGGCTGGCTCGAAAAGGTTTTGAACACGCCGTCTCATCATCGTGTGCATCATGGAGTAAATAACATTTACCTGGATAAAAATTACGCCGGTGTTCTGATCATTTGGGACCGGCTTTTCGGCTCTTTTGTTGAAGAATCTGTCGAGCCGCGTTACGGAATCATCAAACCCATCCGAAGTTACAATCCATTATGGATAAACACGCATGGCTGGTACGAATTGGTTGAAGCGATAAAGTCCCGTAAAACCTTATGGGAAAAACTCCGATGCATATTTGCATCCCCTAACCTAACGTTCGAAGAAACAAAATGAAAGACTCCTGCTAACCGTTTTTCCTGGCTTTGACTTGGAAACGTTATGGTTAAACAGCTTTTCGTTATAAGAAAGAGGCTTTGAAGCCGCACATTAGGCCAGCGAGTTTGCTTACAAGGTTTGTTCGCTAATATACTTATCCCCGAATGAGCGAAAGAAAAATCAGAGTCCTGGTCGCAAAGCCGGGTCTTGACGGCCACGATCGGGGAGCAAAGGTTATTGCGCGTGCGCTTCGGGATGCTGGAATGGAGGTGATCTATACCGGCCTGCGGCAAACGCCGGAGATGATAGCTTCAGCTGCCCTTCAGGAAGACGTGGACGCAGTCGGGATCTCAATTTTAAGCGGCGCGCACAAAACGCTTTGCCCACGCATTGTAGCTCTCCTTCACGAAGCCGGAATGACGGACACCCTTGTGTTGGTCGGAGGCATCGTACCTAATGAGGACATTCCCGATCTTAAGGCGAAAGGTGTTTCGGAGGTTTTTCTTCCCGGCACCTCAACCGAAGATATAGTTAAGTTTATTAACGAAAATGTTCGGGCAAATGGCTAGCGCAGCTTCTGTAATTGTTTGAAGGTTTAGCAGGAACATTTGCATTTTGTACTAAATTAAAGAGAAAGGAGTCTATTTATGAACAAGTTAAAAGGTTTATTCTTCGCTTTGGTTATGATGTTGTCGTTGGTATTTGTAGGCGGAGCAATTTCGTCAACCGATACCTCGATGTCGGCCTCAGCCCAACAAGTAACGGTCAAACGCAAAAGGAAACCGGGAATTGCCCGCCAAACTTATCGCGGAGGCAGATATGTCGTCCGCAGAACCTGGGACGGAACGAAATGGGTCTCGAAAAGAGTTTGGGTCGCGACAAAATGGACCGGCAAAACAACCTGGAAGACCGGCCGCAAAGTTGTCAGCCGCACGAAGAAAGTCGTGTATTAAGGACTTTCGATAGCTATAACTGATTGGGCGTTCATTGTGATCGCCCTTTTCTTTCGATTGACCGCCTCGCCTTTTTGATCTTTAATTATCACCAATGAAAGAAATTGTACGAGTTGCAGGCGGTCAGGGATTTTGGGGCGATCTTTTGACTGCTCCAATCGATCAGGTTCGCAACGGGCCGATAGATTATTTGATGCTCGATTACCTTGCCGAGGTAACGATGAGCATTATGCAAAAGCAGCGAGCTCGCGATCCGAACGCGGGTTATGCTAAAGATTTCGTGGCGTTGATGCAGGAAATACTTCCCGATTGCGTCGAAAAAGACATCAAAGTGCTTTCAAATGCCGGCGGTGTTAATGTTGCGGGCTGTGCAAAAGCGATTTGCGAGACCGCAAGAGAGATTGGGCTCGCCGGCAAGGTCAAGATCGGTGTCGTCACGGGCGACGACATTCTCCCGCGTCTTGAAGAGTTTCTCGATAGCGGCATTGAGATCAATAGCATGGACACAGGCGAACCGTTGTCGGCAATTCTCGACAAAGTCCAAGCGGCAAATGTCTATTTGGGAGCCGCCGGATTGGTCGAAGCGTTGGGACGCGGGGCACAGATCATCGTCGGCGGACGCTTGACCGACACGGGCCTGACGCTCGCTCCGCTGATGCACGAATTCGGCTGGCAGTTTGACGATTGGGATAAGGTTTCAGCCGGAACGATCGCGGGCCACATCATCGAATGCGGAGCACAGGTTTCGGGCGGCAATTGCCAGTACGAATGGCAGTCGATCCCCGACATGGCGAACATCGGCTTCCCCATCGTCGAGGTCTCGCCCAACGGCGAATTCATCGTCACCAAACACGACGGCACCGGCGGCCGCGTCAACGTGCCAAGCGTCACCGAACAGCTTCTCTACGAAATGGGCGACCCCAAAGCCTACATCACGCCCGACGTCGTCGCCGATTTCTCGTCGATCCGCCTCGAAGACGCCGGCACCGACAAAGTCCGCGTCCACAGCATCAAAGGCAACCAAAACACCGACTTCTACAAAGTCTCCATCGCCTACCAAGACGGCTACAAGTCCGTCGGAACACTAGTCTACGCCTGGCCCGACGCCTACGAAAAAGCCAAAGCAGCCGATAGAATCTTACGCGAACGCCTCGACCGCCTCGGCCTCAAATTCGACACGATCCTAACCGAGTACGTCGGCGTCAACGCCACCCACGGCCACCTCGCTCTTGCAGGCTCCCCTCCTTACGAAGGAGGGGTGGACGCCGCTTTGGGCGGACGGGGTGGTTCTTCTTTAAGCTCCCCTCCTTACGAAGGAGGGGTGGCAGCCGCTTCGGCTGACGGGGTGGTTCTCTCTTCGTCTGACATCCCCGATTATCCCGAAGTCCAACTCCGCATCGGCGTCCGCGGCCCAAACCGTGCCGACGTCGAACGCTTTACCAAAGAGATCGCCCCGCTCATCCTAACCGGCCCGCCCGCCGTCACAGGCTTTGCCGGCGGCCGCCCAAAGGTCGAAGAGATCATGGCCTACTTCCCTGCTTTGATTCCAAAATCACTGATCAAGACAAACGTCGAGATTGTTGAAGCGTGACCGCCAAATTCCATTATTGCGTAATTTCCTATATTCCTATATTATGATTTTGTTATGCGAACTACACATGCAAAACTATTAACCGTTCCGGCAAATGGACAGATCAGCATCGGTAAGGCTTGGGCTGGCCGCCACATCCTTGTTGAGGAGATCGGCAACGATAGGATACAGATTTCGGCGGGCACTTTTGTTCCCGATTCGCAAGCTGCTTTTCACACGAAAGAGGGCCTCTTT
>JBQTJB010000287.1:0-6224 GCA_052387555.1 Blastocatellia bacterium | reverse complement strand
GGCAAGGGGAGTAGATAGCCCTTCGGGTTCGGTAAGCCGGCAATACGTACGCTCAAATCAGCGTTCCGGCTTATTGGCAAAGATTCGAGACCTTGCGCGACACACGATGTCCGCGCAGGGTTTTTTCTTTTGCGGACGTGAACTTATACCCAAAAGGAGATTCACGTAATGACTCTGTTTCCGTTAGCCGAATACTGGTGGTTCTATGCCGGTTTCACTCTCTTTGTCTTAATGATGCTCACCCTCGATCTCGGCGTGTTTCACCGCGAGGAGCATCCTGTCTCTTTCAAAGAAGCAACTATCTGGAGCGCCGTCTGGGTTTCGCTCGCATTGGCTTTCAACGTTTTGATTTACTACTACGCCGCGTGGAAATTTCCGCAGGATTCGAGGCTCCTCGCCGACCCGGCTTTCGATCCAGCAAACTCAGCCTGGAATGTTGCCCTCGAATTCCTGACGGGCTATATAGTTGAGAAATCACTTTCGGTGGATAACATCTTTGTATTCGTGATGGTTTTTGCCTACTTCGCCATACCCGCTGTCTATCAGCACCGGGTACTCTTCTACGGCATCATTGGAGCATTGGTCTTTCGAGCGATCTTCATTGCCGCCGGATCATGGCTGATACAATTTCATTGGGTAATTTACATTTTCGGAGCTTTTCTGATCATTACGGGCATCAAGATGATGTTTGCCCTCGAGAAAGAGATCGAGCCCGATAAAAACTTAATGATCAGGCTGTTCAAGAAGATAATGTCGGTTACGCCGAACCTTTACGGAAAGAATTTCTTTATTAAGGAGAATGGCCGGTGGCTCGCGACTCCGCTTTTTATCGCACTTCTTTTCCTTGAATTGACTGACGTTATATTTGCTGTCGATTCGGTGCCGGCGATCTTTGCTATCACTAAAGAGCCTTTGATCGTTTATACGTCGAACATATTTGCGATCTTAGGTTTGCGGTCGATGTATTTCATGCTTGCCGGGGCAATTGATAAATTTTATCTTCTAAAGTATGGTCTGGCCTTAGTTCTGATTTTTGTTGGGTTAAAGATGGTATGGCTGAATGATCTTTTTGACGGAAAATTTCCAATAACCTGGTCGCTTGGTTTTATTCTACTGACAATCTCGGTTTCTGCAGCAGCTTCGCTTATCTTTCCAAAGCTGCCCGAATCCGGCTAGGATCCGCATTTTTCGATCTGTGATAATCTGGGTAAATATTATGGAGCAAACCAGATCGTTACAAGAAACCTATTCACCGAACAGCATTTGCTTTGGCTGCGGCCCGGCGAATGACAAAGGGCTGCACATAAACAGCTTTCCCGACGGCGACGAGGTCGTTGCCGAATGGCGTGCCGAACCGCATCATCAGGCTTTTCCCGGAATGCTGAACGGCGGAATTATCGGAGCTTTGCTGGACTGTCACTCGAACTGGACGGCAACGCACTTTCTTATGAAACGCGACGGCAAGGACAAGCCCGACTTCACCGTCACCGCCGATTTTCACGTGAAGCTGCTACGGCCGACGCCCGCCGATGAATTGATTACGCTTAAGGCCCGCGTCGTCGAATCGCGGGATGACCGAGCCACGGTCGAAGCCGAGCTGATCGCAAACGACAAAGTTTGCGCCACCTGCCGAGGCACATTCGTCGCCGTAAAGGAAGGCCATCCCGCCTATCATCGCTGGTAGGCCGGGAACGCAGGCGCCCCGCCTGCAAGTTTGCGAAGCAAACTATTTCGTTATGGTAATCCGTTCCATTTGTTCAGAATATGCTGATTGCAGGCCAAGCTTATCCAGCCATTCATTTTGCTCCCGCATCAATCGCGGCAAATGCACGACGTCCGAAAGTGCGTACTCGACCAATTCATCAGTCCAGATACCGTCCCATTTCTTCGTGAATTTCGTCCTTTGCGATTTGTCGAGATCGACCGCGAAATAGCGGTACAGAGTTTCGGCGAGCGACGCCGATTGGTTCGCTCCGCGCGTAAGAACCTTTTCGGCGATCATGGTGTCAAATATGTTTGCGACTGAAAAGCCGTTTGCAGACAAAAATTCCATATCGAACTTCGCGTTGTGGAATATCTTTACAATTTGCTCGTTAGCTAAAATGTCGGCCAGCCGTCCCAATTCAACGCCTTCGCTAAGCGGCACAAGAACATTAAAGTCGCCGTCGGAAAACTGGATCGAGAATAATTTGCCGAATTTCGGGTTTAATCCGGATGTTTCAGTATCGCAGCCAAGAACTTTTGCCTTTGAAAGGCGACCACAGGCGGATTCGATATCTTCGGATGTTCTCGCAACAAATATCTGCACGCCGAATAGTTTAGATTAGTAAACGGCAACTGGAAAATATACTATTCTGAATTGTCCGATACTTTATCTAACGCTAAATTGAAATGCCTATTATTCTTGACGAAACCGAAGTCCGCGTTCTTGGAAGCCTTGTCGAAAAGCAGTTGACAACGCCTGAATACTATCCGCTCACGCTAAATGCTCTTACCGCCGCCTGCAATCAGAAGAGCAACCGCGATCCTGTAATGTCGCTGGACGAAACGGCGATCCTTGCGGCGATCGACAGCCTCCGGGACAAGAATCTGGTTTATCTTTACTACGGCAGCACCAGCCGTGCCGTGAAATACAAGCATATGCTGCCCGGCGTTTTCGATCTGGAACCGCCTGCGATCGCGGTGATCGCATTGTTGTTTCTTCGCGGCCCGCAGACCATCGGCGAGCTTCGTGGCCGTTCGGATCGGCTGCACGAATTCTCGGGTCTAGGCGAGGTTCAGGAGACGTTAGAAGATCTGGCAAGCCGCAATGAGCCGCTTGTCATGAAACTGGAGCGCCAGCCGGGACAGAAAGAAGCAAGATACGTGCATATGCTCTCCGGCGAGCCGGATGTCGCAAGTCTAAGCTTTCATCGAGAGATTTCACACACGGGCGGCTCGTCCGATGAACGAATTGCGAAACTGGAGCAAGAGATTGAACAGCTAAGCTCTGATCTTGCTTCGTTTCGGGAAATATTTGACGAGTTCAGAAAGCAGTTCGATTAACTCAGTGATCAGTGGCCGCCAAGATGTTTGTCTAGAACGGTTTTCAGCTCGGGCGGTTTGATAGGTTTGTACAAAACTTCGCAGCAACCTGCTTTAAGGGCTTGGTCCAAAATGTCGCGGTATGCAGTAACGGCTACGATTGGGGTTTTGTCGAGGTCTTTAAAACCTCTTATCACGCTTGCTGCTGTTAACCCGTCCAACAACGGCAAACCGATGTCCATCAGAATCAGATCCGGGTGAAACGCCTGAGCTTTTTCAATCGCCTCGTATGCGCCGGCGGCTTCGATTACCGAAATGCCGTGCAGCTCGAGCATTGTACGCATCATTTCGCGTGCGTCCTCAAAATCCTCGACCAGTAATACGGTTTTTCGCATTTTCCCTCGCTCGCCTGAACGTAAAACAATGTTTACATACTAAGCCGTTCGAAGTTCGAATGCAAAAAGTCGCGTCAATTATGCAGCCTCGAGGTCATCGAAAATGGCTGACTGACACTGGAAGACATGTTCTGGCTGTCCTGAAGGGTCACCGTAAAGTTCCAGGTTCCTTTCAGTCGGGCTCTCCCGCGAATCGCACCAGTTGACGGGTCGAGGTTCAAACCCGCAGGAAGCGAGCCCGACGTGACCGACCAGACATAACCGCCCGAACCGCCAGAAGCCTGCAGCGTCTGATTATACCAACGCATTCTAATGGCCGCCGGAAGGCTGGATGTAAGAATCTGCATCGGGGCGGCCGCGGCGAATTCGAAGGCACCGAGATCGAAGGCGCCGCTTACAGGCCGAGCCTCGCTCGATTGATGCTTGAGGTAATGACGTATTACGTTGTTAGACGGCAAAGCGTCGGGATGGAGCAGCGTTCCGGCATTTACGGCGGCAGACGCGGAGAGCAATTTGAAATCCTGATTTGCCGGATCCACAAAACCCGGAGCTGTTCCCGCAAGCATCGTTCCGCCGCCTGAAACACTTCCGTTAAACGCCCCGCCTTCGTGCGAATTTCGCCAGCCGGTCTTTGCCCAGTTATTTGCCAGTGTTAAGATCCCTGATTCGGCGAGCATCGCCATGTTGGCTCCCGCGCTTGTATTGAAGAAGATATTATTTCGCGCGTCACACTGTTCTTCGTTGGTCGAAAGCCGGACGACGACCGTCGTCCCTGCTCTGATGGAATACAGCGTATTGTTGTAAAGATAAAGCGTGCCCTTCCGGTAATCGGGCGTTGTGCCGCTGTCTCCGCCGTAATGAATGCTCTGATTATTGCCGCCGTCCTGTTTGATCAGCACGTTGCCGTATACAAATGTCTTACGGTATTCGGGAGCATTGCGAATCTGTATGCTGTCCTCGCCGTCAACCATATCTATGTTTCGATTACCGCCCTCGATCCAATTGTAACGAACCACCAGACCGGCCGATCTGTCTTTCAGATTCACGCCCGGCGCGCCGCTGCGAAGCGGCCCGAAACGATTGTATTGGAATGTAATGTTTATTGCCGCAGTATAGTTATTGTGCTGAAAAATGCTTCCCGCAACGCCGTTTCCGTAAATATAATTCCCTTCGACAAGGATGTTTCTCGAAACCGTGTCGTCGTTCGAGGCCGCGAAAAAGCCGTTTGCGCCATCTGTGATTATGCAGTTTCTGACAGTTATGTTCTCGCCTTTTTCGATGTAGATCGGCGAAGCCGAAGTCGAATAGGTCTGCGCGGCTCCGCCATCATCAGTGAATTGATAATTGGGATGTGCCCCGCGAATTTCGAGATTTTCGATTACGATGTATCTCGGCATCGTGTCCGCCGGGACGTTTGCTCCGCCGATCTTGATCGTGCCTCGCGTTTCGCTCCAGAAGTTAAGATTTGCAGGAGTGACCGCGCCGTTGCCGTCAATTACAGGCAATTCGCCGTTCGGTCCCGGAACACCGCGAACAGTTATCGGCAATGCCGCAGTTCCCTGGCGGCAGATCACCCATTTTTCTTTGTAGGGCGTCGAACGCCAGTGAATAAGCACCGTGTCCCCTGGCTGCAGCGTGGCCCAGGGAACCTCGGCGATAGTGTCCAATGCTGTATTCGGTCTGACCTCATAGACGACCGCCTGAGCAGAAATTGCAATAAACAAGAGTAACAAAGCTGCGAAAACGAGAGAATTGAGTTTAGCCATATTGATGAAACCAGAAAGTAGTATGTCTATGGGGAATCGGCCGGTTCAAAGTGTTTAACAGTCCGGAGCTGACACGAATTAGAGATTCGCTCCTATAAAATAAAAAAGCCGACTAGAGCCGGCTTTTCAGCAAATATATTGATCTTGAGGTTTAATTAATGCGAACGCCTATCTTTTTCTGAACCATGCGTTCGACCGTAATGTTGGGATCCTCCGCCCGAGCTTGCCTGACGAAAGCTGCGTCGATCTTGAAAATACGCAGTTTAACAACCTGTTCGGCCGTTAGATCGGTCATGCCTTCGGTTTTTAATTCGCCTAAAAACTCCGGCGTAACCTTGAAAATACTGTATTTAACAAGGTGTTCGAAATTATCGGCTCCAAAGCCCATATCCTTGATATTTCGAACAAAAGCTGCGTCGATCTTGAAAATACGAGCTTTTACCAGGTCCTCCATCGTTAGATTCGGAAAGCCTGTCGCCTTCATTTCAGCCATGAATTTTCCATCGATCTTGAAGATAGCGGCCTTGAAAAGGTCGTCAACGTCAAGATCGGGGAAATTCGCCGAGCGAAGATCGTCCGCAAGCGCCGTCGTTACATTCAACAAAGCTGCAGAAAATAGCTTTTCTTCGGGGTCGCTGTTATATTCCGACGTTCGTTTCTCGAAGTCGAAACCACGCGACCGCATCGAATCGATAAAGCCTCGGTTTGCAGCGAATCTGAACGTTCCGCTGCCTTTTCCGGCGTTGAATGAACCCTCGCATTCAACCGTGCCGGCTTAGCGTACGAGGCGAAAACTGACTTTGCCGTTAACGGCTTGATCGCGCGTAAGGCCCTGAATCTCGTCGAACGAATAGCCCGTACCGTGTTGATTCTTGCCGCCCTTCCTGTGCTGACGTTCGAACTGAATATAGATCTTGTCTTGCTTTTCCTGTTTGGTGCTTGCCGTCCAAACACCGTAAATTTCCGTTTGTGCGACGATCACGTATGAACCGAAAACGATAATGATAAACGACAGGACAAGAGAGAATGCCGATTGAGA
>JBQTJB010000286.1:0-16534 GCA_052387555.1 Blastocatellia bacterium | reverse complement strand
ATTTTGTTGCGCCGCGGCAACACCACTGTGGCGCGATTTACTATTAACCGTTTACCATTTACAATTTACCCACAGATATGGCAATTCAAACTGCGGGACAAAAGACCGCAAAAGTTACAAAGGTCCGAACGGAGAATCTCGCGTCGATAGAGCTCCCGAAAGGCACGGAAGAAAGCATTAAAAAGGTTTTGGATTTCCTTCCGATCGAGCATCTGCGAGGCCTGGAAAAGATAAAGCTCGTCGATTTTATCGACGACCCGCGGTTGAAGAATTTGGATATGCCGATGAAAGGCGACCTTCCCGGACTGTATCATCCGAAGATGGGAAACCAGAATGCCTGGCTTGAAATGTCGATGGGCGCTCTGCTGCAGCCGACCGAGGGTTTTGCAAAACGCTGGATGGCAAAGAGTTCTTTCAAGGGCAATCTGGCGGGCCTGATTTTTTCGCTCGTCGGTCAGCATTATCACCTGACACTGAAGCATTCAGTAAAAAAACAAAATCTCGAACCGCAAATACGCCAGTACGCGGAGAAAAATCTGCGAACGTGGAGCGAAAAGCAAAATGCCAACAGCATTCGCGCCAAAATTTTTAAACCGTTCCGTCCGCTGCTTGAACGATGGGCAAAATGGCTGAATAAAAAAGCCGCGCAAGCGCAGAAAAAGTAGTTATGAGTGGTGAACGGTGAGTGATGAATGAAAGACAGCATATTGCGAGAAAAATCGTTTGCGTTTGCACTGAGGACGATCAAGCTTTACCGACATCTGGCCGCAGAGCACAAAGAATATGTACTGTCGAAACAGGTACTTCGCTCAGGCACCTCTATCGGCGCAAATATCGAAGAATCAGTACATGCCCAATCGAAAACCGATTTCATGCATAAATTGTCGATTGCACAAAAAGAAGCCTGCGAAACGAATTACTGGCTGCGGCTTTTAAGAGAAAGCGATTTTCTAAAACCTAAGTTAGCAGAATCATTATTAGCGGACTGCGAAGAAATTCAGCGGTTGCTAACTGCCTCGATAAAAACGGCAAAGCGAAATCTAAAAATGGACCATTGATGGCGTACTGGATGACTGAGTTCCAATCAAAAAATCTAAACGACATGGCGAAATACTCATCATTCACCGTTCATCACTCACACTTACTATGAATTATTGGCTTGTAAAACAAGAACCCGAATCCTACTCATTCTCTGATTTTCAGAAAGAAGGAAAGACGGATTGGACGGGCGTGCGCAATTACACTGCGCGGAACAATCTAAAGGCGATGAAGACCGGCGACAAGGTTTTGTACTATCACTCGGGCGAAGAAAGAGCGGTTGTGGGATTGGCAAAGGTGACAAAAACTTTCTTTCCCGACCCGACGGCGGATGCCGATGCATGGGTCGCTGTCGAACTTGAAGCTGGGAAGCCGGTAAAAAAAACCGTTACGCTTGCCGCGATCAAGGCAAACCCGAAGCTGAAAGATATTGCACTAATTCGTCTCTCCCGTCTTTCTGTCGTCCCGATTACTAAGGACGAATTCGAAGAGATCATCAACATGTCAAAATAGGTGCCAAAATGAACGCTGCATCTGAATCAGCCCCGCGAACTTCGCTTCTTAAAGAAGCTGTTACTCATTACCACTCTCTCCTCGAAGATCACGACCTAGCTGCCGCATCTTTTCGCTTGCTGCACGAAGGGCTTGAGAAAAACAAGCTTGTCTTCGGGGGCCGGCCGCTTTCACCGTATCTGCGTCCGCATTTCATCACGGCCGCTGATTGGGAACTTGTAAAGACGACCTGCGAAACGGTTTGGAGCGCTCTGCAAAAAGTAAAGGACGCCGCCGTGAAAGACGACGCTTTGCTTGACGAACTCGGCGTTACCGAGATCGAGAAAGAATTGGTCAAGATCGATCCTGGTTATAAACAAGTATCGCCAACGGCTCGGCTGGATTCTTTTTTGACTGACGAAGCGTACAGCTATGTTGAGTTGAACGGTGAAAGTCCGGCCGGCATTGCATTTGCTGATTCGGCGACAGAGATCTTCAAGACGCTGCCGGTGATGAAGAAGTTTGCCGAGCGTTACGAGGTCAACGGACTTGAAGGCAGCTCGAAGATGCTTGATGTTCTGCTGAGCTGCTACAAAGAATTCATTGGCGGGAAGCCGGAAAGAAATCCAGTTATCGCCATTGTCGATCTGAAAGATCTTCCGACAATAAAAGAATTCGAATTATTCCGCGATCACTTTCAGAATGCCGGATACACAGCATTGATCTGTTCACCGGACGAACTAGAGTTCGACGGCGAGAGATTATTTTTCGGCGGAGTCGCTATCGACATTGTTTACAAGCGCCTCTTAGTAAACGAATACCTGCCGATAATGGACAAATTTCCGGCTCTGCTCGATGCATGCAAGGCGGGAGCAGTCTGCATGGTAAACAGCTTTCGCGGAAAGCTAGTGCATAAAAAAGCTATCTTTGCCGTGCTGACTAACGAACGATATTCACATCTCTTCAACGAAGCCGAGCTTAAAGCGATAACCAGACACGTGCCGTGGACCCGAAGGTTCCGTGAAGAAAAGACTCTGGTCAGAACCGGGAGCAGTAGCGACCGGGTAAATGTCGGTCAGGGCGTTGAGATCGATCTTGTCAAATGGACACAAGAAAATTCCGATAAGCTCGTGCTGAAACCTAACGACGACTACGGCGGCCATGGCATCTATATCGGCTGGAATTCAACATCACTGGAATGGGACGCCGCCATCGAAAAGGCCCTGGACGACGGCGATTACCTCGTTCAGGAAAGAGTTAGTACCGCAAAAGAAATGTTCCCGATGCTTTTAGACGATGATGGAAAATGGGGCATGGCCGAACAGCTCGTCGACCTCGATCCGCTTCTTTTCAACGGCGTCGTCGGCTCTGCATTTACGCGCCTATCGTCGTCCGAGCTTGCAAATGTTTCGAGCGGCGGTGGAATGGTGCCGACGTTTATTATTAGTGTGCGGCAATGACAACAAATCGTGATAAGCTGTTATCTGTTATGGGTACTTTATCAATATCAATTCCATTAAAAGTGAGTGGTAATTTCAAGATAAAGGATCGGAAGTTCGCAAGAAAGCTGGTCGAAGAACTTGAACAGCTTGGCGAGCGGACAAGTGCGTTCGACGATGTCCTTGGGATTTGGGCTGGTCGGCCGGAAACGGAAAAAGAATTGACTGCAAATCTCCGCAAAAAGAACAATCGGCGAGATGGCTGAACATTTGCTGGATACAAATGTGCTGTCGAAGATTTTCTACGGCGATGCAAAGGTAAAGGAATTCGTCGATGGTATCGATGCGGGTATCGAAACGGTTGTCTACATCGAATTGATCCAAGGCTCGATCTCCAAAAAAGATAAGGATCGCATCAGGAAAAGCCTGGCTCAGGTAAAGTATTATTCTTTGACTTCTGATATTGCTATCCAAGCAATTGAGTTGATAGATAAATATTCTTCAACAAACGGATTGTTTCTTGCCGATGCCTTAATTGCCTCGACTGCATTGACTTACGACCTTATGCTTGTCACTTATAACAGAAAAGATTTTAAGTTTATTACCGGACTAACCGTGATTGAACCAAAAATCTAAACTTGCAAATGTTTCGAGCGGCGGTGGAATGGTGCCGACGTTCGTAATTTCCCAAAGATAGGTATGAAAAAAATCTTTATCTACACTCTTCTTCTATCTTTAGTCTTATTTTCGGCTTTGACGCAGTTCGCGCAGACAAAATCGCGGCTGTTTCAGATAAAAAGCGAACCGGCCCGGGCGTCCGAAAACATCTCGCCGGCGGCGGTGCGCGAAAGCGAGATCGCTTTGAACCTCAGCGCCGTCGGAACATCGTTTGAGATACCGCTTTTCGATGGCAAGGCCTACCGGGTAGACCGGCTGAGTAATGAAACAAGACGGTTGGATGATTTCACTTTTCACGGAAGTATAAAGGCCGACAAATTCGAAGGGGACGTGATTCTTACCTTCCGGGGCGGTTTCGTGTCCGGCTTGATATACGCGCCGAAAGCCGTGTATGAGATCGTGCCACGCGGCTCGAAACAATTCCTCGTCGAGCTTGACCAGTCGCTATTTCCTGAATGCGGCGGCGGTATTGTTTCCGACGAAAATGAAAGCCTTAAGCAAACACTTGTCCCTGAAGCAATGACAGATTCCGGCGACCGCATCGACGTGCTTGTCGTCTACACTACGGCTACGAAAAATCTTCTCGGCGGCGACCCACAGGCCCAGACATTGGCGCAGCAGGCGATCGATGCCACAAATGCCGCATATTTTAACAGCAAAATTCGTCAACGCGCGCGGCTTGTTCATTCGCAGGAGTACGTCTATACGGAAACGGCCAGCGCCAGCACCGACCTTTCTAATCTGCGGGCGAATGCATCCATCGCCGTGCTTCGCGATACGCATAAGGCCGATCTTGTGGCGATGATCGGCGAGATTTCGGGAGCCTGCGGCATCGGATATTTGATGGGTTCGGGCAGCCCGAACAACGGATATACGGCTACGGCCAGAAGCTGCGCCGTCGGCAATTTGAGTTTCGCGCACGAGCTTGGCCACAATATGGGCAGCCACCATAATCCCGAAAATGGAGGAACCGCCAGCTATCCGTATAGTTTCGGCCACTACATAAATGGCAGCTACAGAACCGTGATGTCGTATGTCGATCCGTGCCCGAATGGCTGTGCGCGCGTGCCTTATTTCTCGAACCCGTCGGTCATCCATTTAGGGTTCCCGGCCGGCATTGAAAACGCTCGAGACAACGCCCGTTCGATAAACAATACGGCCGACGCCATTTCGAATTACCGTTACAGCGGATCGAATCTGATGCTGGAAAATTTCTCCGATGCTTCGATCCTTCCGCGCGGCATCCGCCGAAACCTGCTTTGGTCTTCGGACAACTTAACCGGAAACGTCAGGATCGAAATCTCGCGTGACGAGGGACGAAGCTGGCAAACCGTGGTTGCCGACACGCCGAACGACGGCAACGAAGGGATCACGCTTTGGGGAAATGCGACAAAACGCGCGAGAATACGTATCGTAAGTATAAGTAATTCTATTGTTTCCGATTCCAGCATTCGGAACATCGCAATTCGATAAACGCCTATGACCGTCGCCAAAAACTCTTCTCGTCTCCACTCGCTTACCGAAGAATACCAACGCCTGGAGCGGAAATTGAAACTTGGCGGCGGCCCCGAAAAGATCGAAAAAATACATTCACAGGGCAAGCTGACCGCCCGCGAACGTATCGAAATTCTTCTCGACCCCGACGCCTTTTCCCAAGAGATCGGCCTGCTGGTTGCTTACGACGAATACAACGGCCAGGCTCCTGCGGCGGCGGTCGTGACGGTCGTCGGCAAGGTTCATGGCCGCGAATGCGTTGTCGTCGCCAATGACGCGACGATCAAGGCCGGTGCGTGGTATCCCGAAACAATTAAGAAAATTCTGCGTGCTCAGGAGATAGCGATGCGCAATCGCGTGCCGATCGTCTATCTGGTCGATTCTGCGGGCGTTAATCTGCCCTATCAGGGCGGCGTTTTTCCCGGCCAATACGGAGCGGCACGTATCTTTTACTACAACTCCATAATGCGTCGCTATCTGAAAGTTCCGCAGATCGCCGCCGTAATGGGTATGTGCGTCGCGGGCGGAGCCTATCTTCCGGCTCTCTCCGACGTGATCCTGATGGTCGAAGGAACGTCGTTCATGGGACTCGGCGGTGCGAACCTCGTAAAAGGCGCGACCGGGCAAACAATAGATAACGAAACTCTCGGCGGAGCGATGACTCACAACGCCATCTCCGGCGTCGCACACTTCCGCACGAAAGACGAGCAGGAATGCATTGCCAAGATCCGCGAACTTGTCTCCGAACTCCCCGCAAAGGAACAAACACGCGTTTCGATCCTTCTAGGCTACCCTCCTTACGAAGGAGGAATGGCAGCCGAGCCCCCCTCCTTGTCTAAGGAAGGGTGGCCGAAGGCCGGGGTGGTGTCTGACGTCGTGGTTCTCTCAGAAACTGACGGAGATGGAATAGAGAACCACCCCACGGCTAAAGCCGCACCTTTCCTTCGTAAGGAGGGGAGCCGGAAGTCGCTCTACGATCTGCTCCCTGACGACCACCGCGCGCCGTATGACATGCACGCCGTCCTTGATACGTTTCTGGACGAAGGCGAGCTCGATGAATTCCAGGCGGATTTTGCCAAAGAAATGATCTGCGGCACGGCTCGGATCGGCGGGATACTTGTCGGCGTTATCGCAAATTCGCGCGGAATGTCGAAAGGAAAGCCGGGAACTCCGCCGCGTTTCGGCGGCATTGTCTATACCGAATCCGCCGAAAAGACTGCATATTTTATAGATAACTGCGACCGGCATTCGACGCCGCTGCTTTTCGTTCAGGACGTTTCGGGCTTTATGGTCGGGGCCGAGGCCGAACATTCCGGCATCATCCGGGCCGGTGCCCGTTTTGTCGAAGCGATGGCGACCGCCACCGTGCCTAAAATAGTATTGACCGTCAACCACGCCTCCGGTGCGGGTTATTATGCAATGGCCGGACAGGGCTTCGACCCAGATTTTATCTTCTCGCTGCCGACTGGCCGCATGGGCGTAATGGAAGGCGATTCCGCCGCCCAGGCGATCTACGGTACGCAGATCGAGAAACTAAAGGCTCAGGGCAAAGAACCTGACGAAGCACTTCTCGCCGAAATGGATAAAGTCCGCAAAACCTACGACGGCGAACTCGACGCCAAACACGCCGCCGCCCGTGGATTGGTTGATGCCATTGTCACGCCCGAAGACCTTCGCGATTCGCTCATTCTGGCATTACAAACATGCCTAAACACGTCCACGCCGCACATCGGAGCGTTTGTATTACCGAGATAAGCGCATGATCTGCTTCGACGTATACGTTAATGGTGAAAAGGTCTGCAGAGCGGGCAAAGAGGAAATGTCCGTGATGAACTGCATCGTGAACTTTTGTCGGCAAAGTGAGCACTACGAAAACGATGAGCTTTGGCTTAGCGTCGGGGGCTTGTTTAAACATTCGAATGCCCGAGTTCATCCTTGTTGGATCGAACACCTCGATCTGAAGCCCGGCGATGATGTGTCAATTCGAGTTGTCGAAGGGACTAACGCAGATGAACCGTCCCACCAGGTTACATACACGGCCGAGAACGATCGACGACAGGAAAGAAATTATTTCGAGTCCATGCGAAAGAAATTCGAGGAAGAGTTAGAATGAACGGAAACGTCGCACTTCGGGGCGTTTGTGCTACCGTCCTGTCAGAACCGGGAGCAGTAGCGACCGGGTCCTTCCGAGAATCGAGGTAATGTTCTTGCTCTTTTGACTGGAGAGCAAGCTTCCAGCGTCAACTCGGCTAGATTCATTTGTTTTTTTTTGCGAGGCCGCAGCTTTTCCATCTCCAGGTTTGCGCGTTCGAGATCGAGCCGTAGTTTTTGCACTTCGAGGTCGGCCTTGGCCGTATCGACCTTTTGCTTTTTCCAGCCGAGTAAAAGTCCGGCCAAACTGGAAACGGACGTTAAGAAAGAGGCAACCGCAGCGACCAAAGCTCCCCAAAGCGTAGTGGAATCGGCCCCGCCATCTCCGCCCTGCACCATCGCCATTAATGCGACGAATGCCAGCACGAGAAGGCCGAAGAAACACGTCGAGACAATAAATACGGCCCATAGCAGCCTCTGCCCAACAACGAAGCCGACGCGGCTCCAACCGAAGACCCGACGCCCGCTTTTTCTATTCACGATTTACGATTTACAATTCACTAGAATTGGCTTTGCAAACCTCCGCAATGCAAACACACCGCACATCGACGGCATCAAGGCAACTCTCGAAATGTTCCGAGAAAAGAATCGTGCGAAGTAGGAAATTGACCGCAAATAAACGTACTAAGATTGACCGATCAGTTTTCTGTAATCGGCAATTGCGGCGTGAATAACTTTATGAGACCCTTCGCGGCCGTAGGAATAGGCGATCTCACAGACATTTGGCTCGTCCGGCAAACTCTTATATGTCAAGAAGTAATGCTCGAAACGTTCGAGTATTCCCTTAGGCAATTGGGATATTTCGCGATACTGCTCAAAAACCTTATCACCTTTCAGCACGGCGATGATCTTGTCGTCGGCTTCGCCGTCATCGATCAGGCAAAAGCCGCCTATCGGAACGGCTTTGAGAATTATATCGCCGCGGGGAATGTGATGCTCGGACAATACGAGGATGTCCAGAGGATCGCCATCGCCTCCATTGATCCTGATGTCCGATCCCTTTCGTGCAAGATCGGCGACGCCTTCGGCACAGTAGGTCTGCGGGATAAATCCGTAATTGGCCGGGACAACGTTGGAATATTGCTGCGGACGGTCTATCTTCAGATATCCGGTTTCCTTGTCCACCTCGTATTTTACCGTGTCGCGCGGCACGATCTCAATAAATACCGTAACTTCTTCCGGCGCATTATCGCCGATCGTAATGCCGTGCCATGGATGGGCTTTGTTGGTTCTGAACATAAAGATATTATTGAACGCAAAACCGCAAATGTCTAAATACTTTATAACCGAAGTCTGTGACGATTCGCTGGTTCTACGCTTCACGCGGCCTGAAATTCGCAACCCGCTTTCGCTCGCCGTACTGGACGAGCTTTGGGAATTATTTGACCGCGTAGGTGATAGTGATACGAAAAGGTTGATATTTACGGGCCAGGATGGCGTCTTTGCCTCAGGCGCCGATCTGCGGGAGATAGTTTCGGTTAACGGCGATGACGCGAGGGGCTTTGCCGAGCGCGGCCAAGAACTAATGGTCGCCATTGCGGCTATGCCCATGACAATAGTGGCCGCGATCAACGGTTTTTGTTTCGGCGGCGCCCTGGATTTGACGTTGGCGTGCAATTACCGGATCGCTTCGCCAACCGCGACGTTCTGCCATCCCGGCGTCGGGCTTGGGATCATCACGGGCTGGGGCGGAACCCAACGGCTTCCGAGGCTGATCGGCGAGGCAAATGCGCTAGAAATGTTCCTGACGGCTACACCGATAGATGCGTCGCGAGCATTGAAAATCGGACTAATCGACAAGATTGACGAAGATCCGCTGGCCGCAGCTAAATCGGAAGAGCTTCGAAAAAAGAAAAACTGAATGGAGAAAAAAAAAGAGCACTTCTTCTCGGGTTTGCAATTGCGGCTGCGGCGTTTCTAGTTTTTGCAAATTCGCTTGACGGCGAATTCGTTTACGACGACCGGCGGCAGATCGTCGCGAATCCGCTCATTCAGGACTCTTCGCTTTACGGAAAAGCTTTGACGTCCGACGTATGGGCTTTCAAAGGCGACGGCACAATTTCGGCGAGCAACTATTGGCGGCCGACGTTTACAGCGTGGTGCATAATCAACTTTCGCCTGTTCGGCCTCGAACCCTTCGGGTGGCATTTGTCTAACATCGTTCTTCACACTTTCGTCTGCCTACTTGCGTTTGCGTTCCTTCGAAACTTGGAATTGACGATCTGATCGCATTTTGCATCGTATTTATTTTCGCAGTGCATCCGGTACATGTCGAATCGGTCGCGTGGATCTCCGGGTCGCCTGATTTGTTGTTCGCTGCTTTTTTGCTGGGTTCGCTTTTGTTAGCGGTGATGAGTAAGGGTAGGAAGATTTATCTTGGACTCTCACTCTTATTGTACGGCCTTTCTCTAGGTGCAAAAGAGGTCGCGGTATTATGCATTCCCTTGTTTGCGTTTGTGCTTGCACGCGACAAGGATAAGGAGAAGTCGAAGGGATTTGTTTTGCGAGATATGTTCGGCGTTGTTGCTTTTGCGACTGTCGCCTTTGCTTATCTTTTGACCAGGTTTCTGGTTCTCGGAAGTGTGGCCCAGACTGCGGAGGACTCCGCAAGCGTTTTTTCATCGTTGCTTTCAGCCCCGATTATCTTCTTATTTTATTTGGGACAGGTTTTTTTTCCGCTTTGGCTTGGACCTAATTACGGCGTAAGACCTGTGGAATCAATCGAATTTATCCAATTTGTTGTCCCATTGCTGACAGTCGTCGCTCTGTTTGCTGCCGGTTGGCTGGTGGTTAGACTTTCGCGTATTCGGATGTTTGCGATTGCGATGTTTATACTACCACTCATCCCGGTTTTTAATGTTACGGCTTTTCCATCGGAACAAATCGTTCACGACAGATATTTGTACCTGTCCCTGTTGGGGATGCTTACATTTTTATTCTTATTAGTTCCCTCAACTAACAGAGCGCCAAAATTTGTATTAGCGGCGACCCTGGCATTGGCTTTTCTGCTTGGATTCCAAACCTTAAGATACAGCAGCGTTTGGAAAAGCGATCTGTCGCTCTGGAGGCATTCGGTCACTATCGATCAAAGCTCATCGTTCAACTGGCTGCAGCTTGGTTCTGTATTGACCGAAAAAGAACTCATCGACGAAGCAATCGACGCTCATAACAAATCGCTGGCGATACGACCTTCGGCTCTTGCACTCGTAGGCCGTGCACGTAATCAAATTACGAAACGTGAGAGCAATGCTGCGATTACCGATTTGAAAGAAGTTCTGAATCTCCCACCGGAATCGATAAACGCGTACACGCTTTTTCAGGCTTACGAAGCATATGTGGTTGCCCAGCAAAGCGTAAACAGGCTCGCGGACGCGGAGGTTAGCCTACGCGAAGCACGGATACGGCTGCCGATATATCGTGCTGCCCTGACGGAAAAACTCGCCGTTGTGCTTTATTTGCAGAACAAAAAGCCCGAAGCTCTCACGGAGTTGGAAAGTGTCCGCGATCAGGCACGAGTGGAAATGCTTACGTCCTCGAAATTCGTATTCTTAAGGCTGGGAATGTTGAACGCTGAGATAGGAAAAGTTACGGAAGCAAAACGTGATCTATCAGAGTTTCTGGAAAGAACGAAATTGTCATCGGATCCAAACATTCTAAGCGACCGTAAACAGGCCTTAGCCTTGATTGAAAGGTTGGGTCGATAAAAGTAGGTTATTTGATCTCAGCCGATTTTACCTGGACGTCCGCCTGAGAGAACTTTGAGTATTCAAAAATCGCGCGCAGGTCTATCTCGGTCGTCTTATTCTTTTTATCGACCCTGTAGTCGATGCATGTAATTTTCCGCGGCGTCAGAATGCCGAACTCGCTGTTTTGATATTCGAAATCTCTTGCCGAAACCGTTACATTAGACGTGAACTTATCGGGTCTGATCGCCAGCACACGCACTTCACGCCGTGTTTGAAAAGTCTCGGCGTCTATCCAGAACTTGCCCCGAAGCGACGCGTTAATGTTCTGTTTATAGCCAAGGTCGATGTCGTAACTCAGCAAGTTTTTTCTACCACTTTCCGTGGCTTTTGAATTGACAAGAATATCAGGGTTCGGAGTTATCTGAAGGTAGGTAATGACATAAACACGATGCCCCTCGAGCATCTCGACGCCGTTAAAGGTAAATTGAAGCGACTTGCGGATGTTCTCGGCAAGCGGGACGGATTGAAATAGTGTCAGGCCGTTGAGTTGTATATCGTTGTCGTAGCGAAGACTTTCCTCTTCGATTCTTTCAAGTTCCTTAGCTGAAGATTCACTTTTGACGACCTTTTCGAAAAAATCCTGTGCGCGGTTGTCCGAATCGGTTATTTTCTTGTTGTCAACGGCGAGGACGTTGCGAAACTCCACGATGTGGTCCTCGGATCTCGAAAGCTGATAGACAATAAAATTTGACCTGACTGTTCGCTGCTTTTTGACATCTCCATCTTTCTCATAAACTAAGAAAGTCTTTGTTTCTTCGGCAAGCAGATTTTTGAAGGCCGCTACATATTCGGCTGATTTTTTTTCCGCGTTTTTTACGATCTCGTCAATTGTCGGCAAGGTTGTTTTCTGTGCGGTTGAGAATGTTGGAATGAAGAATAGGCTCAACAGTGTAATTGGAAGAAATCGGGCAAGTTTATACGTCATAAATCAGCACCCTCACTTGATTTAACATTGAAACACAACTTTAATAGGAAGCGAAAGGACTTTCTCGCAAGAGACTCCCAGATAATTCATTTTGAACGATTGTAAAGCAACGAAATTCATCAAATTTATGAGTAAAGTATCTTTGTTAAAGCTGGCTCACGCCCGTTCGGGTGACAAAGGCGACACGGCCAATGTCGGTCTGATCGCCCTCAAACCCGAACATTATCCGATTCTCGTTCGCGAAGTCACCGCCGAACGTGTAAAAGAACATTTCGGCGAAATGGTGAAGGGGGAAGTCGAGCGATTTGAGCTGCCGAATCTCGGCGCATTGAACTTTCTTCTTCACGGTTCGCTCGGCGGCGGCGGCACCCGCAGCCTAATGACCGACGCGCAGGGCAAAACATTTTCGACGGCGTTGCTGCGGATGCATATCGACGTGCCGGAGGAAAAGTAACCACGAAAATTCACCAAACAACACTAAGTGATTGATGCTCTTAATTTAGTGTTGTTTCGTGTTATTTAGTGGTTCCATTTCTTATGCCAGAAGTACTAATCACAACTGAGAATGCGACCCGAGTCATCACGCTCAATCGCCCCGAGAAGCGTAACGCCTTGAATGACGAGCTTATCTTTTCATTGAAAGCTGCGCTGCGTGAGGCTGATGCTGATGAAAGCCTGCGTGCAATTGTCATCCGAGGCGCCGGGAAGGATTTCTGTTCGGGAGCGGACCTCTCGGCTATCCAGAAGATCGCGACGGCTTCGTACGAAGAGAATGTCGAAGACGCTCGCAGCCTTGCTGAGTTGTTCATGCTGATCCGCAGCGTCAAAGTCCCCGTCATTGCTGCCGTACATGGCCGGGCGCTTGCGGGCGGATGCGGGCTGGCAACGGCGTGCGATCTGGTTGTGGCGACGATGACTGCGCGTTTTGGTTATCCCGAGGTCAAGATCGGATTCGTTCCCGCGATGGTCGCTGTGATATTGCGCCGTAATCTCGGCGAAAAGAAGAGCTTCGAACTGCTAACCCAAGGCTTCGAATACACCGCCGAACAAGCTTTCAGCCTCGGCCTAGTCAACCACGTGTACGACGTAGAAAACTTCGACGCCGCCGTGATGGAATTCGCCAGCGTTTACACAAAAGTCAGCGGCTCCGCCGTCGCGATGACAAAGCAATTACTCTACGACATCGATGCCCTCAACTTTCCCGAAGCGATCGAAAAAGGCGTCATAACAAACGCAAAAGCCCGACAGACCTCCGACTGCCAAAAAGGAATTGCTAAGTTTCTTGAGAAATAGCTATGCTATTATCGATTTGAGGTAACATATGAATCTGGAACCGATGCTGAACAAAATAAGGCAAGCATGTGATGCGAAAGGTGTTGCGATGTTGGGCGTCTTCGGTTCGGTTGCGCGTGGCGAAGATACCGCTGACAGCGATGTTGATCTGCTCGTTCGTCTTGGAAAACCGGTCGGATTTGTCGAATTTATTGCTCTCGAAGATACGTTCAGAGAGATCTTCGGCCGCAATATCGATCTTGCGACCGAGGCTTCGCTTCATCCGCTGATCCGCAAAAACGTCCTCGCCGACCTGAAAGTGATCTATGAAAAGTAGGCATGATCGTCTATATCTCTATGACATCATCGAGTGCTGCGACCGCGTGGCTGATTATGTGAACGGCGTGCGCGAAGAAGATTATCAGGTGAATCCAATGCTTCAGGACGCACTCGTGCGAAATATCGAAGTAGTCGGCGAAGCAGTCAAAAATCTCTCATCAGAAATAACGGACGCATATCCAAACATCGCCTGGAGCCAGATCGCCCGTATGCGTGACAAGATCGCTCACCATTACTTTCGCATCAACCTCGACGTCGTCTGGAAAACCGCCACCGAAGACCTCCCGAACCTTCGCCCGCAAATCGCCGCGATCTACGAAAGTATCGGTGAGTAAACCGCCATTGAAACCGGCAGCCTCCGTCGGAAACCGGAATCTCTTCACTGTTCACTATTCGTTGTTAGTTGTTCACTGCCAAGCCGCCCGCATCCGACGACTGCCAAAAGCGAATTGCTAGGTTTTTGGAGAAGTAAGTTGGGAAGTGGACTAATTGCCTTCGTCCATTGATGGTAGAGCCATGCCTTTTGATAGGTACTTCCCAAAGAGTCTTCCAAATTCTAGTTTTTCCTCTTCGGGTATTTCATCTATCGTCGAGTACGAGTTGAAATAATCGACATCATCCTGATCCTCAGGATCAATATCACAATAGGTATGAAGAACGACGCGTAAAGAGCCTAATGCTCCAATCATCTTTTCGAGTTCGGGGAGTTTTTCGGTCTCGCCGTCCTTTACAGCTTGATTTGCGAGATCGCACATTTCTTGTTCCTTTTCCCAAAGTACGTCGTGAATCTGTTGTTTCTCAAACGGAAGCGTCTCGATGTCAGGAATAAGTGGCTTTTCGTGCTCCATGAACTCACCAAAACGACGTAGCATTTCTGCTTTCCTCTGATATTCTTCCCAAAAATCAGAAAAATTCTCGTCGTCAGAACCTTCTTCCTTTTTTCCTTCGACTAAATAGGTCCCGAGGCCGCGAAGGCCATAAGCAACGATTGTCATGATCGCAACTTGAATAGCGATTGCCCACTCACCGTTTAATAAGGAAGCAACAAAAGCGATGAAAACAACTCCGACTCCCGCAAAAAGCAATCCGATAATCATCCAGACTGTTCCGGCGAGCACATAAGCTAGAATTAGCGTCCAGAGCCAAGTAGTTAAACCAAGGGCGTAAGAAGCTAGAGTAAAACCTAGACCCGCCCAAGGGCGTGTTTTTCGAAAAATCGACAGGACTATGCTCAGCGGAATAAGGAGCAAAAGGAGAAGGGTACAGACAAGAGTAACTATTGGATAAACATTCTCAGCGATCCATGGTACGCCGCGGATCAGCAATACAATAATCGCAATTCCACCAACGCCAAAAGCGATGTAGAGAAGACAACCGAGAACTCCGGCGACCACGTCCGACCATTTGGATTCTTTGGTTTCGATTTCTTCTGCGTCGAAAATTGCCATTCACTTTCAACTTCTGGGACTATGCCTCACGTTCTATCTTCGCCTGATAAAGAAAGTCCATGAGTAGATGACTCCCTTCGACAAATTGCTCTTTCCAAATGTCGCACGAACGCCCGGTGACCATCCATAGTATTCATAGGGACCGGGAGGCAATGTAAAGGAACGTGTGGTGCCAGCTTTGATAATGTATAGAACACCGTTCATGCGCAAATTCAAATCCGTTGCCCTTTCCTGATTGGTGATCTTAACCGTTGGATTTGAATACGATTCAGTTACTTCTTCTTCAAAATCCGGCGCGGTGTATCGATTCGAGGTGAACTTGTTAACGATTACACTTTGATCGATCCATCCTTCGATTGCAGATTCGACATGAATCACTCGAAACCAAGTTCCGGTTGGTTCGCGTTCGATAAGTGAAAGAGCTTCGCCGCGTTCAACCTCAAGAAGAATTCGACTTGTCTTGTTCGGTTCCTCCCTGATGTTTGCTTTTGTTGCAATAACAAAAGCTGTATCAGCACCTGGATCGGGCATCTTTCGCACCGACTCTTCGTCGGCTGCCCTTTGCGCTTTTTCTTGAGCGGCCTTTACAGCCGCAGCACGTGCAGCCGCTCCTTTTTGCGCGAGGCAGATACTTGATGCAACGAAAATCAGCAATGCCATGAGACTGACTGTTTTAATCATTTTCATCATCAATCTCCTACGGCGTTGTCGGCTCCTTTTTCTTCGGGGCTTTTTCGACGTGCGACGCTGAGACCCATGCGGCGAGTTTGCCGGGGTCGCCCGAGTAGCGGTTTTTTACTATGCCGTCGAGGATGCGGACGATAATCATGCCTGAGCGGACTTTCGCGGCTTCGCCGGCGGCTAAGCTTGAAAAGCTGGCTTCGAATGCGTCGGCGGCGTAATGGAATTCTCCATCAGCATTGTAAAACTTACCACGTTCACCTCTTGAAAAATCGTATTCCTCCTTCATAAAGCCATCTTATGCAAATACTTGAGTAGTCGCAATCGGACGGCGATCAATATTTACACATTCTCTCCGCCAGTTTCATGGTAAGCGCTGTCGTGATCTGGATGAATCGAGATGAATCTCATAAACTTTCCATCGCGGCAGACTCGGGCTCGAAATTTCTTTGAAATTCTGATCGATGCGATCGTTTTTCCGGATCCGGTCGTTTGTCCGGCGATTGGTTCCCAGTTCAGGCCTCGCTTTTGGGTTTTAGATGACGTTTTGTAAATCTGATCCCAAGTCATTTGGTTGATTTTCTTGATAGATGCTTCGACCTGATCCAACTCGGTTAGTGATAGTTTAGCGAGTTCCTGAAGGATGCGAGGGAATTCTAAATCGCACTCGACGAGTTCGTGATGAGTTGACGTGGTTCTCGATTTACTTGGCACGCGGACGTTTTTTCTTTTTTAGTGACGAAAACAATGAATCAATATCGGTATTTTGCGGCGGGTTGGCTTTCTCCCATTCGTTGAAGTTGTCCAGCGACTCCTTTGCCTCTTTCGTGT
>JBQTJB010000285.1:0-9909 GCA_052387555.1 Blastocatellia bacterium | reverse complement strand
TCGGCATTTAGACCGGCCGGCAGATTCAGGTTCATTGTGCCTGTGGCGAGTTGTACGTCGGCAAACCTCCCTCGCCAGCTTCTGGACGGAATCAATATGCTTATGTCGCCGGTGCCGAATGTCGCCGTTATGCCTCCTCCAACCAGATCGATCTTCGCGTTGGTATCGAGAAAATTAATTTTCATCGCGCCTTCGATACCCGAAAGAAAAAGATCGCCCTTTCCTCCGTCGATTTGAAGATCGCAGTATCTAGGAACCTTGATTATATAATCTATTCGGAACGGCAAGCCGTAAAGGTGTTTAGGAAACTTTTTCGCAACCCGTTTAATGTGCTTTTTATCGTGGGAGCCGATGCTTATGATGCCGGTTCGGCTGAGACTCTCTTCCAAAACAAATCCGGTAACTTGCGATATTCGCACAAGATCGGCTTCATTTGCTGCCTGAATTTCTATCTCTGCGGAAATCTCAACTTCGTTTTTTGTCCAGCCCTCAACACGGATCGACCCGATCGGAGCACCGACGACAGAGAGCGTGCCGCCGACACCGAAATCAAACTTGTCGTTCTTGTAAGTTGTCCGCTTTAGCAAAGCAGTATTTTGAGCAAAGACGCATAACGAGCTGCACGTAAATAGAAAAGCCAGAAGCAGTATTTGTTTTTTCATTGTTTTTGGTTGGAAACGGAGATTGAAGAAGCGCGAAGTCCTTTTTCATCTTACGCCGCAGGCTGATTGAAAGCAACAATTTTTTCGTGGGCAGAAAGCTAACGCCTGATGAAAGAAATATTCCCGCGTTGGTTTGTGACGGTCAGCGTGGCGTCGCCATTGCCTGCCTGTCCTACTACGCGCCGGCCGTCACCGACAAAACGCATATTGCCGCCGGAAAAGGTGCCCAGATCGATGCTTCGGGTGGAGGGAGCGGTCGCGATTAGTTTGAAAGACGACGAAAATGGGATTCTAAGATTGATGTTTCCGCGTATCGAGGTAAAACGATAATTTCCGCCGGATTGAATTTCGCCGTCGAAGAAAATGTCACCGATGCCGTTTTGGGCGGAGACGGTACTCGACTCGATATTTGTCAGCGTAATATCGCCTTCGCTGGTGATGTGAGCCCTGACCAAAGTTCCGCGAACGTTGGTCACGGTCAGATTGCCAATTTTTGTCTCGATGTCCACCGCCGTCGAAAACGGCACTTTGATAGTAAAGTTCACGTTGCCTACGTCGTTTCGACCTTGATTGTCGCGGATTAGGTTGATATAGATCGTTCCGCTCAAACTTTGTGGAGCTATGTTCGCTGCGGGGGCTTCAAGATATGCGGAAATATTGATCTCGGAGCGATTCCAGCCTTCTACGGTAACTGTTCCCGACCGGTTCATCAATTGAAGCCGGACACTCTGGCCCGCCGGATAGCTTTTAGAGAACCTCTTCTGAGCCGATATTTCATTGATGCCGGGCGCAAATAAAAAAACTACGCTCAACAAGAGAAGAATCGTAGTTTTCATGCCGCTAAAGCGGCAAACCCGATTTATCGATCTACCGATCATAACTAAGTACTATAGCTCGGAAAACTCACGTAAAAGATTCATTTTTTCGTTAAGGGCAGAATCCAGCATTTCACCGGAAAGCTCGTCCTGAGGATCCTGTTCGAGGATCATCGTATATTCATTAACTGCCTGATTTATCTCACTCAAATTACGGTCGAAGGCGTCCCGCATCTTCGTGTCCCATTGGCCGCGACGCATCTGGACGCGTTTGTTCCAATAATCGATCGCGCTTTCCTGCTCTTTTAGCCGGCGTTCGCGGGCCTGTTGCGGCGTGTCGGTCAAACCTACTTTGCTTAAAAGCTTCTCGAACGTGGTTTGCGAAGCACTTGACCGCGAAGTGAAATCATCTCCGGCAGGTTCGAAATAATTACGAATGCCAACCACAGTCAAAAGCGAACTGACCAAAGCGATTCCCAATACCGCGGCACCCATTTGCCCGAACGACAAGTTCAAAACCCGCGGGAAGAGCCGCTTGGGTTCAGGTTCGGAAATCGGTTCCGGACGCTGCTCGGTCTCGATAATGTTATTGATTCGGCACCAGAGAGCCTGTGGATTGGGCGGTGCAAGTTCGGAGGGAGCCTCGTCGCGACAGGAATCCAGGATCAGTGCAAATTCATCGTACAGCTTCGAGCATTCCGGGCATACAGCCAGATGAGCATCGACAGCCCCCGATTTTACCGAATCGAGTTCTTGGTCGATATAAAGGCTGATAATTTCCTGACACTCTTCGCAATTCATCTTTCTAAAACAGCATTTCTTAATGAAAATGCCCGGCTAATTGAATCAACCTAATAGATTAGGCAGTACCGTAAAACGTTGCCTTTTCGGGCAAAATAAATCGCCTAATCCTCGAACAAAAATAAACACGAACAAGCCTGAGTCTTATTCGTGTAAGTTTAGTTTCTTCAATTGCTAATCTTTTTGTTTGATAAGCAGGCCGCGCAGCTTCAAACGGGCCTTGTGAAGCTGCGATTTCGACGTGCCAACCGAAATACCCAATTGCCGGGCTACCTCTTCGTGTTCAAAACCCTCTACATCGTGCAAAACGAACACATTCTTATAACCTTTCGGAAGCTTGGCGATCGCATTTTTGAGTGCAATCCGGTCGATCACCTGCATTCTGTTGGGATTTGACGAACCCGCGACGGTCTGCTCCGGCATTTCGCCATCGTCGGACACCTTCTCGTTTTTTACGCTTCGACGGCGAAAATGCATCAAAACCTGATTTACGGTCAGCCGGTGAAGCCACGTCGAAAAAGCAGAATCGCCGCGAAAACTGCCGATCTTTCGGAAAAGCTGGATGAAAACTTCCTGGGTAAGGTCTTCAGCCTCGATCTGGCTATTGGTCATCCTCATGCAAAGCGAGTAGGTGCGGCGATTGTACCTTTGATAGAGAAGCTCGAACGCGGAAATGCTGCCGTCGGCAGCCAGACGACATAAATCTATATCGGACGTGTCCGCATCAACGGCCGTCTCGACCGCAGGTGCGAGAAACACTACCGGTGCCTCAAATAAAGGGAGTTCTGCGCTCTCCTCAAACCCAAACGCGATTTCCTGTTCGATCGCCGCCGAATTTGACTCCATTGTCACTCCTGCAAAACTGTTCTCGGATTTTAGAAATTTATCCTCGGCTATGATGCGGTACCTCCGATCGACGGTTGCTTTGCTACCACGAAATATTAACTTGAAAACAAATAAAGGTAAAGGACTTTCTAAAGTTTAAAATAGATCACACATAACCGGAAGCATTTGACTGAACAGATTTACTATTCCGGTCTCGCGTTCTAAACTCGGATTTTGATGTCAGAATACCGAATTTACTACTCACCTTACTATTACGCGGATATCGGCGAGGGACACGTCTTTCCAATACGAAAGTTCGAACTCGTTCGGGAACGGCTTCTTGCGGAAGGTACATTAGCGTCAGATGAGATCGTCCAGCCAGAATCGGCGTCGGTTGCCGATCTGCTTTTGGTTCACACCCAGGACTACATTGGACGTCTGCAAAGCGGCGGTCTGACCGCGAAGGAAGTCAGAAAACTAGGGCTGCCGTGGTCGAAATCACTCGTTCGGCGGTCGTTTCATGCAATTTCAGGAACGATAAACGCCTCACATGACTGCATGGAAACCGGAATAGCGTCAAATTAGCCGGAGGCACGCACCACGCCTATCCCGACCGAGGCGAAGGTTTTTGTGTCTTGAACGACGTAGCTGTTGCAATTCGTGTTCTACAGCGTGATGGTTTGGCGAAACGGTTTCTGATCGTGGATTGCGACGTTCATCAAGGCGACGGAACCGCATTTATTTTTCAGAATTCACCCGAGGTTTTTACGTTTTCGATGCATGGCGCGAAGAACTATCCATTATTCAAACAAAATTCCTCACTCGACATCGAGTTGCCGGACAACACGGGTGACATTGAGTTTCTTGAAACTCTGGAACATGCATTACCGCGAGTGATTCTCCACGACCCGGACGTGATCTTTTATCTTGCCGGCGCCGACCCTTATGAAAAAGACAAACTTGGCCGACTTGGGCTTTCGATCGAAGGCCTTCGAAAGCGTGACGAGATGGTACTCGAATTCGCAAAAGCATCATCGGTTCCGATCGTGACGACGATGAGCGGCGGGTATGCGGCCAACATCAACGATACGGTCGAGATTCACTGCAACACCATTCGTGCAGTAAAGAAGGTCTATTTCTCGAAGGCTGCCGGTGCGTGAGGGTTTTGACATTACCTTCTTAAGGCGTAATAATCTGACTTTTGCTCTTTCAAAGTAAATTGCTGCGGACGCTGTCTCTTTGGAGATGGCGACAGTTGGGAAGCCGGGTGCAAATCCCGCACGATCGCGTCACTGTGAGTCGAGTCTTTCGATAAGTCAGATTACCAAGCCGCAGCCTTTTGCCCGAAGGGTGTCTCGCGTAAAGACATCGGCGGCGAACACGGTATTTTTAGTAATTCGAGTGCCTTGTTTTTCTTGTCCTGTTTTGACGCGGACAATAGAAAAGCAAGGCATTTCAATTTTGGCTTGGGGTATATGGTTCTTCGGAAAGCATCGTTATTTTTAACCTTTTGTTGTTTGATCGCGTCTGGGGTTGGCATTGGCTGCGCCGAAAAAAAGAGGGCGGTGAGCGAACCAGTGTTCCAGATCGTCGAGGATGATCTCGGACGTGCCGTTAAGCTGCCGGGCAAGATCGAACGAGCCGTTTCGCTGGCGCCGAGCCTTACTGAAGCAATCTTTGCAGTGGGGGCGGGAGACAGACTTGTCGGCGTGACGACTTTTTGTAATTACCCAGAGGCGGCAAGAACGATACCAAGTATTGGCGACACGCAAACGCCAAATATCGAACGTATCGTTGCGCTAATGCCTGATGTCGTTTTTGTTTCGACAGCTTCGCAGCTTGAGGCCTTCAGCAAGACGCTGGAGCAGCAAAATATCGCAGTTTTTGTGACCAATCCGAATAGCCTTGACGACGTTTTGCGGAATCTGAAACAGCTTGGCGATCTCTTCGGGACGCATGACTACGCGGACAAGCTCGTCGCCGATCTGCAAAAACGTGTCAGCGATGTCAAACAAAGAGTTCGAAATGAAAATCCTGTTCGCGTGTTTGTACAGATAGACAAGAATTCACTTTTTACAGTTGGCAAGGGTTCATTTATTACCGATATTGTGGATCGGGCCGGCGGCATTTCGGTAACAAAGGATGTGGAAAAAGCATATACCGCATTCAACAAAGAAACCGCTTATGCCCTAAATCCCGATGCAATAATTCTGACCGAAAGCGACGGAAATCGCGAACCGAATGAGGTTTTCAGAAATTCGCCTGCTGTAAAAAACGGGCGCGTGTTTCGTGTGAATGCAGATATTATTTCGCGTCCCGGCCCGCGTTTGGTCGATGCGTTGGAAGAGATCGCAAAATATTTGCATCAATGATTGCCTATAAATGGAAGAGCTAAAAACGAAAAACGAAAAACAAACGCATTTTTGAAACAAAGGATTGGGATATGGATCACGTTATCTGCGGCACTGGTTTTGGTGCTGCTGCTGGCTGTGTCTGTCGGCAGCGAGCGGTTGTCGCTTTTCGACCTGAACGATCAACAACAAGCAATTCTTTTCGATATACGGCTTCCGAGGGTTTTGCTCGGAGCGTGTGTCGGTGCGAGTTTGGCGGTTGCGGGAGCAAGTCTTCAAGCCTTGTTGAGAAATCCGTTGGCGGAGCCTTATCTGCTGGGGGTTTCAAATGGGGCAGCGTTGGGGACGATGCTGGCGTTCGTGTTCTTTGAAAGCTATGGATTTGCAAGACCGGCGATGGCGTTTGCGGGAGCGGGAATCGCGACATTTACGGTTTATCAAATGGCTCGAAGCCGGGCCGGCATGAACGTTGAGCGGTTGGTGCTTTCGGGCGTGATAGTAACTACTTTTCTCTCTTCGATCATCGTCCTTTTGACGAGCGTCCTCGACGCGGCAAAGCTGCGCGGGTTTACGTTTTGGCTATTGGGTGATCTATCGCAAGCCACATACGACGGATTTTATATGACGCTTGCTGTTTCAACCGTCGGAACGATCATTTTGGCGTCGCAGGCTAAGGCGTTGAATTTGATGATGGTCGGTGAACGCGATGCTCTGGATTTCGGCGTTGAGATCGGCCGTGTTCGCATGGCCGTTTTTGGTTTAGCCAGTTTGCTGGTCGGAACATCGGTGGCGGCGAGCGGTTCGGTCGGGTATGTAGGCTTGATAGTGCCACATCTGGTCAGACTTGCGATAGGCAGCGATAACCGCCTTGTCGTGCCGCTGTCGGCACTTGCAGGAGCAATTTTTGTTGTACTTGCGGATACGATTGCAAGGACGGTGATCGCTCCGCGGGAACTGCCGGTCGGGGCCATTACCGCGCTCGTCGGTGCTCCGGTATTTATCTATTTGCTAAGGAGGAATTAGCCGCGAAAAGGCTCAAAAAAAGCAAAAATTTCTTTTGAGAATTTTGCGCATTTTTTGCGGCAATTGGTTTGCTTAAGGTTAACGAAGTCAGTGTGAAATACAGCGGAAGCTACGTGATAAACGATGTTTCGTTCGATTTGAACAAAGGACGGATCGTTGCCTTGCTCGGGCCTAACGGTGCCGGAAAAACAACGCTGATCCGGACTTTGAATGGAACGGTTCCAATATCGGACGGCGAGATCTTATTGGGTGAAAAGAGCCTTGGTGAGTATTCACGTCGGGAAATCGCACGAAAGATCGCGGTTGTCGCGCAGGAAAATGAGACGAAGTTTCCTGTAAGCGTATTTGAGTTCGTGTTGTCAGGGCGATTTGCTCGGGGGAGTGCATTTGGTTGGGAAACCGAGAATGACTTATCAATTGCTCGGAATGTGTTAAAGCAATGCGATCTCGCAGATTTTGAAAATCGGCTGATGAACGAACTTTCGGGCGGCGAGCGGCAGCGTGTCGTTTTAGCCAGAGCATTGGCAACGGAAGCAACTGTTTTGTTGCTCGACGAGCCCACGGCGAATCTCGATCTGGCTCATCAGGCTTTGATGTTCAGGCTTGTTCGTGAAAGGTGCCGAAGCTGTAATGGGTCAGCAATCGTGATCACTCATGACCTAAACTTGGCTTCGGAGTTTGCCGACGAAGTAATGCTGCTAAATGGCGGACGAGTTTTTGCCTTCGGACCGCCCGACGCAGTTTTATCCGAGAAGAATTTGAATGAGGTTTACAGCGTGCAAGTGCTGCTGGATCAACATCCGGCAAGCGGGAAGGCGAGAGTGACGACTGTGTATTAGCGTTTGGAGTACCAGCTTTTAGCAGGCAAGCCGCCAAAGGCGGAACTTTGAACCCGGATGACAAATGACGCAAAGGAAGCTCGGTGAAAAGCCGACGCTGCCCACGCAACCGTGAACCGATAACGGATTTCGGATTTGGAATTGCAGATTGAAAGATCTGAAATCTCAAATCTGAAATCTGAAATTGGATGAGCCGGGAACTTTGCTCGATTGTCGGGGCTTTGAACCATTCTGCGATGGGCAGAAAAGGAGAAATGATGAGAGTTTTAGCAGTTTTAGTTTTTATTTGGTTTTTGACATTGAATCATGCGGCGCAAAATGGCTATTCGATTCAGGGCAAAGTAACGGACACTGGCGGTCCCGTCAAATCGGCGGTTGTGACGCTGGCGGACGAGACGACCAGGCAGGTCAAATATACCGCTGTAACCGACGAGGCTGGCGAATTCAGGTTTCAGGCAGCGCCCGGAAAATACATTCTCGAAGCGCAAAAGATCGGCCAAGGGCGGGTGGTCGGCATTTCAACGGCTAATGTCGAAGTGATCTCAGGTGACGGCAAGATCGTTGATCTAAGACTTGACGAGCAGGGAACTATTCGCGAAACGGTGACGATTTCGGCGGACGCTGAACAAACACTCGAACAGGTGTCTAAATCGGTAAATGTTATTGACGGTCAAGAGCTGCGCGACCGGGCGGATTTTGCTTTGGCTGAAAGTTTGCGAACGATTCCGGGTTTTCGGGTACAGCAGCTTGGCGGGTTCGGGCGAACGGCCACGATCAAATCGCGCGGCCTGAGGAATCAGGACACAGCCATTTTGATCGACGGCATTCGCTTTCGAGATGCTTCGGCAATTACGGGTGATGCGTCTCCGTTTATAAGTGATTTTACGCTGACGAGCGTTTCCAAGATCGAGATTCTGCGAGGTTCAGGGTCATCTCTATACGGCACGAACGCGATCGGCGGCACCGTCGATTTTCAAACGCCGGTTCCGCGGCCGGGATTTCACGGCCAACTCTCGACAGCGTTTGGCGGATTGGGGCTTGGGCGTTTTCGCGGCAACGTTTCCGACGGCACGGATAATGGAAAAATTGGGTATAATCTGGCCGTTTCGCGGACAGCATATAGCGAAGGAATCGACGGGCAGGACAATGCCCATAATACCAATTTTCAATCGCGGATCGAATACAATCCTTTTTCGACCAATAATATTTCCGGACGTTTTTTTGTTTCAGACGCGTTCGTTCGTTTGAACTCAAGCCCGGATACCTTCGGCACGTTGCCGCTGTCAAACTCTACGATAATCGATGCAAATCCCGGCGTTAATTTCACTCCAGATCTGAATGATCCGGACAGTATGCAGAAATCTAAATTTTTTAACGGTCAGATCGCAGTGACCCAAAGCCTCGGTGACACGCTTATTTTGCGGGCCTATTATTCGGGACTGAAAACTTCCAGAAAAAATGACAATGGTGAACTTGGCGTCGGCTTTCAAAGCGCCTCGACGAGTTTTTTCGACGGTACTATTCAAACGGCTAACGCAACTCTTAATTGGACGCCGAACTCGACGAACAATCTCAAGATCGGTTACGAATTCGAGCATGAAAAATTTGGCAACGACGGCTTTACGCCAAGCGGAACCGCAAATTTCTTCACTCGTGCATATCAAACGAGCAACACGCTTTTTGCACAAGACGTCGTGAGTTTGCTCAATGGTAAATTACAGCTTGCAGGCGGTTTTCGGGCACAGTTTTTTTCGTTGAGCGATCCAAAATTCAGCTTAACGAATACACCTTATTCGAATCTTTCGCTCGAGAATCCGCCGTCGGCTTACACGTTTGACGGAGCCGCTTCGTACTTTTTCGAGAGCTCGGGGACAAAGATCAGGGTACACGTCGGCAACGGTTATCGTGCACCGTCTTTGTTTGAACGATATGGAACATTCTTCAGCACGTTTCCCAACAACTCGTTTGTGGCGCTGGGCGACCCGAATCTGAAACCGGAAAAAACGATCGCGTTCGATGCCGGTGTCGATCAGTATTTATTTAATGAAAAAACTACGCTGACCGCGGTTTATTTTTACTCGAAGCTGACCGACACGATCGGGTTTGGATTTCCCGTACCGAATATTGGAAATACGACACGTCCTTTTGGCGGCTACAAAAATCAGAAAGGCGGGATCGCGCGCGGCGGCGAATTCAGCGCGTCGATAAAAGCAATGCGTTCCACCGACTTTTTTGCGTCTTACACCTTCACAAATAGTGATCAGCGCGAGCCGCAGGTTTCGGGAAGCGGAATCGTTGAGACTCTCGGAATTCCAAAGCACCAATTCACGCTTGTGGCAACGCAGCGATTTAAGCGTTTCTGGGTGAATTTCGATTTTCTGGCGACGAGCGATTATCTGGCTCCGATTTTCGACACAAACGCTTACACGTTCCAAACTTACATTTACCGGTTTAACGGCAACCGGCGGGGTGACCTTACGGCGGGTTACACTTTCCCATTGAATAAAGAGAAATTCAACCTGCGTTTGTTCGGTACGTGGGAGAATCTGTTCGATCAAGAGTATTTCGAGAATGGCTTTAGAACGGTCGGGCG
>JBQTJB010000284.1:0-4141 GCA_052387555.1 Blastocatellia bacterium | reverse complement strand
TTTTAGCCACAGAGTTCACAATGTGAGACGAACGAAATTATGCCGCGCCGACGTGGTTTCCGTTTGATGCCGGTCTATTGTTCGCGGAATATTCGTCGAGCATCTTTGCAACTGCGAAAACAAGCTCGTCAACGCCATTGCGCGTCACCGACGAGATCGCAAAAAACTGTTTGCGGTCTTTTTTAGCGCGTTTCTTTAGCTGTTCAAGCCGTTCAGGTTCGTCCAAAGCATCTATCTTTGTCGCGACGATGATCTGACGCCGGGTTGCGAGATCTTCGTTGTAATTGGCAAGTTCGCGGTTTATTATTTCGTAATCCTGAACCGGGTCGCGGCCAGACAGGGAAGAAACATCGACAAGATGCAGCATCAGTTTGGTTCGTTCGACGTGTCTTAGAAAACGATCTCCAAGTCCTGCTCCTTCGGAAGCACCTTCGATCAGGCCGGGAATATCGGCGACAACAAACGTTCTGAAATCGCCCATGTCCACAACGCCCAAATTCGGTTCAAGCGTAGTGAATGGATAATCCGCGATCTTAGGTTTTGCAGCCGAGATCACCGAGATCAGAGTGGATTTTCCGGCATTTGGGAAGCCGACCAGCCCCACGTCTGCGATCAGTTTTAATTCGAGCTGAAGTTCTTTTTCGTCACCGGGACGGCCCGTATAGTGAAATTTCGGAGCTCGCCGAGTCGGGGTCGCGAAATGGGCATTTCCCCAGCCGCCTTTTCCGCCTTTTGCGGCCAGATAACGCTGTCCTGGTTCGGTAAAATCGAACACGAGCTCCTCCGTTCCTGTATCTATAACCTGTGTGCCCACAGGAACTTTAACCAAAACATTTTCGCCGTCTTTGCCCGACCGGTTCGAACCTTCTCCGTGATGTCCACGCTCGGCTTTATGCTCGGGGTTGTAACGCAGATGCAGCAACGTGTTAAATCCTTCGTCAGATTCCAGCCATACATCTCCCCCGACGCCGCCGTCGCCGCCCGAAGGGCCACCGCGGGGAACGAATTTTTCCCGCCGGAAAGCAGTGACGCCGTTGCCGCCGTCGCCGGCTTTTACCTTGATCTTTACGCGGTCGATGAACATCCCTGACATTAGATTTTAGATTTTAGATTTTAGATTGGCAAAAGGTGAATCAAGTAACACGAAACATTCCCAAATTAGTGCCGTAATTGATATTGTTATATTTCGGGCAAATTTTATTGTGTAATTTATGTCTTTTTTCGAAGCCCTAAAGCTGGCATTCGCATCGATCCTTTCTCATAAGCTTCGTTCGTTTTTGACACTGCTTGGGGTCATCTTCGGCGTGGCAACCGTTATCGTTGTTGTTTCTCTGATCGAAGGGTTCAATGCTTACGTGGATGAAAAGATCGCAAATATAGGCACAAATGCGTTCAGCGTACAGAAATTTTCGATAGAAGATTATTCGAGCGTTGAAGTCTTAAATGCTGCAAGGCGGCGCAATAAAGATGTTACCTTCGATGACCTACAGGCATTGAAAAACCACGGTGGTTCCATCAAAGACGCTGGCGGCAAATCAGATTCCATGGCGGACATAAAATTTGGCGATAAGACCCTGATGAATGTTCAGGTCAAGGCCACGACGCCGAATATCGAAGAGATTGAAAAGATCGAAGCACTCGTAGGGCGTTACTTCAGCAATACTGAGGAAGAGACAAGAAAATTTGTTTGTTTTATCGGATCGGAAACTGCTGAGAAGCTTTTCCCCACAAGGAGTTCGCTTGGTCAAACGATAAAGATCGACGGACGTTCATTTCAGGTGATCGGCGTGGGAAAAGAACTTGGCTCTGCATTCGGCCAAACGCGCGATATGTACGTCTCGATACCGCTTTCGACATTTCTTTCGATCTACGGAGTTCGACGTTCGATCTCTATCTCGGTTACCTCCACAAGACCCGAGACTTACGAAGACGCACTTGACGAAGCCCGCACGCTGATGCGCGTCCGCCGAAAGCTGGAGCCATCCGAAAAAGATAATTTCGGAATAGTAACGCCGAGCGCGATAAACGAGCTGCGTGACAAGATCTTCGGCACGATCCAGGTTGTGGCGATAGGCGTCACGTCGATATCGCTGGTCGTCGGCGGCATTGTGATAATGAACATCATGTTGGTAAGCGTCACCGAAAGAACGAAAGAGATCGGCATTCGTAAAAGCATCGGCGCGAGGCAAAGCGACGTGTTGAAGCAATTTCTTGCTGAATCGACATCGCTGGCTTTGCTGGGCGGGGCGATAGGTGTTGCCGTCGCCTACGCAATTGCAAAGATTGTTGCAGTGGCTTTCGCCGTTCCCACCGCATTGCCTATTTTTTGGGCGGCTATCGCGCTGTTTGTTTCAAGCAGCGTCGGTTTGATCTCGGGCGTTTATCCGGCCTGGAAGGCCGCGAAACTCGACCCGATCGAAGCCTTAAGGGCGGACTAAAGTTGTATGAAGTTTCCGCGTTCCAATTTTTACGAAAATCTTCTGATGGCGCTCGACACTTTGCGTCATCATAAACTTCGTTCGTTTCTGACGATCCTCGGTGTTGTGATAGGCACTCTCACGGTAATAGTGATCGCGGCATTTGTATCCGGAATCGACGCCCGTGTTTCAAAGGAGATAGAATCATTCGGCACGAACTCGGTCTACGCCTTCAAATTCGAGCCAGGTTTCAACTTCAACCCGTCCATGGAGGAGCGGACACGCAAGCCTTTAACTGAAAAGGACGCAGACGCCATACGTGCCGAGTGTGCAAACTGCGAATATGTGAGCCCGTTTATGTCGCCCGTCGATTTTGTCGGCGGGCCGTTTGCCGAGCGCATCAATGTCCGCAACAAGGAAATAGAGATGACTAACGCTACCGTTCAAGGCGCGTCATCCGACTATTTTCAAATGGGCGTGACACACCTTGCCGAAGGGCGTTACTTCACCGCTGACGAAGAAGCGAAACGCGGTAAAGTAGCTGTCATCGGAATCGACGTTGCCAACACTTTGTTTCCGTACTCGAACGCCCTTGATGAAGAAATACAGATCGAAGGGCGTAACTATCGCGTAATTGGCGTACTGAAGGAAAGGGAAATCTTCCTGGTTGGAGCGGAAGATCCTAATAATGAGAACAAGGCAGTCTATCTGCCATTCAAAACGATCAAACAGCTCTATCCTGCCAACGAGGACTGTTTCATAATGGCGACCGCCAAACCCGGCAAGCTTAATGAAGCTCTCGAAGAAATGCGAAATATACTCCGACGGCAGAGAAACGTCCCGGCCGATAAGCGGGATAATTTCGGCGTGCAGACCTCCGACCAGATCGTCACGCAATTTGGCGCCATCACAAGCGGCATCTTTATTCTCATGGTTGCAATTTCCAGCGTCGGATTGCTGATCGGTGGCATAGGCGTCATGAACGTAATGCTGGTTTCCGTCACAGAACGCACAAAAGAGATAGGCGTTCGCAAGGCCATCGGCGCACGAAGCCTGGATATAATTACGCAATTTTTGATCGAAGCCGCCACTCTGACAGGACTTGGCGGAATATTAGGCATTATTCTCGGGGTTTCGCTTTCATTGCTAATTCAGATGATCTTGCCGACCTATATTCCTTTGTGGGCTCCGATCGCAGGTCTTGTGGTTTCGGTTGGGCTTGGCCTTGTATTCGGCCTGCTTCCTGCCTGGAAGGCTGCGAGATTGAATCCGATCGACGCTTTGAGATACGAATAATAAAAAACGAAAGCGCCATTTCGATTGCTCAAAATGACGCTTTCGTTGTCCTTCTCGAACACCGAAATGTTCTTTAAAGGGTTTGGCGATTCTCGCATGTACACGTTCGAACCGCCGATTTTTGTATTCCGAAGCGTCTCTGCGGGGAGCCCGTCTCCGGTCAGCATCCAAAACGCTTTCGCGGTTTGCTGCACCCGAAGGTGCATGATGCCGTTAGGTTTTTGTTTGGTGGCTTTTCCTCCACCACCGGTTACGTTTCCGGTAACGAGGCTCTTGTCTTTCGACGAGAGCGGCTTAGCACTCAACAGGCTGATCATTTCCCGCGAGCGTTATCCGTTTTTATCCGGATAACTCGATCTGCCTTGCGGCTGATCTAAGCAAGCCTTTCGGCTTCGGCTTCGGGCGTCCAAGACAGCGGCTTTCCGCTC
>JBQTJB010000283.1:0-7286 GCA_052387555.1 Blastocatellia bacterium | reverse complement strand
CTCTGGAAAGCGATTATGCTTATAAACAAACCGCATATCTAACCAACAATATCGGCCCGCGACTTTCCGGTTCCGCCCAAGCCGAGCGTGCAGTTCAATACGTCGCCGATGAAATGCGGAAGCTGGGGCTTGAGGTCCGTCTGCAAAAATTGAGCGTGCCGCATTGGGTTCGCGGCGTCGAAACAGGAGAGTTGATCGAGTTTCCGGGAATGGCGGCCGGCACAACGCAAAAGATCGTTCTGACAGCTTTAGGCAGCAGCGTTGCGACACCCGAAACCGGAATGGTCGGCGAGATAGTAGTTGTCAATAACTTCGACGAGCTAAATGCTCTTGGCCGAAAAGGCGTCGAGGGGAAGATCGTGATGTTCAATTCTAAATTCGACAAACGCCTGGCGGCAAGCGGAAACGGCGGCGCGGCATATGGTCAGGCAGTTCAGTTTCGTGGAGCCGGCCCGATTGCAGCCGGACGGCTCGGGGCGATCGCTGTTTTGATCCGCTCTGCCGGCGGATCGCAGAACCGGCTTGCACATACTGGCGCTACCCGTTATGACGAATCTGTTACAAAGATACCTGCCGCAGCAGTTTCGAACGAAGATGCTGACACAATCTCCTATCTCGCTGCCATGGGCAAAACCAGCATCAGGCTTGTTCTGACCCCGAAAACGCTTCCAAATGCCGTGTCATATAATGTAATCGCAGATCTTAAGGGAACTGAAAAGCCGGATGAGATCGTGATAGTTTCCGGCCATTTGGATTCTTGGGACCTGGGAACCGGCGCTCTGGATGACGCCTGCGGCGTTGCCGTTTCGATGCAGGTGCCTTACCTTTTGAATCGTTTAAGGATCAAACCAAAAAGAACTATCCGCATGATCGCCTATATGAACGAGGAGAATGGTCTGGTCGGCGGAACAACGTACGCCGCAGAAGAAAAGGCAAATATTGCCAGGCATTTTGCCGCAATAGAAAGCGACCTTGGCGCTTCGCATCCTGTAGGGATATTGTTTGCCGGAAAATCGGAGGCACAGTCTTATTTAACCCCGATCTCGAACATGCTAAGGTCACAAGGAGCTGGACTTCTGCAAAGTCAGCCTGGTGTAGGGGCTGACATAGGGCCATTGACCCGACTGGGAGTTCCGTCATTCGCTCCGTGGTTCGATACCAGAACATATTTCAATTATCATCACACCGCAGCGGATACGTTCGACAAGATCGACCCTAAAGAACTTGCGGAAGTAGGTTCATTAATGGCTGTTTTGGCGTACGGATTGGCAAATCTGGAAGCTCCTTTGCCCCGATAGGTGCGAAATCGGGTTTGATATGACACAATTGAAAGCATGAATAGACCGCCGCCCTATTTTCCGCAAAATCAGCTTTCACCGCCGGACGAGAACCGATACAGGAAATTCAAGTTTGTTGTCGGCTTTTTGATCGCGGCATTCCTGCTTATGATAATAGGCGCGGGTGTTGGGATTTTTTATTTGATTCGGTGGTTGTTCTAATTTCTGCCATCGCGAAAATTAAAAGGGCGCCCAATCTGAGGCACCCTTTTTTATTTTGGTGGCAAGTGCTGCCGGAAAATTACTTTTCGTTGTTCAACTTTGCACGCGGGCCGTTTACTTTTGCTTTTGCACCTTCGATCGCCAACTGTCGTGCCTGCGGAAGCAATTCTATTGCCTTCAGCAGTTGGTTATCGTATTCGTTAAATACCTGAAAAGACGTGGTTGAACCGTAAGCCGCAGTCACGAGTTCCGACCTTAGAACACGTTCGACAAACTTGCGTTCCTTATCTATCTGCGCCGGTGCAACCTTGTATTTTTCGACGGCGACGGTTTTTAACGACTGAAAAAGCGACTCGGAAATTATATAATCCTTCGGAGTTATGTCGTGTTCAAACGAAATAGGTTTGTCCACCTTATAAGCTTCCAATCCCTTGATCCGCCCGTAAGCCAGGTCGAGAGCGAAAGCAAATATCGGACTTGCCAATTTCTGCTGTGCCCGTACCTGCTCGATCGGGATAGTATCAGCTTTTACTTCCACGTCCGGTGCAATGCCACCGCCGCTGTAAACGCTGCGGCCGGAATCGGTTTTTGACTCGGCTCCTTTCGGCTTGACGTTATTTTGAGTTTCCTCTTTTCCAATGCCGCCGTTTGTATAATAGTTGTAGAGATTTCCGTCCGAATAATCACGCTGGATCAGTCTTCCCGACGGAGTTTCGTATTTGGCAATCGTCAGCAAAAGCATCGAACCATAGTCCAAGATGAATGGATTTTGCACAAGGCCTTTTCCGAATGTAGTTTCACCGACAATTAAAGCTCGATCATGATCCTGAAGAGCTCCGGCAATAATTTCAGAAGCAGATGCTGAATTTCTGTTTACAAGCACCACGACAGGCATTGTTTCAGGACTTGGATTTTCTGCTCGATATGGCTCCGTGGTGCCCTCTAACCTTCCTTTCTGAGTAAAAACAGTCTGTCCAGTTGAAAGAAAAGTATTCGCAACCCGATATGCCTGCCCGACGAGGCCGCCGCCATTATCTTTTAGGTCAAGAACCAATTGCTTCATTCCACGTGCTTTCAGCGTCTTCATCGCGTCGACAAATTCCCCGTACGTCGTCTGGTTAAAGCCGCCGGTCATAGCTATGTAACCGATGCCGGGCCGGATCATGTATGATTCAGCTATTGACGGCTGGGGAACAGCGTCACGGATTATCTCGACAGTTTCAAGTTTTCCTGAACCGTGCCGCTCGACCACAATTTTTGCAGACGTTCCACGCGGCCCTCGAAGAAAGTTACGAACCTCGGAAAACGGACGGCCAAGCATCGACGTTCCGTTTACTTCGACAATCTTGTCGCCATAACGCAATCCGGCGCGGTTTGCAGGAGCATTCTCAAAGGTGGCGCGTATGTAGGTTGCCTGAACTTTACCGTCTAAGTCGTTTAAGTCCCCGATAGTCGCGCCGATGCCAAAATATCTGGAACTCTGCTCGGTTCGGAATTGTTCGAACTCTTTAGCGTCAAAATAATTCGAATGCGGGTCAAGCGTATGCAGCATTCCTTTGATCGACGATTTGAAGACCTCGTTGTAATTGATCTTTTTCCCGACGACGTGATTTTCCTCGATTATCGAAAGGGCCTCTGCAACGTCGTTTTCAATGTTTTCAACCGTTACTAACTTTGCCGGTTTTACAACGGCGGCCACTGGCTTAGTGCTTGACTTTGCGACAATTTGATCTTGTGCCAGACCCGAAGCAGCAAGAATAAGGGTAAGAACGATAGAATAAAGAAGTGCGGAACGATATTTCACTACTCGAAATCTCCTACAATAAGACTGTGAAAGGAAACCGAAATCTCCAAAAATGATAACATCCATTTGAGTAAATTGCGACGTAATTAGTTGCTTGCATCAATCCATAAAAGATAAACCCGGCGGATTCTGTAATTTTGTTTTTCTGGGTTAAACTGCCTTATTGCCTTTCCAATAAGCTTTTCTCGTGTAATAACTTAACAAAAATGGAGAGCCTTTTAACCGTCAGAAATCTGGAAACCCACTTTCCCACCCGCGCAGGAGTGGTTAAAGCGGTCGACGACGTTAGTTTTGAGCTGAAAGAAGGCGAACTGCTTGGGCTGGTGGGCGAATCCGGCTCCGGTAAATCAATTACTGCGCTTTCGATAATGCGGTTGATCGCCGCTCCGGGAAAGATCACCGGAGGCTCGATAAAGTTCAAAGGCGAGGAATTGCTCGCCGCAACCGAGGACCGAATGCGTGAAATTCGCGGCAACGACATTGCGATGATCTTTCAGGATCCGATGACCTCGCTCAACCCGGTTTACACTGTCGGTGAACAAATAGCAGAAGCTCTTAGGCTCCACCGAAAGCTGGACAAGAAAACTGCCTGGACAGCGGCAGTTGAAGCGATGAAGGAAGTTGCGATTCCCGCCCCGGAACGCCGGGCAAGCGACTATCCGCATCAGCTTTCCGGCGGAATGCGGCAACGCGTGATGATCGCAATGGCTTTGGCCTGCGACCCTGAACTTTTAATAGCGGACGAGCCGACGACGGCATTAGACGTAACGATACAGGCGCAGATTCTCGAACTAATAGATCAATTGAGACAAAACCGAAAACTCTCTGTTTTGCTGATAACGCACGACCTCGGCGTCGTAGCTGAAACTGCGGATCGCATATGTGTAATGTATACGGGCAAGATCGTCGAAAGCTCCGGCGTGTACGACTTATTTGCGAAACCGAAACATCCGTATACGCAGGGCCTTCTTCGCTCGGTTCCAAAGCTAACGGCGGACACAGTTGCAAAGGCGGAACGTCTGCAAACAATAGACGGCGTTGTCCCCAGCCCGATCGATCTTCCAAGCGGATGCCATTTTGCTCCGCGATGCGAGCATAAGATGGATATTTGTACGGTTGGTCAAATACCGCTTTTTCGGCTTGGAGACGATGTCAGCGTTCGTTGTGTTCTTTATGACGAAGGAAGGTCGGTTCAGCAGACGAACCGTTTGGGTCAATAGATGGAATCATCGGCACCATTAATTAAAGATTCGACAATTCTGTCGGTAAAGGACCTGGTCAAGCATTTTCCTGTGGAGAACAGCGACGACCTTGTGCGGGCTGTAGACGGCGTTTCTTTCGACATCTTTGCTGGTGAAACACTGGGGCTTGTCGGCGAGTCGGGATGCGGAAAATCTACGGTTGGTCGCTGTCTGATACGTTTGCATGAACCCACGAGCGGCGAAGTCATGTTTGAAGGCGTCGATATTGCGAGCCTGCCGCTTGACGAGATGCAGGCCTTGAGACGTGAAATGCAGATCATTTTTCAAGATCCGTACGCGAGCCTGAACCCACGCCTTAGCATTTTGTCGATCATCTCGGAGCCTTTCAAGATTCACGGAATCGGCGATAAATCGATGAGAAAGGAGCGTGTGGCCGACCTTTTGTCAAAAGTCGGTCTGGACCCCGATTACATGAATCGCTATCCTCACGAATTTTCCGGCGGCCAGCGGCAGAGAATCGGAATCGCAAGGGCACTTGCTTTGAATCCGAAATTCATTATTTGCGATGAGCCGGTTTCGGCTTTGGACGTGTCCGTGCAGGCTCAGGTGGTAAACCTGCTTCAGGATTTGCAGCAGGAGTTCGGGTTAACATACCTTTTTATTTCGCACGGGTTGGCCGTGGTGGAGCATATTTCGAATCGAGTTGCGGTAATGTACCTTGGCAAAATTGTAGAAATTGCAGAGGCTGCCGACCTTTATTCCAACGCTCAGCACCCGTATACAAAGGCATTGCTTTCGGCGATTCCAGTTCCCGAACCGGGACGAATGAGCGAACGCACAGTTTTGCAGGGTGATGTGCCTACGCCGATAAATCCGCCGGCCGGCTGCCGTTTCCGAACACGATGCCCGATAGCGATCCCGGAATGTGCCCAGATCGAACCGGAGTTGCGAGAAACATCCAATGGCCATTTTGCTGCATGCATCCGGTTGTCAGTCGGTGAGATAGGACGATAGCCGAGAAGTTTTTTGAAACGCAGACAGTAAACCTAGCGTATGTGCTTTTGATCAAATAAGCATTTACTGAAACAAGTATTGAGATTAGCGTTCGTTCAAGGTAGAACTACACAATCTAAAAGGAGAACTACACATGGATGCAGAGAACCAAGTTGATTGGCAGGCTCCTCCCCCGCCGGAACAGATAGAGCAACAGGAGGGGCCAAGAATGTCCGAGATTGCGACCATCGGCAGCATATTTTTTGAACCTGGTGCAACTTTTGAAGACTTAAAACGAAAACCGCGTTTTATAATCGGTTCGATAATTATCGCACTCCTTGTTACCGCTTTTGGTTTTGGGCTTTACTACAAAGTCGGTGATGCGGGAATGCGTCGATTTATTTCCGATCAAATAGATAAAAGTGCTCAAACGCAGGGAATGAATGCGGAACAGAAATCAGACGCAATTGACCTTCAGATGACAATTACGTCAGTTGTACGATTTGCAATGCCTGTTTTCGTATTCCTAAGCATTATTATCGGCGGTCTGTTCTATTGGGCAGCGAGCAAAGCGTTTGGCGGAACCGCAGGTTTCCTTCACGCCGTATCGGTGTGGGTTTATTCATCACTTCCACCGACTATAATCGGCATGATCGCAAATTTCATAGTTATGACATTTAAGTCTGCCGACGATATCGACATAGCAGCAAGCCAGCGGGGATTGATAAATGCAAATCTGAGTTTCCTCATAGACGGAAAGACCAGCCCGGTATTGGCTACGCTGGTTAGCGTGTTCGATCTTTTTGCGATCTGGGGATGGGTGCTTGCGGCGATAGGTCTGCGGATCACTAATAAGATATCTTCGGCTTCTGCCTGGGCGATTGTGATAATAATTGCGCTTGTCGGCGTTGCGTTCAGGGTGCTCGGAGCATTTATGTCGGGAAATCCTAGTTAGGACAATTAAGTATCGAAAGGAAAAGGCCGGGCGTTTTAGGGCGACCGGCCTTTTTCTTTTACTCGTAGCGAAGTGCTTCAATCGGGTCGAGCCGGGCGGCTTTCCATGCGGGCCATAGGCCGAAAATCAACCCGATGCCAACGCTGGCACCGAACCCCATCATCGGCGCCCACCAGGGAACGTAAGAAGGGAAGAAGAGGGCGACAATAAAAGTCAGGGACCAACCGATCAGCAAGCCAAGCAATCCCCCGAATCCGGTCAATGTTGCCGCCTCGATCAAAAACTGGAGCAAAATATCGCTTTGCTTTGCCCCGATCGCTTTCCTGATGCCTATCTCGCGTGTGCGTTCCGTTACGGAAACAAGCATAATATTCATCACGCCAATTCCGCCTATCATCAGTCCAACCGATGAAATAACGAACATGGCGGCGAATGTTGCGGCTGAAATGGCTCGGAATTGATCGAGTATGCTGGCTGCGGTTTCCATCGCGAAGTTGTTTTTCTCGCCAAACTTCACCTCGCGACGTATTCGCAGCATATCGGCAACTTCGTCTTTCGCTTTTTCGAGCAGGCCTTCGCGGGCGACCACGAGGATAAAAATGTCGTCAGCGTAGGGTTTCAAGCGCAATGCCGACCCGATCGGCATATAAATAATATTACTTTGATCATTATTTCCGCCGCCGCCGCCGAAAAGCTGCTCACGTTTTTGCAGAAGCCCTACGACCGTAAACTCACGTCCGCCGATTTCCAGAGTTTGTCCGATCGGGGACTCGTAAGGGAAATAGCTTTCTTTGACCGAATCGCCGATCAGGCAAACATCTTTCTTAAAATCA
>JBQTJB010000282.1:0-11660 GCA_052387555.1 Blastocatellia bacterium | reverse complement strand
CCGCGGCGAGCTCGAGATAACCGATGTGAATAATCACTATATCAATCGAGGTGAAATGACATGGGACAAGCTTGAAGGCTGGTGGACCGACGCGGGAACTTTTGAAAGCCTTTTGCGCGCCTCCAACCCGGTTGCCGAGAGCGGTGAAAATAACTTCTTACCAGCGCGGAGCAAAAAGTGATTTTTGTTGATAAGGAAATACTGGATGTAGTTGTCTATCCTCTGAAGAAATACCATGATGAACGCGGCTGGCTGGCAGAGCTTTTCCGCCATGACGAAATCTCAACGGAATTTCATCCCGTGATGTCGTATATCTCTTTTACAAAGCCCGGTATTCAGCGCGGACCGCACGAACACGTTGATCAAGCCGATCTTTTTTGTTTTATCGGACCGTCAACCTTCAACATCCGCTTGTGGGACAACCGAAGCGATTCCCCGACGTTCAACAACATGATGTCGTTGTTCGTCGGAGAAAATAATCCGCAAGCGGTCGTGGTTCCAAAGGGCGTCGTTCACGGGTATAAAAACGTCGGCGGCATGGATGGAATGGTGATAAACTGCCCGAATCGGCTCTACATGGGCGAGGGCAAACGCGAACCGATCGACGAGATTCGGCATGAGGACGACCCGGATTCGATCTACAAAATGGACTAGTCCGTCCTTTCGTCCAAACGATAAATCCCGCAAACTTCGGTCAATGAAAATCCTCCGAATCATCGCACGCTTAAACGTCGGCGGCCCGGCGCGCCACGTTGTCTGGCTGTCAAGCGAATTGAACGACGGCGAATTTCGATCGACATTGATCGCCGGAACGGTTCCCGGCGGCGAACAGGATATGAGCTATCTCACGGTAGAAAAAGAGGTATCGCCGATCTACGTTACCGAATTAAGCCGCGAACTTTCGTTGAAGGACGCAATATCCCTATTCAAAATCTGGCGTGTCATGAACAGGGAAAAACCGGACATTGTCCATACACATACTGCAAAGGCCGGCTCGGTCGGCCGCACGGCGGCTTTTTTTTATCGCTGGCTGACGTGGAAAACTCTCATCGGCAAACCCAGACGGCTGAGGGTCGTTCATACATTTCATGGCCATGTTTTTCATAGCTACTACGGCCGGGCCAAGACGCGACTCTTTATCATTATCGAGCAGATTCTCGCCCGATTTGCCACCGATCGGATAATAGCAATTTCCGATCAGCAGCAAAGAGAGATAAACGGTGACTTCAGCGTCGGCAGAGCGGAACAGTTTGCCGTTATACCTCTCGGGATCGATCTTGAAACGTACCGTGACACAAGTAAAAAGCGACAACATTTCCGGAGCGAGATCAAAGCGAATGAAGAAGAGACTGTCGTAGGCATCGTCGGGCGGCTTACAGAGATCAAAAATCTTGAATTATTTCTCGACGCCGCTTCGATTTCGATCAATGTAACAGGACTGCCACGACTTCGATTTGTAATTGCCGGAGACGGCCATTTGCGAAAGAGCCTTGAAGATAAAGCAAAATCTTTGGGAATATCGGATTCAGTTATTTTCCTTGGCAATCGTCCGGATATTGAGACGGTCTACGCCGGTTTGGATATTGTTGCTTTGACGTCATTAAACGAAGGCACTCCGCTTTCGTTGATAGAAGCGATGGCAAGCGGCCGTCCTGTAATCGCGACAATGGTCGGCGGCGTGGTCGATCTGTTGGGTTCGGTAGAAGAAAGCCGCGTTGGATTCGAGATTTGCGAACGTGGGATCGGAATTCAACCGGGTTCGCCTGAGAATTTTCTTAAGGGCTTGATTTATCTTGAAAAAAATGAAAGATTACGTGAAAGCATGGCTCAAAAGGGCCGAGCTTTTGTCGAAAATACCTATTCAAAAGAAAGACTTGTTAACGATATCAAAAGCTTGTATCGCGGCTTGATGGCGTAAATGCAATTACAAAACCGCATTGTATTTACATGATCGGTTCGAATATGCAGCAGCTATTTGCAAATCCGCTTTTTGCCGGTGGCTTGAGCATTGCGGTTTCCGTTTTGCTTACACTGCTGGTGCGCGGATTTGCCAGAAAGCACGGTTTTGTAGCCAAGCCAAAATCGGACCGCTGGCATAAACGCCCGACGGCAATGCTCGGCGGCGTAGGAATATTTTTGACTACGCTGCTTTTGTACGTTCTTCTGCTGCCGAAAACGGTCGAATCCATGGTCGTGATCGGTGCAAGCTCCTTTCTTTTTCTGGTCGGTCTTCTCGACGACGTTTTAAACATAAAGCCTTACCAAAAGTTGATCGGCCAATTGATCGGGTCGGCTGTTATTGTCGGTTTCGGGTTGAAGCTTCCGCTTACGGGTTACGACCTGATGGACACGTGGATCACCGTGTTCTGGCTCGTCGGCATAACCAACGCGATCAACCTGCTCGACAACATGGACGGCCTCGCCGCGGGCATTGCAGCGATTGCAGCTTTGTCATTGGCGGTCGGCCTGTACTCCAATGGCCAGATTACGGAGACATTGTTCGTTGCGATCTTCATCGGAGCTCTTCTCGGATTCCTTATTTTCAACTTTAACCCGGCGTCGATCTTTATGGGCGACAGCGGGTCGATGTTTGTCGGATTTCTTTTAGCAAGTTCAGTGCTGATGGGGCAGACCGGCGGTCGTTCGAGAGGAATATTTACGATCCTTGCCGTGCCTGTTCTTATACTCTTTGTTCCAATTTTCGACACCACGCTCGTTACGGTTCTTCGTAAAATGTGGGGGCGAAAAGCTTCACAGGGCGGACGCGACCATACGTCTCACCGCCTGGTGGCACTGGGCCTATCTGAAAGATCGGCAGTACTTATGATTTACGGCTTTGCCGTGATCGCCGGCATGCTTTCGCTTCTGGTCAGCCAACTTGAAACCACGCAAAGCCTTGCGCTGATCATATTGTTTACGATCGTCCTTGCCTTCATCGGGGTGTACCTTTCCAAAGTAAAGGTCTATGACGAACGGCAGGAGGATCTGGCGAAAGAGAACAACGCCGTATTCGCGTTCATAGTCGATGTGTCTTATAAACGCCGAATTTTTGAGGTTTTTCTAGACGCGCTCCTTATCACGCTTTCGTACTACACCGCCTATTTGCTCTTGTTCGGGTCATTTGAGACGAGCGGAAACTGGATGTTGTTCGAAAAGTCGCTGCCGATTCTTTTAGTTTTAAAGTTGTTCGCGTTTCTTGCTGTCGGCGTTTACCGGGGACTGTGGCGATACACGACGATCGGCGACCTGATTTCGTTTACCAAAGGCGTTATACTTGGCTCGGAACTCAGCGTTGTCGCTGTGCTCCTGTTGTATCGATTTTAGAACTTCTCGAGAGCGGTTTTCGTGCTGGATTGTATTATCCTGATGTTCCTGCTTGTCGGAAGCAGGCTGGCGTTTCGATTGATCCGCGAGATGCTGCCGATCCCGCACGGACATGACGGCAGAAGGGTTTTGATCTATGGAGCCGGAGACGGCGGCGAAATGGTTTTGCGTGAGTTGAGGAACAACTCGGATCTGAACTATCAACCGGTTGGCTTTGTCGATGACGATCCCTTGAAGAAAGGAAAAATGATAAACGGCCTGAAAGTGTACGCCGGAAACGGAACCCTAGCCGACATTTGCCGTGAAAAGAATATTCAGGAGATTTTGATCTCGACAAAAAAGATCACGCGCGAATCGCTTGAAATGGCGCGCGAGGTTTGCAGAAACGCGAATGTAAGTCTCAAACGCGCGCATATCAAGATCGAGCCGATGGATTTCGAATAGATTCATATCACCAAGAAGTTTTGAATTCACAAAAAAAAATCCTGATCAACTCCGGTGCCAGACGCGTAGGTTTGATAGCTGCCGGACTCGTGTGTTTGGCCGCAGCATGCTTTGGCGTGAAATGGGGTTTTGCAAACACGATCGCCGCACGCGCAGATATCGTCGAGGTTGCCGAGCTTTCGAAAGACCTTGCTCCCGACGATCCACAGACGCATTATTCGCTAGCTGTTTTGCTGGATAAAACTTTCGATCCCGCGGATTCGGCCGCCGCGATTCGCGAGTTCGAAACCGCTGCGGCCCTCTCGCCTCACAACTACCTGATCTGGCTGGAACTTGGGAAAGCTCTCGAACGTTACGGTGAGCAAGAACGGGCAGAACGATCGTTTCTACGGGCGCAAGCGCTTGCGCCCGAGTAGGCAAGCGTTCAATGGGCGCTGGGAAATGCTCTTTTGCGGCAAAGGAAAACGGACGAAGCATTTGCCGAGATCCGAAAAGCAGTTGCCGGCAGCAACACGTTTGCAAGGCCGGCTGCGTTAACAGCATGGCAGATCTTCGACGGTGACATAAAAAAAATTAAGGCAGCTATCGGGGATTCCACAAATACAGATGCGGCATTAGTATCGATTCTTTCAACAGAAAAGCGTTTTGATGAAGCTGTCTTGATATGGAACGGGCTACCGGCCGAAAGCCGGAAAGCGGAACTAAAAGATGTTGGCGACAAGCTCGTCGGCGAATTAATTGATGCAAAACAATTCCGCAAGGCGGCTTCTATAGCAAACGACATCAAGAGCGGCGCAGCAACGATTTCAAGCATTAGAAACGGCGGGTTTGAGGTAAATGAGTTTAATGCCTCGGCCTTCGACTGGCACTTCACGGGCGGAACGGTTCCGCAAATAACACTGAGCAGCGGTGTAAAGCGATCCGGCAGCTACAGCCTTCTCGTCGCATTCGCCAGTACAACGGAAAAGAATTTCAGGACAATTTCTCAAACCGTTGCGGTCGAGCCTGGCGGGCCATACAACATTTCATTTCATTACCGTGCAAATGTAGAAACTCAATCGAACTTAAAGTGGGAAGTCATAAACGCGGTAGACGGTTCTGTTTTAGCGACGGTCAAACTCGCGAAAAAAACAGACGATTGGGCGGTTGTGTCGTCGATCTTTACGGTGCCGTTGTCTGCTGACGGGGTGGTGTTGAGGCTTGCGGTCGAAGACTGCGGTTATGCGGTCTGCTCGACATCGGGGAATCTCTGGTTTGACGATTTTCAGTTTGACGCGAAATAGATATTGAACGAGTGACGGATAACGAGACAACTTCACGTTACGACAAAGCCATAGCTTTTTTGCTGTGTGTTATTCCATGCTCTGCAACGATCGCATACGGAGGCGTTGATTCGTGGGCGATGAGTTTTCTTGTTCTGATTGTTTCGTTCGTCGTGTTTCTTTGGCTCGCAGATGCCTGGACGACCGGAAAACTTCGCATTAGCACGAGCGCGCTTCAAATGCCGCTTATCGCCTTGATAATTCTTGGCTTGATTCAACTTCTGCCGATTGGAGATTCCGGCGTGCCAGGTGACCTGCTTACCATTCCTTCATCGAAAGCGTTGTCGCTCGATCCGTACGCGACCCGACTTTTTATTGTTCGGCTTGCGGTCTGCCTTGTGTATTTTGCCGCGGCGCTGACCTTCCTGAATAGTCGTAAACGGATGCAAAAGGCGGCGTTTGTCGTGATCGCGTTCGGTGCAGTAATGGCTTTTTTCGGAATTATACAGAGCCTCGCCGCCCCGGGAGCAATTTATGGCCTTCGGCCGACGCCGCAGTCGATACCGTTCGGGCCGTTCGTAAATCAGCATCATTTTGCGGGGTTTATGGAGATGACTTCGGGACTCGTTCTTGGGTTGCTTTTCGGGAACGCTGTGAATAAGGACAAGAAACTCCTGCTTTGGATCGCCTTAGTTCTTATGATCCTGGCCGTGATCTTCACCGGTTCCAGAGGCGGAATGCTGAGCTTTATCGGCGTAGCTGCATTTGCATCTTTTGCGAGTTTGCTGGGTCGAAATCGACAAATTTCGGGCGAAGCCGACATAAAGCCAGACAGCTTTCGACGAAAGCTTTCGATCGCGACCGGAGCACTCGGATTCATGTTTGTGGTTCTAGGGCTGGCGGTTTTTCTGGGGTCGGGCGAATCGCTGCTTAGAAGTCTCGGGTTGAGTGATAACTCGTCCGATCTATCGAGCGGGCGACTGCACTATTGGAGCGTCAGTCTCGACATTTTTGCTGCGAATCCTATCATTGGAGCTGGCCTGGACGCTTTTGGCGTTGCGTTTACGAAATACGACACTTTGCCGGGGCTCTTTCGCGTCGAACAGGCACACAACGATTATCTTCAAATGCTCGCCGACGGAGGAATCATCGGCTTTCTTTGCGTCGCGGCATTCTTAGTTATTCTTGTCAACTCAGCGCTTAGAAACATCGCGTGTAATGAAGATAAATTCGGACAAGGGGTCGCGATCGGCGCGCTTGCCGGATGCATCGGAATTTTGATTCACAGCTTTTTCGATTTTCCATTACGCACACCGTCGAATGCTTTTTTCTTTCTAATGCTTTCTGTTTTAGCAACGACTCAATTTTCGGATGGCGGGAATGAACGCAAGCGGCGTCGGATGCCGCCTAATGTTGCTGAACCTGATCAACGAACCGTGACTACAAGTTCTTTCGGGCCGCAAATGCCCCCAAAAATGACTTGAAAAAGCCCCATTTTTGGGCTGATGGATTTGATAACGTAAAACGCTTTGCCTGATGCCTCACCGATTTCGGGTTCGATCTTTACTTCGACATCTTCAGGGCTGCTCGAACGGGCAGTGACTGATTTGACAGTGCCTTCGCCTTCGATTCCGATCAAAATTCCCATGCTTCCGCCGTTATTTATCAGCGAAGCATTTGTCTGGCTCATCGTTATCGAACAGGCAGGTTTATCGAGGACAATTTCTTTGCCTGCGACCACCCTCGGCCTGACAACTCCCGAATTAGATGGTTCGTCAGCCGGTTTTGGATGAGTGTCTTCTTTAGGTTTCTCCACTTCCGAATTTTTGGGCTGCTCGCCGCTCGGTTCGGACACTTTTACTTCACCATCCTTGGCTGTCTCTTCAACGGATTTAGGAGGGTCTTTTTGAACGTTGATTATTACGGAATCGAAAAGCGGTTTCGTCGGGGACTGCTTTGCCGTGTCTGCGGAGGCATTAGTTTTCTCTTTTACTGCTTCTTCGGTAGAAGAACCAGAAGTCGGTTTTTGTTCTGGATTCAAGGGTTCTGCCGTAGGCGGATCTATTACCGTCTTCACCTTCGTATCGACCGTCTCACCTGTGCCGGATTTTTTTGCTTCGGTCGCCGATACGTCAGATGAGTCATCAGTTCTTTCCGGTGTCGATGCAGCAACGATCGGTGCCGGGTTCGGCCCGACCTTTTCTTCGAGGCCGTCGGTATTGCCGTTCACTTTTCTATAAAGCGACTCGATAACCAAATACCTCGCACCCGATGGCTGATCTGTCTTGTAGCCGGCGATGTAAGTTTCCAGAGCCTCTTTAAGCTTTCCGTCGGCTTCAAGAGCGGTTCCAAGCTTCCAAATGCTCGAACGCCACCACGCGCTTTTTTCCGGAAGTACACTGATCGCACGGAGCAGACGGACGGTCGCATCGGCGTAGTTTTCCTGACGGTACAATGTCCAACCCGCAATTTCTTCAATGCGGCCGCGGAGGATCGCGGAAAGTGTCTGACGCGGAACGTCCGGCACGTTGATAAATTGATCTCGCAGAAGCGCGTTCGCTCGGCTGTCGTAAATCTCGCTTGCCATCACGGGCAGTGTCGGGCTCGAAATTGCAAGGCCGTCGTCAACGGCGGACACCGCCTGTTTTGTGATCTCCAATACCTTTGTTAACGCGATTTTCTTTTCAAGCAAAAGAGAGGCAGCGTAGAGTTGACGGTGCAGCCGCATCTTGTCGTTACCGTCGGAAAACGATCCGGCCAAATCGGCTGCTCGCTGTTCATCGGGCGTGGAATTGGCAATTGCTTGATGCAGATCAAGAAGCTGCCGAAGTTTTTCGGCATTCTCCGGCGTGTCGGAGCTTTTAGGTTCAAAAATGCTCGCTCGGCGCTCGTCCGCAATTAATTCAGGAAATGACTTTTCGACGCGCTGTATTCTGCCGCCGAGCTTTGTCTTCACTTTGCCATCGCGTGCCTCGAAACTTTTTTGAAGCTCTTCGGCGGCTTCGCGGTAGAGGCCGAGCATAAGCCTGACGGAAGCGATCTCGTATTCCAGGGTCGGGAAATTTCCGTATTGCCGTGCTTTGATAAGCGTCCGCTCCGAATCGACCAGCTTGCCTTGTCCGGCTTGTCCGCGAGCCAAAGCGATGTGCGACCAGATGTAACGCGGCTCCAGCGCAACCGCTTTTTCCGCCAGCTCGACGGCTTTCGCGTTATCATTGACCGCTGCGTACCAATAAGATGCTCCGGCAAGCAGGATAACGTTGTTCGGATTCGCCTCAAGCGTTTTCGACAATTCCGCCTCGGCATCTGTCCGGTTATCCATGCCAAAAAGCGAAAGCACGAGCCCCGTTTTTGCCGGAACGTTATTCGAGTCTTTTTCGAGAAGCTCGCGATAAAGCGCTGCTGCCTCCTCAGGCTTGCCGGTCGCTCGTTTCATCTCGGCGAGGCTTCGTTTAGCCGCGTCGGACGATGGATCTAGCTCGAGTGCCTTTGCATACGATCTTGCAGATTCTTCCAGGTCGAAATTCAATCGGTGGGCGAGACCGAGAGTTTGATAAGCGGCAGAGGAGTTTTCATCGAGCTTTAGCGCCGCTTCGGCTATTCGCTTGGCCTCCGCTCCGTTCTCGACGCCGATGTAAAATGACGCCATTGCCAAAAGCTGCAATGTATTTTGCGATGCATTTTTTTCGATTATCGCGGCTATTTCAAACGCTGCTGTCCGCTGCCCGCGCCAGAATAAATTTGCCGGGATTTTTGAGATGATTCCGTTGAAAAGCCCTTCAGGGTAGGGAGTTGGGGCGTTTCCGACAGCTTGCTTAAACATCAATACGGCTTTGTCCGCTTCGCCCGATTCGAGCAGGTTGTCGGCAATGCTTGCACGGGCTGCCGCAAGCGATTCGAGAGCGCGTCCGCCTAATTCCGACTTTGGAAAATCAAGAAGAAACTTCTCGATCTCCTTTGCTTTTGTCTCCAGAGATCCTTCAGCGATGGCCTTTTCGAACGCGGTTTTTTCGGCTTCCGGGTCAACTGGTTTCGGCGTAGGCTTGGCGACCGGTTTTTTCACCAGAGTGGTCTTTTTTGCCGTTGTAACAATAGGTTTCTTTGCCGGAGTAGATTTTTTAGCCGCAGTAACCACCGGTTTTTTAGTTGTTATTGTTTTTGGAGTGTTTTTTTTTGCCGTAGTTATTACAGGTTTTTTCGTTGTTGTTTTCTTTGGCGTCGGTTTTTTTGACGGAGTTGGTGATTTTTTTGCAGCGGTAGATCTCTTTGCGTCCGGTTTTTTCGTCTGACTCTTTTGCGCGATCGCCGCGAAAGTAAAGACGACTACCAGCAGGATGATCAAAGAATTTTTCATAACGCAAAACTTGTGGCGGTCAAAGGGAAAACAACCGATGCGTCGATTCCAATGATCCGCATTTTGGGGGCTGACAAAAATAATATCACGAAATTGCAATTGCCTGCCGCCGGTTCTATCCTCGTCGTATGAATGACCTTGACGAGGTTTGGTCGCAAATGCTTTCCGGCGCGATCGAAAAGGCAAAATCTTCCGGGCGGAACGACATCGCCGATTACCTCGAACTAAAAGCAAATAACGATGCCGTGCGTAAAACCGGCGTAGATTGGCTTATCAACAACATGATCGAGATCGCCGCCGGAGCTCTTTCGAGCAGCTCAACGATCACTATTGACCGAACCGATCCGCATATTTTCACCGTAAAAAACTCAAATTTGGTCGGATCGATGCTCAAGATCCGTCAGGGCGTGAGATGTCTGACGCTCGAAGCGGGTTGGACGCGCACCCCATCAGACGGATTTATGCGCGGCGGAGCGCTGGCTTTGGCCCGTATCACGCATTTTGGAATGCCGAAACACGGAGCGGACCTAATTCTGCAAATGGTTAACGATGTTCCAGCCTGGAATCTGACGCTTGACGGCAAAGTGAACGGTTTGTTCGGATCGCAGCAACTGCAAGAACATTTTGCGATATTTGCCGGTTTTTGAGCGGGTTTCAACCGCCGCTTTATCTTTTCGACTCGTTCGCGGTATCATGTAGGATTGAGAGCCTACACACTTCAGGGAGATTTAACAGGTGAGAGCAGAGTTAGAGAAGTTAATAGATTTACAAAAGACGGATACGAATCTTCGTCGATTGAAACAAATAATCGAGACCGCAGACCAAAGGCGTGCTGAAATCGAACAAGAGTTTGAACAGCACGCTTTTTCTATACGCGAGGTTCAGTCCCGCCGAGATAAGCTTCACGCCGACCGTGCCGATCTGGAAAAGCAGGTAGCTGAGAACAAGACATATCTCGAACGTGCCGACCGTAATCTGAAACACGCTCAGAATCAAAAAGAATACGAAACGGCAATGCGCGAGACAGATGCCCTGCAAAAACAGATCGCTGCATTCGAAACACAGATCGTCGAGAAAATGACCGCCGTCGAGGAAGTCGACAAAGAGCTTGAAGACCGTGCGGAAGAGATCAACACGCTCGATTCAAAGCGTAAGGAGGCTCTCGCAGCGTTCGACGCCGAGGTGAAAAAGGGCAAGTCGGAGTTCGACGCCGAAACCGTGAAACGCGAAGGCGTCTTCAATACGCTGCCCGCTCAGCTTGCCTCTGTCTACAATCGGCTTGCACAACGTAGCCGCGACGGAATCGCCGTGGCAGAGGTGATAAACGGTTCGTGTGCGGCCTGCTTTATGTCGCTTCGCCCGCAAAGACAGCTCGAAGTAAAACGAATGGACAGCATAGTAACTTGCGAAAGCTGCACGCGTATTTTGTATATCGCAAACGGCGAATCGAAAGCGGCAGTTTCGGAAGGTTAGGCAAAAATTCAGTTAGATTTATCGAGGATGTCTGAAAACTCAAAATTGTAAGAGATCAAACCACGAAATCACACGAAAATTCTGAGATTTTTGACTTGTTTTGTGTTTTTTCGTGTAATTTCGCAGTTAAAAAATTCTTCAAAATCTGCTTTTCGGACAGCCTCATAGTTATTTTGCCCATTCGTCGGCTATGTGCGTATCGACCTTGACAGGGACCTTTGATAAAAATTCCTCGCCTGCTTTGATCATTGACTTTTCCAGTCTAGCTGCGACATCCTCGGCTTCAACAGCATTGCATTCGACAATTATTTCGTCGTGAACGATATTGATAAGCTTGCCCGACGTGCCGTGGAGCGAATCGTGAAGAAGACGCAGCGAGCGTTTCAGAATGTCGGCGGACGTGCCCTGGATCGGGGCATTCTTAGCGTTGCGTTGTGCCGAAGCGACCTGTGAGCGGTCGCTTTCATCAAACCGGAAACGTATCATTCGCCCGGAACCGGTGCGCGTGCTTCGCTCGGTGACTACTTTCGCCGCCGCTTCGCGAAGCCATGCGTCAAGCCCTCGATAGGTGCCAAAATATTTTCGCATCGTATTTTCGGCATCGTTTTGCGAAAGGCCGGTCATCAATCCGAACCTGGACGCTCCGACACCATAGACGATCCCGAAATTCAGGCGTTTGGCAAACGAACGCTGATCCGCAGTAACCTCGTCCGGTTTGAAATTAAATACCTGCGAAGCCGTCGTAGAGTGAAAATCCTCGCCTGAAACGAAGGCGTCGATGAAATTCCCGTCGTTTGCAAAAT
>JBQTJB010000281.1:0-9357 GCA_052387555.1 Blastocatellia bacterium | reverse complement strand
CTCAAAATCGTGATGATCGATAAACGACATGATCTGAGAAAATACATGCTTGCCTTCGTTCATGCAAAACGAAGTCTCGCCAGTTTGCCTTTCTCATCTCAAATCGTCCAAAATCAAAACAAGGCTTAACTCCTTATCTATAAATATTTTCAAAGAACCATTTAAAACCTTAACGCAACACTAGTGCTAGTGTTACTCAAATAGTTTTCCGTCAACCGAGTCGGATGCTAACAGCAACCTCCGGAGTACAGTAATTGATTATGCGTTCAAAGCTTGTCGATTTGAAAGAATGGCAATTAGTCCTACTTTTGTGGGGTGTCGGTTTAGCGTTTAGAGTTCTTCATTATTTCCTGTTTGCAAACAAAATTGTGGCTGGATCCGACGTGATGCAAAACATTAAGTTCGGCCGTAATTTTGCTGCGGGAAATTATTATGGTGTTCTCGACACTTACTGGCCGCCATTGTATCCGCTCTTGCTCGGAATTGTCACTTACTTCATCAACGACCTTGTCCTTCCGGCTGTCATAATTTCGATCGTTACGGGAAGTCTTGCCATTCCTCTGACCTACTATGTTGTTAAGCAATCATATAGTCATTCCCCGGCGGTTATCGCCGCGGTCATTGCTATCTTCTACCCATACCTGATCAATTCCGTTTTTGCGATCGGTACAGAGAATATTTATTTCTTATGCATTACTGGAGCTTTGATCGTGGGATGGAATGGCTTGGTAAAAGGTTCTGCACTCGAGTATATATTAACCGGAGTATTGCTTGGGCTAGCTTATCTAACCCGCCCTGAAGCAATCGGATACCCCTTCTTTTTCATTGCACTGGTGATTGGGAAGGACCTGTGGCAAAGACAACTGTTTAGCCGCAAGACAATGTCGCAGGTGGCCGCCATTATTTTGGGCTTCACGCTTTTGGCCGCGCCGTATATTTCATATCTGAGGAGCGAAACAGGATCATGGACGATCAGTGGAAAGACAAGCAAAAATTTTGCATCCGGAATCTTCTCTGAAGAAACATCCCAACGAGGACGCGATCAGGAAGTGGAGCAACCCGCAGGAAAACCCACGGTCAAAAATCTGGCCTCCAACTTCATATTTAACCTGAGAGAAGCGCAGAAGGGCCTTGGCCAACTAATGCCGATGTTCTTGTTGCTTTTCGCTGGGCTCGGCCTCTTCGGCGAAAGATGGCGTAAAGAGCGGCTAAAACGTGAAGCGTATCTCCTGTCTTTTTGCCTCTTGACTGTATTCGGTTATGCAGCTACGTGGGTACTTGAGCGTTATCTTTATGTTTTATTCCCGATATTTTTTGGATGGATCGCATTAGGGGTTATGCGGTTAGAGCATTGGTTCCGCGAATCTAGCCCCGACTGGACGATTGGAAAATTTCTCTCGCGGATCAACTACGTAAAATTTGTCGCGATTTGTTTGGTATTTATTTATCTGTATGTCTTCACTATAAATTTCTACGTGAGGTCGAGAGAATCGGCGTGGCAAGGAGCCGCGTACGAAGAACGCGATGCGGGCATTTGGCTGCGAGAAAACGGCAAGGCGTCACCTGTCATTTTTTCGGGCAGCTTTCGCCCTGTTTTTTATGCCGACGGTAACCAGTATTGGACTGAGACTTCGGATATGAGACAAGTTCTGGAAAAAATTCGAAATTCACGGGTTGACTACGTTGTGGACAGCGAACGGATACACAAAAAATTTCCGTACCTGAAAGGCATAAGCGAGGTCCTTCAGAATGAGCCTGATTTTGAGCTCATCTACGAGCGAAACGATATGCCTGGATACAAGATTTCCATTTTCCGACTTCGATAAATGTCATCCAATTATCTTGCATAGACCGTTATTACTCCGGGATTTGGAATGTTTGTAGCGAGCGCCTGCCCGGTGCTAATAATGACATCAGGCAAATCGACATCGTATAGGGCCCCCGTAGTATATTTGATGCCGTAGGTTCCCGTAGGCAAGTTCTGAATGCTGAATGAACCCGCATTTGCCGCTTTCACAACGACAACATACTTCCCGTTTGTATTAATAAAGGCTAACGGGTCGAAATTTGAATTACCTGTTCGGGCTTCGATTCGTTGAGCACCTGCCCTTACGAAACGGAAATATTGGCGCAGAAATTTCGTGCGGCTTCCCATTGTAAGAACGGGATTGGCGGGCACCGTATCATCGACAATGTAATATCGGTCGCCGCTATCCGGCCCCCAACTGGTTGGTCCCGCAAGACAGTATTGCTGCCAGGAGGAGTTTAGTCCGACTTTAATATCCTCGTGAAGCGTATCATAATCGGCCCCGATCCATTCGAGCATTGCCGCCTTCTTGTTATAAAGAACCGTTCGATTGGCGATGCTGTTTAGAATAGCCGGCGTGCCTCCGGCATATCGGTGGTATGCAAACTCACCAACGTGCTGCATGGCTCCGGGCGTGGCGGCTATTTGGTCAATATAAATCGTCGTCTGCGCTGCATCCGTAGGGGAAGGAGCGACAAAGTTAGGCGTGAAATTATTCGCGACTAGCCGGTCACCCGCTGCTTTTATAGCCTGCGCAACCTGCGTTGCCGACCAACTTGCCGACGCGGTGTCGGGTTCTAAAACCACTTCCCAGGAATTAGGAACAACTCCGTAGGTACTTTGCATGTGTTGATAGGTAGCAAGAACAAGTTCAGCATATTCCGCCGGACTGTTTTTGTGTTCAAAAGCGGAAGATCCAAAATCTACATAATTGATGCTGATCCACAATGATTCTCCGCGAGCCTGCAAACGCTGCCGCATGGGAAGAACTATTTCGTTCATCGAACTGTTCAATTGCGACCATTTAAATCCGTTCGGGTTGATCGTGTTCGGGTTGGCATCATCATTAACTATCTGATAACGGGAAGCGACATACTGGCTTTCGGTTATCTGTCCTGCTCTCCACTGAGCAAAAAAATCGGTTGTACTTTCTATTCCGCTGGCAATCTCCAGGCGAATTCTATTGATTCCAAGATCATTCACTGCTTGGTCCATTAACTGGTTCTTATAATTGTTCCATGCAGGCGAGTAGGACTGCGCAGCTTGATCCGTAGCTTCCCAACCTTGCATTACCTGGTGGCGAACCGCGGGGTTCAGAGTAATCGTGTTTCCCGTCGGAGGCGTCAGGGTGCGGGAAAAAACTATCAAAGTTGAGGTTTGCGAATTGCCGGCGGCATCATACGCTTTTGTTTGAAGCACATGCTTTCCGCTTGTGATCGTATTCCAATTGAAATAAACGAGAACATCTCTGAGGCTCGACACGTTCTGGGAGGAATGCAGCACCTGGTCGATAAATAGCTCAATTCGCGTGATGCCTACATCATCACCTGCTCTTACCCCAAGCGGCACATGGCTAAACGCGCGTGAATATTGGCGCAAGCCTACAAATCTGACGTTCGGGATGGACGGATCGTCAATTGGAGTTGAGCCATGACATCCGGCGGCCTGAGCCATAACTAAGGCGGAGATCAGGAAAACATAAAAAAAACTGTTGGGACGAAAACGACGCAACGCGGAGACGCGCTCATTCCTATGATTCTTAATCATAAAACTTACCTGTTAGGTGGGTTGGATTAATTAAAGTTTAACTCAAGAGGCACCAATCTCATAGCATCTGCGTCAATTCGGGGGGAACGCTGATTCTTTGGTACATATATAGATTTACATTGTAGGGGCAGTAAAAGTCAAGAGAAAAAAATGGAGAGGCGGTCAGATAGATTGGCAGACCCGAACCCGATCAGTGCGTTCAACGCCTACTGGCGCCTTGGCCCATTGAATTCATCGGAGGACGATGTGGTTAGCGACAGGTTACCGTGATGTACGAATTGAGCGGAACACAATCGAAGCCCCGATCAAGTTTACGCAGTAACCGCAGTAGCAAATAAAGCTAAAAGGTTGTGAACACTTAAATGAAGCGGTAGATCACAAGCATGTTGTATGTTGCCCATGCTCCAGTCGTAATCATCAATGGGATGTCTCGGAGAAAAACCTTGCTAGGGTTGCCGCCGTTTTGGGGGGATTCGGTCAAGGCCATATAGCGAAGCAATCCATAAATTACAAAAACAGTCCCGTATATCATTTTGTCTGTCCCGAATTTGTCGATCGTCTCGGGAGCAACCGTGTAAAGGGCGTAACATACAATCGTAGCAGCGATTAGGGCAACATTGACCTGGCCGATAAAACCAATTGAATACTCATTCAATACAGCACGATGTTTACCCGCATCGTCCGAAAGACTAAGAAGCTCCTGCCGGCGCTTTGCAAAGGCCAGGAACAATGCCAGGAGAAATGCGCAGACTATCAGCCAGTGAGTTGGAACCACCTCGATCGCAACAGCCCCGCCTACCACTCTAAGAACAAATCCCGCCGCGATCGTCATGCAATCAAGAATGAGGACGCGTTTCAAAATCAGGCAATAGCTTAGCGTTAAAACAAAATAAAGAGCGGCTATACCAAAAAAACTAAGGCTTATCTGTGAGGCAAGACCTAAGCTCGTTGAGACTAAAAAAAAGCTTCCGATCAATGCAATCGACAACGGAAGCTGGCCAGAACTCAAAGGTCGATTTTTCTTTTCCGGATGCTGGCGGTCTTCTTCAATATCAAGCCAATCATTGAAAATGTACAAACCGCTGGCAAGGCCGCAAAAGACAATAAACGCTAGAAGTGAAGACGTAAATGCCGCCGAATCAAACAGATTTTTCGAGAATAGCAGCGGGGCCAGAATAAAAAGATTCTTTGTCCACTGATGCGGGCGCATTGCCGCAATAAAAGCTCGCGGCCAGCGTCTTATTGAGCCTTCAATCTCAGCAGGTGATTCCATCGATGCTGTGGACACTGGTTGTGACATAGTTCTTCTTACTCAGTTGAACGGCTATCGTTGCAGAATCTAAAGACTCAGCCATCTAAAAAATAGAATCCAGGAGTTATGCAAAAATTCAGCGGGCTAAAACAAGAATTGTCGGCCGTAGACTCCCTCGAAATTGCCGTCCTGGCCAAAACTGGTCCAAATAACTACAAAAATATTATTCGTAGACATTGACACAAAGGGACCGAACTGATCGTTAAGTGTGTAAGTATTTAACTGAAACTCTCCGCCCTGAACGGTTCCATTTGTGTTATAGCGTTGTCCATAAATCCCTCTGCCGCTTCCGTCCTGGCCGTTACTTTCCCACACGAGTACAAAATTACCGACGGCGTCCATAGCCGCTGATGAATAACCTTGATCCGTAGAAGTAAAGGTATTTACCTGAAACTCACTTCCTTGGGGAGCACCGGCAGAGTCAAAACGCTGGGCAAAGATTCCTGTGCCGCTGCCGTCTTGTCCGGCACTATTCCAGGAAACAACAAAATTACCTGTAGCATTCACGCTTACCCACGGTTCCTGCTGGTCGCTGGCTGTTTGTGTATTGACACGAAATTCCGGACCTTGTGGAACTCCGGTTGAACTGTAGCGTCTGGCATAAACTCCGCGACCGCTTCCGTCCTGGCCGTTACTTTCCCAAACGGCCACAAAATTCCCGTTCGTATCCATAGAAACCACCGGCTGCCTTTGCTCATCCGTTGTGTACGTATTTAATTGAAACTCTCCGCCAACAGGATTTCCTGCCGCGTTAAAACGCTGACCATAAATCCCGCCCAAACTCCCGTCTTGCAGATCGCTGACCCATATAACGACGAATTCACCGCTTGGTCTCATGGCAATGAACGGATTATTCTGGCTGTTAACTGTAGTTGTATTAACCTGAAACTCACCGCCTATTGGATTTCCGTTCGAATCGTACCTTTGGCATGCAATTCCATACCCGTTGCCATCTGAATTAGTGCTTTCCCAAACAACGGTAAAATTACCGCCCGAGTCAAAGGCGACACGTGGAGCAAACTGATTGCCAGGAGTAAAGGTGTTTATTTGAAACTCATTTCCTAGTGGTGTTCCAGCCGAATTGAACCGGCGGCCAAAAATACCCCATCCGCTCCCATCTTGAAGGTTGTTCTGCGAAACAACTACAAAATTTCCATTTGAATCGGTTGCAACATGTGTACCCCATTGGGCAAATGGGGCCGAAGAGGAACTTTGAAATTCGCTAAATGGAGAAGGTGTCGGGGTTGGTGTTGGTGTCGGAGTCGGGGTAGGAGCGGGGCCGCCGGCAAGAGTGGCGGCCTGCAGCGTGACGTTGCTCCAGGCATTGAAGGTTTGATTGACCGTCCATCTGAGAGTCAATGTCTGTCCGGCGGACGCCGCCCGATAGTTCAACGTGTAGACCCGGTTGATCGTCGCCGTCGAGCTTACCGCCGACGTGTCCGCATAAACAGGAGCACTTCCGTCGCTCAAACTCGCTTCGAACCGCCCGCCCGCAGCCCACAGCCCGACATACATCCTGAGCGTGCGCGTCGCGGTGTCGGCCGGCACCGTGACCTGATAGCCGTTATTGAGGCCGATCACCCACAATCCTCTATCGACGCCCGATGCCGATGCCGTCGGCGTGCCTCCCGTCCAGTTGTAGAGCGTCGTGTTATTGGTGAACTGCTGTATGTTCCCGCCGCCGATGGCCGTGTAGTTGCTTATCTGCTGCGTAACCCCGCTCCTGCGGTTGATGGCAGTGCCGTTCAATCCCCAGTGTGCCCAGTCAGCCGTCCCCTCGGCAGACAGATTCAGGGCACCCGTCGGCGTCACCGCACCGCTCACCGAAAGCGATCCCGTCCCGGCCGGGTTGACCGTCACCGTAATATCGTCCGCCGCCGTCAATGTGCCGTCGCTTGCCGTCAATCTCAAAACATACGTTCCGGCCGCACTGAAACCGGCCGTCGTGTTCAACGCGTTCGCATTGCCGAAGGCCACCGCTCCGGGGCCGCTGACCGTGCTCCACGTTGTCGTCAGCACCGACGGAGGATTCGGCAGGCCGTCATCGCTGGCCGTACCCGCCAAAGACGCACCCGCCGGAAGCGTCACCGCCTGATCCGCTCCCGCATTCGCTACAGGCGTCTGATTCACCGGCGGCGGAGTAATGCCCAACGTGGCAGATTTAAGTGAAATATTTCCTATGGAGTGAAAACTGCTATCTATTGTCCACTTTAAAATCAGGTTTTGCCCGCTACTCGCGGCTTGATAATTTATGGAATAAATTGTGTCGCTCGCCCCGTTTGAATTTATTAACGACGTGTCAATGAGTGGAGACGCGCTTCCATCACTCAATGTGGCTTCCAGCCGCCCGCCTGCTCGCCACAATCCAACATAAAGTTTCAGCGTTCTATGGGTCGTATCCGCAGGAGCGGTCAATTGAAAACCGTTTCCAACGTCGTAGGTAAACACGCCGGTATCTGTGCTTACCGCGGGCGTCGGTGTTCCATCAGACCACGAATACGAAGTTGCGTCACCCGTATATCTGAGGATGCTTACGTTGCCGATATTTGTGTAATCGCTGATTTGATGTGTGACTCCGCTCTTATGATCGAAGCTTGTTTCAGTGGTCAATCCCCAGTGAGCCCAGTCCGAAGTTCCTTCGCCGGTCAGGTCCACGTTTGACGGGGTGGCCGTACGGGTGCTTGAAAGAATTCCGCCCGCGCCGATAACGTTGACGGTCACTACCAGATCGTCGTTCACCGAGATGCCGCCGTCGTTAGCAGTAAGACGCAGAATATAGATTCCGGAAAGGCTAAAGTTTGCGGTTGTGTTCAATGAGTTCGCATTGCTGAACACTACCGTTCCTGGCCCGCTTACTTTGCTCCAAGTAGTTGTTAAGATTGCCGGTGGATTTGGCAATCCATCGTCGGTCGCCGTACCGGACAAAGACGCGCCAGCAGGTAACGTCACCGCTTGGTCGCTCCCGGCATTAACCGTTGGAGGTACGTTAGCGGGTTGTGTGCCGCTTTGGGTCACGGTAAAAATGCGACCGCCTACGGTCATCGTACCGGTGCGAGGTCCGCCCGCCGAATTATCGGCGACCGTGTAAGCGACAGTGTCATTGCCAACCCCGCTGCCCGGATTATTTATGGTTATCCAGGAATTGTTGCTTGCTGCCGTCCATGTTCCGCCTGTCGATGTTACACTGACGGTTCCGCTTCCGCCGCCAATGCCATAGCTCTGCGAACTCGGGGAGATGGTGTGTGTGATTTCGGTGCTTCCAGAAGTGTAAGTCGTCCCGCAAGAGAGCGGTTCAACCGCAACATCCGCAAAATCGATCGATACCGACTGTCCGTAAATGTCGGGTGACGATTGCCTCTGAAAATGCAGGTGGTCGCCACAATTGTTGAAGCTGCCGCCGGTCGACCCTGTATGGCCTTGCCGTCCAATATACAATCCTTGATTGACGGATGTTCCGACGACTGCCTGAGGAGAATTCGTCTCCATATGGGCATATTTGGAGTAGGTTCCGTCAGCATGTTGAATAACCACGACATTGCCCAAAAACGAGCCCGGACAACCGCCCGCGGAATAGTCGGGACAAGTTGTTTGCACCGAATTGCACGTTGCAGATGATGTGTTAAAAACGACAAGGCCATCGGCAGTCGAGAGTACGTGTGTGCCGACGACCTGTCTCTGAAAATCGTAGGCGTACTCCAAATGTCCTGAATGCGCGGAAATATTACAGTTTCCTGGTGACTGGTAGGCGACCCCGCCCTGGATCATAACCGAATTTTGCATCGGCAGGTTGAAGTTTACGGTTGTGAGGCCGAGCACGGTTTCCTGCCCTTTCCAATCGACAAATTTCAAGACGTTTCCCTGGCGAGAAAACTCATTTAAGATCGCTCCTGAATTGAGAACTTTTACTAAACGGCCCGCGCCAAGCCTTATTGAATTACCTGAACTAACATCGCGGCCAACCAGGTTGCCAACGCCGAGAAGGTCATTACCAGATACTTCGTGCTTTCCGTCAGGGGCAACCGTTCGAAAGCCAAAAGTACCTTCCTGATTTTGCTTTTTTTGTGATTTGAATGAATCCAACCCGGTCGTTTCATAGGAGACCTGTTCGAGATTCGGAAACCCCGCCAGTGCTGCATTTGATGATTTCCCTGACAATGCCGGATCGACCGAAACGAATTGTTTTAAAAGCCCGAGCCTCTCATTCTGTACAGTGGTTCCTTTATCAAGCCTGGCCCATCTTACATAGTCGTGGAAAAGACTGCGGGAATAAGCAGGCTCGGCGAGATTCAAATTTGTGTTCTCGGTAGTAGTTTCAAAATAGTGAACACCGTCACCGGAATCGCTCCAATGAATGGTTTCGGCAAATACATTTCTTGAAGCAAGAGTTCTTGTTTGACCAGATTCAATATCCGTTAACCCAAGACCAAATGCCTCACCTCCGGCATAAGTGAACGCAACATTATTATCATCT
>JBQTJB010000280.1:0-2464 GCA_052387555.1 Blastocatellia bacterium | reverse complement strand
CCAGGTCCGGGTTCCCGCTTAGATTATCAAACGGAAGAACAGCGATAGAAAAGATTTGGGCCCTTGCCAAGCGATCAAAAAACACAAGGAATACGGCGTACGAAATAATTGCGAAGAGAACCAGAGTGACGATCAAGGAGCCAACCTTATGGCTGTGAGCCTGCCGAAACGCAACTGCAATGCTTGGCGACGACCAAAAGGATCGCGCGCCCGGCCATTCATCTTGTCCGCCGCTCGTAGGTCCGGCGGCGTCTCCCGCTGTCGGCACAGCTTGTCCAACAATCGAAGGGATTTCTTCGTCCTGTGCTCCATCATTTTGCGACTTGCCCGCCGCCGAACGCCTTAGGTTTTCGTCAAATTCGATCCGCTTTTTTATCCTGTCCAGATCGGCCCGAAGCTCTTTCGAGGTTTGATAACGACTGTCGACGTTTTTTGTGAGAGCTTTTGAAACTATCCACTCCAGCTCTGCGGGGAGATCATGCACGTATGAAGACAATGGAGCCGGTTCACTCGAAAGCACGGAAACGAAAGTGTCTGCCTGAGTCTCACCTGAAAACGGCCTGCGGCCTGTAACCATCTCATAGATAACAGCTCCCAAACTCCAGATATCCGTCCTCGCATCTACGTGACGGCCGCGAACCTGTTCGGGCGACATATACGCGGCTGTACCCATTACCGCACCCGGCTTTGTTCGAAGCAGAGCCTGGGTTGGGTCCTCCGATCCCGCGCTCGTTGACGGAGATTGTTTCTGAGTAAGTTTCGCCAAACCGAAGTCAAGTACTTTGATATACCCGTCCCGCCTGACCATTATATTTTCAGGCTTGATGTCGCGGTGGGTAATTCCTGACTCGTGAGCGGCAGACAGCGCCGATGAGACCTGAATAGCAATTTCCAGGGCTTCAACCGTTTCCAGCCTGCCTGCAACTAGCCTATGCCGCAGGGTCAGTCCCTCGACAAATTCCGAAGCAATGAAATGGACGCCTTTATCTTCACCGAACTCATGAACGGTCAAAATATTCGGGTGATTGAGAGCCGACGCGGCCTGAGCCTCGCGCTCGAACCGCATTAACCTCTCGGCGTCGCCAACTATGCTTTGGGGGAGAACTTTCAGGGCAACACGGCGGTGCAGCCGTGTATCCTCGGCCAGATAAACTTCGCCCATGCCGCCTTCCCCAAGAAGCCGCTCGATCCTGTAGTGACGTATCTGTCCGTCGACTAAGGTGTGCTTTTCGTCTTCCTGAGCAAGCATCTCAGCCGCAAGCAAGGCCGGAGGCGAGTCCATAAAGTTGGAACTTGCATCCTCGTAACGCAGAAGAGATTCGACCTCACGGCGAAGTTCGTCGTCTTCGCCGCAGGAATCGTCCAGGAACGAGCTGCGTCTTGCCTTAGGCTGATCGATAACAGCTTGGTAAATATCTTCGATCTGTTCGAGTCGCGTTCTTCCCATCATTAATACAAACGGAAAATCTTTGAGAAAAAGCTCATCCGTTCTGCGTTCCATCCAATTCGCGCAAGAGCCAGGTACGGGCAAAACGCCAGTCGCGTTTAACCGTTTCGACAGAAATTTTTAATAACTCGGCAGTCTCTTCGTTTGTCAGGCCGCCGAAGTACTTTAGTTCGACGACGCGGCTTTTCCTTTGATCGAGCTCCGCCAGGCCATTTAATGCGTCATCTAGCGCGACAACCTGAGCTGATTCGGCGCACGTTTCTGCAATGTCGTCCCGCAACGAGCGTCTTTCCTGCCAGCCACCCCGTTTTTGGCTTTGCTTTGATCTTGCATAGTCAACCAAAATGTGGCGCATCGCCGTGGCGGCTACGCCAAAGAAATGAGCGCGGTTCTGCCATTCCCGTTCGTTATTTTTGGCAAGTTTCACGTAAGTTTCGTGAATCAAATCCGTCGTCTGAAATGTATTCCCCGGCCGCCTTCGCAGATAGCTTCTCGCCATTCGTCGAAGCTCATCGTAAACAAGCGGCATCAATTCCTCAAGAGCGTATTCATCGCCCTCACTCCATTTAGCCAAAAGATGCGTGATTTGATGAGAAGAAGCGTCAACCATTCAATTCAATTTGTTTTTCGGATCGGGTTACGCACCGAGTATAGGATACAAATCATAATTAATAAAAACTTTCTTTCGCCTTCTGTGACCCTATTTTGTCTCCGGTCACGTTTATCAGGTTAGAAAGGCAATATTTGATTTGCAGATGTCTTAATCAAGAAGTGAAGTTGGTTCCGACTGCCGGAACGAGTGCGGCCGTCGAACAAAACCATCCGAACTTGCACTCAACCGACAATGATAGGAGAAAAATATGAAACACAAGCGTATATTTGTCAGCACACTGGTAGTACTCTTGCTCACGTTGAGCGCCGTCGTTTTCGCCCAGGTCAATCGTCCATACCGAAACGGATCGGTGTGGAATATCGCATTTATCCGCATGAAGCCGGGGATGGATACGGCGTATCTGA
>JBQTJB010000279.1:0-2910 GCA_052387555.1 Blastocatellia bacterium | reverse complement strand
GTCAAGGTCGCCTGACCATAGGAGGCTGCCCATGATGTCCCTGTCGTCGGTCGGAACGTGGTGAGTCTTTTTGATCACTTGGCTTTTGCCGCCAAAGTCAAGCACAAGGACGGCAACCTTTGTGCCGTCATGGGTCATGCCTTTGGAGGTGCGGAGAGTGTATATTTTAGAGTCTAACTCAAATCTATGGTTGTAGCCGTCGGCCAGTTCCTCAAATTCAGGTTTTCCGTCTGAATTCTCCCCCCATAATGGTTTGTGAAAAACCGTTATAACAAGACCCTGCTTCAAACCTCGAATCTTTCTGAATGCAATAAAAGGTTTGCCTTTTCCTGAGAACGATAACTTCGCATCATGCTCCTCACCTGGCCAGCTTATTGACTTTAACTTTTTTACAGACGCCTTAGAGTTTATAAGTGAATAGTTGCCGTACTGTTTTACCAGCACAAGCCAGGATTCGCCATTCCTTGCAACGACTTCACTCTGTCTGTAGATTCCATCTTCAAGAATATCGATAACTTCTCCGATTGGCTGATCAAACTCTAAGTCATCGAAATTCGGTAGGTCGCGAAATTCGGGTACGAAATCTTCGTCTCTTGGTAAAGGAACAACGGGCGCGAAATTCGCGTTGAGTTGCGTAACTCGCTCGACCATTTGTGATGGCGTTTGGTCTTCAATCGTCGTTTGAAAATCGGGGACTACAAAATACCCGATCAAAAACGTGACAACGAAAACCAGAAATCCTAGCAAAAGCCTTTTCATAATTTGCTACCTCTAATCGGAATACTGCCGCTCTTGAAACAAATCACGAGAGCTTTTAGCCAACTGCGTGGATACAATAATACGAAACGGCCGTTTTGCGACGAAGCTCGGAATTTCGGTTACTATTACGCCGAGGTTTCGCAGGCCTTCGACGATCTGCTCGTAGGAAAGTTCTGTAATGCCGAATTTTGCGAAAGCCCGCAGAAATGCTCCGTGCAGCCGGTCGAGGGCGAGTTCACGGTCGGCAAGAACCTTTCCGCGCGATTGGAAATCGCCGAGCGCGCAGAGCAGAACGGTTTCGATCTCGACCGCCTCGTTTGTCGCCTCGAAAAGCTTTGCCTGGATCATATTACCGAAGCGATTCTAACACGTCGCTCGATCATTCTCAGCGTGGATAACCACAGTCCGGCTTACCGCAAACCACATGGTTAGGTGTAGAATTATGGCGGTGAGCAGACGTGTCGCCAAGCTTTTTATCTTCGGGATAAGTGATAACTGAGAAGTTATAGCGTTTGGTTATCACTTATTAACTGTAAGTTTTTACTTATTCCGGAAAGTTATAGCGATGAGTAAATACAAAGTAGGTTTAGGCGTGACGGGCGGGATCGCGGCGTATAAGGCCGTTGAGGTGATGCGCTCGCTGCAAAAGTCGGGCTGCGACGTGTCGGTGGCGATGACGAAGCACGCGACGGAGTTTGTCCAGCCTCTGACGTTTCGGGCGTTGACCGATAAGTACGTGATCGTCGATGATTACGACCCCGAAAACCCAGACCCGATCGCTCATATCAATTTTTCGCAGAACATCGATCTGCTGCTGATCGTGCCGGCGACCGCCAATATCATTGCCAAATTTGCCAACGGCGTCGCCGACGATTTTCTTTCATCTACTTATCTCGCCTCGAACGCCCCGGTTTTGATCGCACCGGCGATGAACACGACGATGTGGGAAAATCCGGCGACGCAAAGAAATATCGAGCAGCTAAAGAAAGACGGCGTGTATTTTGTCGAGCCGGTCGCGGGCGAATTGGCGTGCAAGACGGTCGGGACGGGGAAACTTGAGGATGTGGAGAATATCGTGCAACAAGCTTTGGGCTTGTTGGTCCCAAGTCCAAAGCTCAAAGTCCAAGGCCATGGATCGACTTTGGACATGGGACATGGGACAGGGGACTTAGCAGCCGAAAGGTTGCTAATTACCGTCGGCGGAACCCGAGAGGCCATCGACCCGGTTCGATTTATCTCAAATCATTCCTCAGGAAAAATGGGTTTTGCGGTTGCCGAGGCTGCGGCAGCGAGAGGTGCGGAAGTTACGGTTGTCGCGGGTGTTACTACGGTCGATCCGCCCGCAAATATCAACTTGATCCGTGCTGCATCGGCTGAGGAAATGCACGCGGCAGTTATGAAGGAATTGCCGAAAGCGACGATTTTTATAGGCTCAGCGGCGGTTGCCGATTATCGACCGAGCAACGCGGCAAACGCGAAGATAAAAAAAGAAGGTAAGGACACATTGATGCTGGAACTGACGAAAACGCCGGATATTCTCGCCGATGTCTCGAAAAACCGCTCGAACGGAATGCTTGTTGTAGGTTTTGCCGCCGAAACGAACGATGTCGTCGGCTATGCACGATCGAAAATGGAGAAAAAGAATCTCGACATGGTCGTTGCCAACGACATTACCGCTGAGGGAGCGGGATTCGATACCGATACAAATATCGCTACGATTATTTCACGGGCAAGCGATTCCGAAATCGAACTTCCGCTGATGTCTAAACGCGATCTGGCTTACAAAATTCTCGATGAGATAGTAAGATTGAGAAAAGCCTGATCGAGAAATGTCACAAAAAACAGAAATATCCGAGCTGATCTCCGATGTGAGAGAGCAAGTATTGTATTTACAGGAGCTTGGCGTCGGAGATCTGTCTGTCGAATTGCCCGAAGGGATAAGTCCAAAGTCCAGAGTCCAAAGCCCAAAACCTGAAGTTTCCTCCGGTGTTCCCGCGTCCGTACCGACGATTCCGTCGAAGCCATTGCAAAGCCAGACGCGCGGTTCGCGGCTGGCGTCGCTGCCGTCGCTTTCGGAACGATCTCAAAGTGCCCCGCTGCGGGGCGCGGGGGCCAACGGGGCAGATGGGGCAGATGGGGCGTCCGTTCCTA
>JBQTJB010000278.1:0-7598 GCA_052387555.1 Blastocatellia bacterium | reverse complement strand
GTCAAGAATCTTTCGATTAAGGGCAAACATGATATTGCGGTAAACAAAGTTTCATTCAGTGTTCGTTCGGGCGAGATCGTCGGCATAGCCGGTATCGAAGGAAACGGCCAGACCGAACTGGTCGAGGCTCTAGCCGGTCTCGCAAAAGCGTCGGGTGGTTCCATAAGTTTCGCCGGAAAGGACGTGACGAATATGAATGCACGTCAGTTGAAGGAACTCAGCATCGCTCATATTCCCGAAGACCGTCATAAACGCGGCTTGCTGCTTCAATCAGATCTGTCAGAAAATTCCATCCTGGGGGTTCATTACCGGGCACCCATAGCGGCTGCGTCAGGGTTTATGAACGATGCAGTCATAGATAAGCGGATCGCGGAAATCATCGAAAATTTTGACGTTCGTCCGCCAAATGCCGACCTTCCGGCAAAGTCGCTTTCCGGCGGCAATCAGCAGAAACTTATCATCGGACGCGAATTCGAATTGAAACCGAAACTCTTGTTGGTGTCTCAGCCGACACGCGGCGTCGATATCGGGGCCATAGAATTCATCCATCGAAAATTGATCGAGCTGCGCGACGCCGGCTCCGCCGTTTTGCTCGTTTCCGCCGAATTGGAGGAAGTGACTGCTCTTGCCGACCGTCTTTTAGTTATTCGCGAAGGCGAAATAGTCGGCGAGGTCGACCCGAAAACAGCTTCGTTCGAAGAAATCGGGCTGATGATGACCGGAGGCTGAGACTGAATAAGCCACGATCGCACGAATGAAGAAAGCAGAACTAAAAAGCGCCGCGCCGCAACTCGTGGTTCCGGACGTTGTTGCAACGGCTGAATATTATCGCGATGTTCTCGGCTTTAAGATTTTAGGTTATTGGGCTGAGCCGCCGGTTTATTCAATGGTTGCCCGCGACGGAGTTGAAATTCATTTTGGCAAGTCAGAATCGGCTGGAACTTCAAACGCAAAGGTGCGAAGCGGCAGTTTCGATCTATATATTTGGGTGTCTGACGTCGAAGCGATCTTTCAGGAACTGACGTCGAGCGGAGCCGACATTTTGGAAGGTCCTGTGACACGCATTTATGAGAGCACTGAGGTCGTCGTGCGTGACCTGAACGGCTTTCACCTCGTCTTTGCGGACTAATTTGATCCGTCGAATATCTGCTTCATCGCTTTCACAGCTCGTTCGAGATTTTCCATAGACGTTGCGTAAGACAATCGCAAAAACCCGTCCGCACCGAATCCCGCGCCGTCAGTGACGACGACATGAGCCTCTTTCAGCAATTTATCCGCAATGTCCGCCGATGTGGCAAATTCACCGCGAAGCATCTCTCTCACATCGACAAACGCGTAAAAAGCGCCTTCGGGCATCGCGCATTTAAAGCCGTCGATCTCGTTAAGCTTCGGGATAAGCCAGTTTTTTCGGCGTTCGTATTCGGCGGTCATTGATCGGACGGCTCCGAGCGTCTGCTCGATGTCCTGCATCGCCTTTGCACACGCGTATTGCACGAACGAGGTCGGATGCGTAGCTGAATGGCTTTGCAATTTGACCATCGCTTTTGTCCAATATTGATTCGCAACCGTGTAGCCAGCCCGCCAGCCGGTCATCGCGTAGGTTTTCGAAAAACTGCCGGCCACGCAGACAAAATCACGCAATTCGCTTGGCAGAGCAGCTGATGTGAAAACCTCACTGGGCGGATACGCAAAAAAGAGGTAGCATTCGTCAGTCAAAACATAAACGCCGTGCTCCGCGCAGGTTTCGATGATCCACCGCATTTCGTTCGGTGGAACGACGCGGCCAGTTGGGTTATTCGGCGAATTGATGATTAGCAGCTTTGTTTTGTCGGTGATCGCGTCGCGAACCTGATCCGCCGTCAGGACAAAATCGGTTTCTTCGGGTTCGATGAAGACATTGTTCGCCCTGCAAAATGTCGCGATTTCGGGAAACGTCACCCAGTACGGTTTTGGAATCAGAATGTCGTCGCCCTGATTGAGCAGCGTACAAGCCGCATTGAACAACGCTTGCTTTCCGCCGCACGATGCGGCAACCTCGGTTGGCGAAAAATTTGCTCCGAACTGCTCGGCATAAAATGAGGCTATCGATTCCTGAAAAAACCTGGTTCCGGCACTCGATGTGTATTTTGTTAATCCTTTCGCCAGCCCTTCGCGGGCGTATTCCTTGATAAATTCCGGCGTGTCGAAATCCGGCTCGCCGACTGTCAGATCGACCACATCGTGGCCGGCATCGCGTAGAGCAGCTGCAGCCTGACCGGCTTTAAGCGTAGACGATGCTTTCATTTGTGCGACGTGGTTCGAGACGGGGAAGGGATTCGTCATAAAATTATTTTACCGCAAAGACGCAGAGAGGAAAACATAACCGCAGATGGACCGGATTTACGATGAACACGGATATATCCTGAACGTATTTTAGCCATCGAAATCAACTTTCTTTGGAGAAATGTTTTATCTGCGTTCATCTGTGGAGAATACTCTTAAATTCTCGGCTTCTTTGCGTCTCGGCGGCTCAACTTAGCTTTTCCCGCATCTTTGCCTCAACCGACGGCGGAATTAGTCCCTCGACTCGGCCGCCAAGTTCGAAAACTTGTTTCATCAGGGTGGAAGAAACGTATGAAAATTCCTCGTCAGCCATGAGAAAAACGGTCTCTATCGTCGGTTCAAGCTTTCTGTTCATCAAGGCCATTCGCAGCTCGTATTCGTAGTCGCTCACGGCTCGAATGCCTCGGACAATTGCGGACGCACCCCGTTTTTTTGCAAACTCGGCAGTCAACCCCGAAAAACTGTCGACGATAAGCCGGCAGTCGAAACCGTTCAGCTCAGGCAATATCTCTTTGATCATCGAGCAGCGTTCCTCGACCGAAAACATCGGGTGCTTGTCTGGATTATTGAGCACAGCGATTATCATCTCGTCAAATAACGGAGCGCTTCTTTTTATCACGTCCAAGTGGCCGTTCGTTAGCGGATCGAAAGAGCCGGGAAAGATTGCACGTCGCATATTGACATTAATAGTTCGGTTTTAAGATTTCCGAGCAAGAATCTTTTTTGCCTCTTGCACGGCAATTTCGTGCTCCAAAAGATAATCCGGGTGCGGTTTCATTTTTATAATGTCATTAAGCTGTCTAATGGCTTCAGCGTCTTTTTTTAATGCAAAATAAGCCTCGGCGAGATGCAGTTTAATATTTGCATTGTCCGGTGAGACCGACAATCCCTTTTCGAGAAATTCAGCTGCTTTTTCCGCTTTTCCGCCGGTTAGACGGGTCTTTAATTCCAGTTGGCCGAGGGCGTCGTAAGCGCTTGCTCCCTGATAGCCCGGCTGAATTTCCAGAACTATGTTCATAGATTCGCGAATATCGTCTACCGATTTCAAGCCAACGGTTATCGGGCTTTGCCGCGACAGCTCGCCAAGATTGGCTGCGTACCAGAAATGGCCTTCGGGGCGGCTCACATCTATCTTAGACGCTATCTTCCCGGCATCCCTGCCTTTCGCAAACACCGCCTCGCTTTCCTTCTCTTCCTTCAGCATTTTGCCGAGAAAAAAACTGTATTTCGCAAATTTCCATTCGACCTCAAAGTTTCTGTTGGCCGGATCGCGCATATCGGACATAAGCTTTACTGCTTCTCGAAGCTTTTCAATGCTCAGCCTTTCCTTAAAAAGTTGATCTGCGGCGGCTATCGCTTCAGGTGTAGGCGATTTAGATGCGGAACTGGCTGGAGTTTCGCTATACGTCGCTGATGAGCACCCAGAAAGTAGATACGATGTAATTACAATTGCAATAATTTTGTAAAGTTTGTACTGATTCATATAGCAAATTTGCGTCTTAGTGTTATCATTCTTCTAAATTTGCAATTCGACGCTGAAGATTCATAAACGTAACACATTGTACCTATGAATAAAAACGGAAATGCAGCCGCATTTTACGATCTTGAAGGCACTTTGGTCAGCACAAATCTCGTACATACGCTAGGGTTCTACGCCAAGCGGCAGCAAGGATTGTGGCAGACGGCAAAAAAATCGGTCGGGACTCTGGCAAAACTGCCCTTCTTTGGACTGACCGATCTCTATTCGCGCAACGTATTTAACGAAGTGTTTTTCAAAAGCTATTCCGGGTTTTCGCAGGACCGGCTTCGATATTTTTCTGATGAGCTTTTTGAGGAAGTACTGAAACCGGCGATCTTTCCTGGCACGCCCGAGCTGATCGCCCAAGGCAAGAAGATCCGCCAACGGCAGGTTGTGCTGACCGGGGCCTTGGATTTCACTATCGAACGGCTGATGGATCATCTCGGTATCGATGATTTTGTTGCGAACCGTTTGGAATTTGTGAATGGCTACGCAACCGGCCGCGTTCTGCCGCCTGTGATGGCGTCTGCGACAAAGGCAAAATGGATACGCGAATATGCGGAACGCGAAAACATTAATCTTTCCGATTCATATGCTTATTCGGACAGTATCTCCGATCTGCCGATGCTCTCAATCGTCGGCCATCCGGTAGCAGTCTGTCCCGATTTCCGTCTGAAGCAGACGGCGTTGCAGCATGACTGGGCAGTGTTGGACTTAAAGTAAGCTCTTAATTGGGAGGGATAATTATGGAAATTGGAAGTTTGGAGAAGACTCGAATCGCGTTGGCAATGGCCCTGTTACTGACCACCTGCGCTGTGGTGCTCGGGCAATCGCGGTTAAAGGCTCAGACTGGGCCGACCTCTAAATATTTTGACACCGGTCAACTGCTCCGTGATGTTGAGTATTTGGCGTCCGACGAACTGGAAGGACGGTCGGCGGATCGACCGTCGATCGAATTATCTCGCTCATATTTGGATCGCAGTTTCGAAGAATCCAAATTGAAAACCATCGGAAAATCATTTCGGCAAGAGTTTGTTATTAGATATCGAACTCTTGCCATGACGCCGCCCGGTGTAAATTTTATTGGCCTGATAAAAGGCAAAAAGTATCGCGAGAAGTACATTGTTATTTCCGCCCATTACGATCATCTCGGAATCGAAAATGGCCTGACGTACAACGGAGCCAGCGACAATGCCTCCGGTACCGCTGCATTGTTTGCTATTGCATCCTATTTTCAGAGGCACCGACCCGATCATTCGTTGTTATTTGTTGCATTTGATGCTGAAGAACAAACGTATCAGGGCAGTCTGCACTTCATGGCAAATCTTCCGATCAAAAAGGAATCGATTCTGCTAAACGTAAACCTGGACATGATCTCGCAGAACGACAAAGGTGAGCTTTACGCGGCTGGCTTGTCTCATTATCCGCAGTTGAGGCCGGCAATGGAAGCCGCGCAAAAGAGAGCAAAAGTTAAGCTTTTGTTCGGTCACGATCGAAGGGAACTGGGCGACGATGATTGGACGCCGCAATCGGATCACTTCATTTTCTATCGGGAAAAGATTCCGTGGATCTACTTCGGCGTCGAGGACCACAAGGACTACCATCGCCCGACCGATGATTTCGCGAACATTCAGTCGGAGTTTTATGTGAGGGCGGTTGAGACGATTATTGAGGCGATTCGGGGATTCGACGGTCTTATATCGTAGGAGTTTAACTCATATGTCGAAAAAGAACCTGACTGGATTGACCGCGACTCTGCTTTTCGCAACTGTGGCTTTTTATTGTGGATATCTCGCTCTCCAAGGCTATTACTCTGACCCTGACTCGCTTGTCTGGGAATTTCGAGGCGCCTTCGCAAGTCGGGAGTTCAAACCGCTATATCAGAATTCTTCCGACTTCATGAAAGCTAACGTGAGCGAAACGGAATTTGTGAGGCGGATGACGGCCGTTGCTGAAGTCTTGGCCGAGTATGATTCCGAGCCTAATTTACGAAGAAACTTGGAACTGGAAGATCGTATCCGGGAAATTCGAAGCGCCAGTGGTGATCCCGATCCGCCCGAATATTCGTTTGTGATTTTGGAGATCGGTCATCCAGAGAAGGCTGCACAGGTTCATATTTCGTGGGTACGCGACGGGATAAAACCTAAATTATTTGATCTCTCGATCGGCGACTCCGGTGTATCGCTGACGAATCGCATTAACACGCTTGCCGGCAAACCGTTTAGATCTGGCGAATAGACAACACAATGGCACTAGCATTACGACGCAAAACGCACGAATCGATCGTGTATATCGACAAGGACTCGGCGCCGCGGATCATGCCGAATGGGGAGGATTTTATCCTTGAGGACATTCCGGTGGGGACGCGGGTCATTTATCCGAATCCGCCGATCAAGGGGCTGCCTAATCGCGAGGCGGCGATACGGTATGCGGTGAATCACCCGCTGGAGATGGAGCCGCTGTACGCGCTGCTTGAGCCGGGGATGCGCGTGACGATCGCGATGGACGACATCTCGCTGCCGCTGCCGCCGATGGCTTTGCCGGATATGCGGCAGACGATGCTGGAGGTGGTGCTGGACATGTGCGCGGCCAACGGCGTGGACGATATTCACCTGATCATCGCCAACAGCCTGCACCGCAAGATGACCGCGTGGGAAATGAAGCGGATGGTCGGCACTGCGATCTTTGACGAATATTACCCCGACCGCTATTACAACCACGATGCCGAAGACGACGACGGCCTGGTCACGCTCGGCCACACGCGGCATAACGAGCCGCTCCGCGTGAACAAACGCGCGATCGAGAGCGATCTGCTGATCTATCTCAACATCAACCTCGTCCCGATGGACGGCGGCCACAAGTCCGTCGCGGTCGGACTGTGCGATTACGAATCTTTGCGTGCACACCACGAGCCGCAGACGATCCGAGATTCGCATTCTTACATGGACCCGCCCGCGTCGGAGCTGAATCACAAGGTCATCCGTCTCGGCAAGCTGGTCGATGAAAACTGCAAGGTGTTTCACATCGAGACCGCCCTAAACAACAAGATGTTCCCCGATGGCTACGACATCCTGACGCGAAACGAGGACGAATTCTCGTTCATGGACAGGATGAAATGGGAAGCGATGGCGCGTACTTTTTCAAAAATGCCGCGAGCCGCGCGTCGAAAGATGCTGCACGCGATCCCGGCGCAGTACGAGCTAATCGGATGTTTCGCCGGCAAGACGGAACCTGTACACGACAAGATACTGGATCTTAATTACCGGCAGTACGAAATTCCGGTCAAGGGCCAGTGCGATATTTTAATTTCGGGCATTCCGGACATCTCGCCGTACAATGTCTATTCGGCGCTCAATCCGCTGCTTGTCCAGGTGATGGCGCTTGGGTATCACTTTAATATGTACCGCAACAAGCCTTTGCTGCGAAAAGGCGGCGTGATGATCATCACACATCCGTGCTTTGACGAGTTCGACCATAATTTTCACCCTTCGTATATCGAGTTTTTTCATCGGCTGCTGCCGGAATCGCGTGACGCATTTTATCTGCGTGAAAAATACGAGCGCGAATTTGCGACCAATCCGGCATACATCGAAATGTATCGGCGCGGCAATGCCTATCACGGTGCCCACCCGTTCTTCATGTGGTACTGGGGCGAGAACGGCCGCCAGCACGTAGGCAAGGTCATAGTAGCCGGTGCCGAAAACGCTCACGTTCCCGAAATGCTCGGCTGGGAACGGGCGGATAATTTGACCGAAGC
>JBQTJB010000277.1:0-6400 GCA_052387555.1 Blastocatellia bacterium | reverse complement strand
GGTTCTTGAAATGTCCAGCGTGATCGCTGTTCGGTAAATCGCAGCGTTGGTTACGTCGATCTCCTTGCTCCCCGAAACTCCTTTGAACTTTGCCGTGACACGGAGTTTTGCTGCCCCTTCGGGACGTCTGAAGGAGAAATCGCCGCTGATGTTGGTGTAAGCGCTTCCCAAACTTTTTGTTGACCCGTCCGAATTTACGAGCTCTAGCTCGACCTTTGCACCTGTGACGCTTGTTCCCTCGCGATAAAACACGCTGCCGCGGACAATTACCTGTGTTCCCTGATCCACCCCAAGAACCAGCCGCGTGCCAAGGTCGCGAACGCCGCCTTCTACTTTAACTGCGTATAGAACACCCGAACTGTATCCGTTTGCATCAAACACGACGTTATACGTTCCGGATCGAATTCCGGTCAATTCAAAATTGCCTTTAGCATCGGAGCGAACAGTTTTGAGGTCTTTTCCGTCCTGTCGGACGGTGATGGTCGCTCCCGCGATGCCGTCACCGCGATTGTTGCGAACCTTGCCTTTAATACCTCCGCTTTGAGCAATAACAGCAAGAGAAAGCACTCCGACGATAAATAAAACAACAGCCGTGCGAGCAAAAAATGATGTAGATAAATTCAAAACTTTCATTAAACCTGAACAGCAGACGACGATCCTTTGTATTCGTTTGCTACATCATTGATGATGTCCGCAAGGGTTCGGGTTGGCTTGTAACCGATCAAACGGCCTGCTTTTTCAAGGCTCGGCACGCGGCGGCGCATGTCCTCAAACCCTTCGCCGTAGGCTTCGTCATAGGTGACGTACTGAATTTCGCTAGAACTGCCGGTCAGCTCTATCGCTTTCTCGGCCAGCCCCTTGATCGAAATTTCCTCGTCATTGCCCAAATTGATGACATTGCCGAAGCATTTCGGATCATCGAGAATCTTCGCAAGCCCCTCGACGACATCATAAACATGTCCGAAACAGCGTGACTGCGAGCCGTCGCCGTGAACGGTGATAGGTTCGTTTTTGATGGCGGCGTGAACAAAACGCGGCACGACCATTCCATACTGGCCCGTCTGCCGCGGCCCTACGGTATTAAAAAGACGTACCACAACGACCGGCAGCCGCGTTTCCTTCCAGTGGGCCAACGCAAGAAATTCGTCAAGCGTTTTTGCACAGGCGTATGCCCAGCGGTGCTTGTCGGTTGCTCCTGTTAAAAGGTCGTCGTCTTCACGAAACGGCACCGATGCTCCTTTGCCGTAAACCTCGGAAGTGCTGGGTACAAGAACGCGTTTTCTATACCGCGAGCAAAATTTCAATATCACGTCGGTTCCGTGAAATATAGTCTCGATGGTTTTTACCGGCTGCTCCATTATCAGGCGGACGCCGACGGCGCTTGCCATATGATAAACGCGGTCGGTGTCGCGGATCAGGTTTTCCATTAGCTCCTGATTCAGAACGGTGTCGATTATCAGACGAAAGCGTTCGTGTCCTTCGAGATGTTCGATGTTGGAATAGCGGCCGGTCGAGAGGTCATCGATAACCGTAATCTCGTCGCCCTGACCGATAAGATTGTCAGCCAAATGGCTGCCGACGAATCCGGCGCCGCCGGTGATAAGAATTTTCATAAAAAGATACAGGCAGAAACACGTCCGTTGGAGAGTATGCCCGGTGGATTCGAATGCCTAAATAATACATAGTACCGGTGAATTCAAAATAGTCAGAATTACGGGCACACTCGCTACTACTCGTGTTTTCGTCTAAGCTGCCGAAGATGCCTCGGGTCTGATCGAATCTGCAAAATAACTGACGGTTTTTTTCAAACCTTCCGTCAACGGCACCTTTGGCTCCCAATTTAACAATTTTTTCGCACGCTCGATATTCGGCTGACGCTGTTTCGGGTCGTCCTGCGGGAGCGGCAGATACTTTATTTTGATCTTTTTCCCAGTGGCTTTCCCTACCTCTTCCGCCAGTTCGTTCATTGTAAATTCGCCGGGATTGCCGATATTAACCGGCAGATGAATATCGTCGGCCACAGCATTCATAAGCTTGATTATCCCATCAACAAGATCGCTGACGTAACAGAACGAACGCGTTTGGGTGCCGTCGCCGTATATGGTTAACTCCTCGCCGCGAAGCGCCTGCACAATAAAATTCGAAACGACACGGCCGTCGTTCTCGAGCATTCGCTCGCCGTATGTGTTGAAGATGCGCACGATTCGCGTATCGACGCCGCCTTGTCGATGATAGTCCATCATCAATGTCTCGGCGACGCGTTTGCCCTCGTCGTAACACGCGCGAAGGCCGATCGGATTTACGTTTCCGTGATAATCTTCGGTCTGGGGATGCACGACCGGATCGCCGTAAACTTCGCTCGTCGAAGCCTGCAGGATGCGCGCCTTCACACGCTTTGCCATGCCGAGCATGTTTATCGTGCCCATGACGTTGGTCTTTACGGTCTTGATCGGATTGTATTGATAGTGAACAGGCGACGCGGGACAGGCGAGATTATAAATTTGATCGACCTCAAGCAAGATCGGCTCGGTAACATCATGTCGCACAAACTCGAAGCGTTTAGTGTCGAACAGATGTTCAATATTCGCCTTGCGGCCGGTGAAAAAATTGTCGAGGCAGATAACTTCGTTGCCTTCGTTCAACAGCCGCTCGCAAAGGTGCGAACCAATAAATCCGGCTCCGCCGGTGACTAAAATCCTCATAATGGACAGTTGACAGTGAACAATGGAAAACCTATTCATCATTTTCCACTGTCCACTGTCCATTGTCCATTATTTAAGGTGTTTTTCGAATAAAGCTAAAATGCGCTCGTATTCATCTGTCCAGCTTTCGGGGCGGACGAAGCCGTGATTTTCTGACGGATAGAGCATAGCTTCGAAATGCTTTGTTTTGCCGAGACGGATCAGCTTTTCGATCAATTGCACGGAATCCTGCACGTGCACGTTGTCGTCGGCCATTCCGTGAAGGATCAGCAGCGGACGCTCAAGCATGTCCGCATATGTTATCGGCGAAGAGCGTTTGTAGGCCTCGGGATTCTTATCAGGGAAGCCGAGCCGCTGCGCAGTGTATTGCGGATTTGCGGCGTAATAGTTTTTCCAGTCAAACACGGGCCGCAAGGCCGCCGCCGCAGCGATTCTTTCAGGAGCACGCATTGCGAGCATTCCGGCCATAAAGCCGCCGTAGCTGCCGCCGTAAACGCCTATCTTGCTTTGGTTTACGCCGTAGTTCTTGACCATGTGATCGATGGCGTCGATATGATCGTCATAGTCTTTGCCACCCAGAAAATCGTAAACGTCGGTTCGCCAATCACGCCCATAGCCGGCCGATCCTCGGTAGTCTATGTCGAGCACGACATAACCTTTTTTCGCCAGCAAGTCGTTGAACATAAACTCGCGATAATAATTGTTCCACCCGTTGATCGTGTTCTGCAGATAACCCGCACCGTGAACAAATATCGCCATCGGATATTTCTTCTTTGGATCGTGTCCGGCGGGCAGGTAGATCTTAGTCTTTATAGTTTTGCCGTCACGTGAGGGGATGTCGATGAACTTTGGCGTTGTCCACAGCCGATCTGGGAACGAGTTTGGAACGGTTCTCGTCAACGGGATCGGGGCCGTGAATGGCTCAGTCGAACTGCAAACATAGCCTCCGAAGCACAGCCGTTGAGCGTATAATTCTGTCGGCTCGTTCCACCGAGAGAAGCCAAAGATCGCACGCACATCGACCGATTCGAATCCCATCTGCGGGGATTCGATCATTCCACCCATTCGGGACGTGGTCAACTCGGACTCGACCTTGCCGGCCATATCGACGGCAGAGACTGATCTGCTCGCGGTCCCATTCAAGGTGGAAACAAAAAAGACCTGATCGACCCGCGGATCCCACTTCGCCCATTCAACCTGCCAATTGCCCTTTGTCAATTGCCTGATCTTAACGCTGGGCGGCGCGGGCACACTCGCTACCGCTCGTGTTTCTGCCTGTACTGCGTCTGGTGTTGCCGCTGGCGAGGCCGGCGCTTCGAGGGTTGCGAGATAAAGATGGTTGAAGCCGTCGCGTTCTGAAGCGAAAAACAACTGTCGCGCGTCCTTTGGATGCGGCTCGAAGATAGACGACAGCGGTGCCTGCCATTTGTCGTCGGTTTCTTCGGTGACGAGGATCGTCAGTTCGGCTTTGCTGCCGACGTTGTGAACGTAGAAAAGCTGGCGGCGCTTGGTGTCCTTATCGACGCGGTCGACGATAAGGCTTTGGCCGTCAACGGTCCAGACCATCCGGCGGAAATTGCTGACGCCTTCGTGTTTCGGCAGCTTTATCTCAAACGGCGTTTCGCGTGAGCCATCGGCGGGCGTGACAAAAAGTTTCTGGTCGCTCCAGCCTCGACGCGGCCCGCCCGCAGTCACAAACTCGGGAAGATAATTCGGAACGATCAACGCGCGCTGCTTCGAGCTGTCCGAGACAATATATGCTACAAGAGTTCCGGCTTTGTTTGGCGTGACATTTCCGACGGAAATAAAGGTCTGTTGGTTTGCTTCGCGAGTCAGCTGCGTGACGGTAGAGTTTAAGATGTCTAACACAAACACGTTTCCGCCCTGCATGTAAAGGATGCGATTATTGTCCAGAAAGCGCGCGCCGAACTCAGGCGTTTGTGTCTTTGTGTAGCGTTTCGGTTTCGCCTCGCCGAGCGTCAAAACATAAACATCGCCCGAATGGCTGAATATCAGCTTCTTCGAATCCGGCGACCATTCGACGCTGCCGATCTGGTTTTCGCGGGCCTTTACAAAATCATCGCGAAGCTCGAGGCCATAGTTCAGCTTGTTTTCCGGTGTCGGCGACGGAGTCGGGAGAGGCAGATCGCTAGGACTTAATATCTTTGCGGGCGTTCCGCCGTTCGTCGAAACCAAATACAGATCGCGCGGCTGCTTTCCTTCTGCATTCCACAGATAAACAACTTTCGAGCCATCCGGCGACAACTTCTCGCCCTCAACCCGCTGCCCCGCGATCGACGGCTCGGCCATGATGTCGCGAACAGTCAGATTTTGAGCAGAAGAGATCGAGGCGACTAAGAAAGTTAATAGAATTAGAAATAAACAAAAGAAATATTTAGATTTGCGAGTCATAGATTATTTTCGTCTTCCATTGCGTCGCGCAAGGCGTAAAGTTCTTCAAGACCAGCTTGATCTTTCGTACGCCCGGCCGTTTCCTTTGCTGTAATCAGTCCGGCTATGGAGAGAACACTGACCGGCGTACCGTCAAAATCGACAACGACAGATTGCTCAAAAACATCATCGAAACTTCCAATTCCTGCGACTTCGCCGAGAAGATCGATGTCACAAAGCGAAGTTTTGAATGTAAAATTTGTTCCGTTTTGCAAAGTGGACCAATCCCAAACAAATGTTAAATCATCTGGAAAACCTCGCGGTCTCGGGTTTAGCGGCCTAAGCGTGTCAGCAATCTTTTCGAGATTGGCGCGAGTGCGTTTGTAGCAAATATCGAGATCCTGTGTAAGGTACGCAGAGCCATGACTCCTCAACGCAACGCCACCGACGATTACGAATTCGACTTCGGCAGCGGCCAAAAGTTTTGCAGCTTGAAAGAGACTTATCATGCAACTTTAAGTTTTGCTTGGCGTTTTGCTTTTGTCACTGCAGCCTCAAACTTCATTAAGTCATTGATTAGAGCATCATTTTTCTTGATCCTCTCAGCTGGTGTAAGTCGAAGATTCTCAACAAGCAACGTAAGGTCAATACCAAAATCCCTTGCGTGTTCAATCTTACTGCCGGGCTCAGGGTTCAGAAGCTTTTCTCTCGGAGTTCTCCTCATAGCCTTATTTTACGGCATTTCGAGCGCCGCCGCACGTTTTTCCGCCTTTTGGACCTCGGTAAGGCGCTGATACTCGTAGATTGCGTTTTCCCATGTGCCGTACATTGCATTGGGCAGCACGATGAATTTTTTGCCCCACTGATCACGGACCTTATCGACCTCGGCAAATCGGTCGGTGACGGATTTGCGTTCGAAAGCGGATGTAAAATCGTCGAGATTATCACCGACAAGCAAAACGATGCGATGCTTTTCGGCAACAATCGCGCGACGGGCGTCTTTTCCCGATTCTTTTGTGCGAAGCAACACATTATCTGCTGATACATTCACAAACCCGACTTTTTGAAGGTTCTCGATCGTGGCAGTTTTTTGCACTTCGTCGCGGTTTGAAATGTAGAAGGTCTTGACGCCTTTTGATACGGCATAATTCAAAAACTCAACCGCTCCGGGAATCGCCTTCGCCTTTCGCATCTCACCCCAGGCGTACCAGTCGTGTAGGTTAAAAGACCATTCGGTTTTTTTTCCGGTTGCCGGCCACGGGGAAATATACAAAACCCGTTAGTCCAAATCGACCCCCAAGGCGAGC
>JBQTJB010000276.1:0-16953 GCA_052387555.1 Blastocatellia bacterium | reverse complement strand
CGCGGCCCGATGGAACAAGAGTGTTGATAACACTGAAAACCGTTGCGTCGTAAAAGTAGATCCCGATAACCGCAAGATCCGACTTCGGTTTCTTTGGTTTTTCTTCGATATTCAAAACTTTGGAGCCGTCTAGTTGCGGCACCCCAAAACGATGAGGATCAGGAACATTTTTCAGCAAGATCTTTGCGCCTTTTCCCTGCCGTCTATAACCTTCCGCCGCTTTTCTGATATTCCCCTCGATAATATTGTCGCCGAGCACGACACATATCGGCTTTTCATCGGCAAAATGCTCGACAAGCGAAAGGGCGTCGGCTATTCCGCCTTCGCCTTCCTGATACGTGTAGTTCAAGTGTTTCAAGCCAAAATCTTTACCGTTGCCGAGCAGACGAAGAAAATCGCCCGCCGAATTGCCGCCCGTTACGATCATTATATCGTCGATGCCGGCGTTGATCAGCGTACGCAGCGGGTAATAGATCATCGGCTGGTCGTGTACCGGCAGCAGATGTTTATTTGTAATTTTTGTCAACGGATGCAGACGTGTACCCAAACCGCCCGCCAATATAACTCCTTTCATAATAAATCAAAAAAAATTTAGGAAATTGCGCAAAAACTCAAAAAAGCATCGTCATCAGTTTACACAATCATTTCGGGCAAGACTTTAGCTAAAAGCAAAGAAATAAGTCTTCGAAAGGATTGCACTTTTTGGAACGCTGCCCACGGCGTTCCTTTTTTAATCTATAAACCGCTGAAACCAAAGTTCGAGCATCAGCAGTGTCCAGATTTGAAATTGATGGTCGCGCTCTGCGTTCGTATGTTCATCTACATATTTTCGGAGCATTTCCGGTCGGACGATTCCACGATTGAGCGATTTCTCCGAAAGCAGAATTTCCCGCACAAAATCTCTCATCTCGCCGCGAAACCATTTCCCGACGGGCACGCCGAAGCCCATCTTGCGGCGGTAAACCACTTCTTTCGGGACAAGCCTTGCGGCCACTTTTTTTAACAGCGATTTCGTCTTGAAACGCCGCATCTTCAGGTCTTCGGGCAGCGAAGCCGCAAATTCGATCAGATTATGATCGAGAAACGGCGAACGTGCCTCGAGCGAATTTGCCATTGACGCTATATCCACTTTTACCAGCAGATCGTTAGGCAAATATGTCATCAGGTCGTTTAGGAGCGCAGCATCGAGAATTCCTGATCCGTTAGCCTCCATGAACCAGTTATCCATATGCGACGAAGCGTTTTGCGATGCTACCGATTCGGTAAATTCGCGCGTGTAAAGGCTCACTTTTGCATCGCGATTGAAGGTGGACATCCACCGAAAGTAGCGCTCTGTTTTCGGCAAGTTTGACGCCTGTAGAAACCGCTTGACGTCGCGAAACCGGCTGCGCTTTAATTCCGATGTCGGCACCAGGTTTACCGGCGTTTCGAAAAGCAGTTTTCTCAGGCTTCGCGGAATCCGTCGATACTGCTCTGCTATCTGCATCGCCGCGTGACGTTCGTAACCCGCAAAGCTCTCATCGCCGCCGTCGCCGTTCAACGCCACGGTTACGTGTTTCCGGGTTTCTTTCGAAACATAATAAGTCGGGATCGCCGACGAATCGGCATACGGCTCGCCGTAATGTTCGACAAGCGTCGGAAGCACATCGAGAGCGTTTGGGCGAACGATGAATTCGTTGTATTCGGCACCGACGTGCTCGGCAACACGCTTTGCATATTTCAACTCGCTGAAATCCTGCTCCTCAAAACCGATTGAGAATGTCTTTACCGGCTGCGAGCTTTCCTGCGCCATTAACGCGACCACCGCGGACGAATCGACGCCGCCCGAAAGAAACGCTCCCAACGGCACTTCGGAGATCATTCTCAGCCGAGTCGATTCCCGAAGGATCCGCGTCGTTTCCTCGATCGCGTCTTTCTCGCTGATTTTGATCTTCTTCGAAAAATCCGGCTGCCAATATCGATGGGTTTCTATCTTTCCGCCTTTCCATTTCAACCAATGTCCGGGTTCGAGCTTGCGGATCTGTTTGAAGGCAGTTTGGGGAGCCGGAACGCAAAGGAATGAGAGGTATGCGTCGATCGCTTCGTGATCGACGTCGCGGGAAATACCCGGATGCTGCAGCAAGGCCTGAAACTCCGAACCGAAGATCAAATCGCCGTTCGCTTGATGCGAATACAACAGAGGCTTTTTTCCTACGCGGTCGCGGGCAAGAAACAGTTCTTTCCCGGTTTCATCCCATATCGCCAGCGCAAACATTCCTCGAAGATACTGCAGACAGTTTTCTCCGTGCTCGTCGAATAGATGAACGATCGCTTCCGTATCGGAATTCGTGTAAAACCGGTGCCCGCGTTTTTCCAGATCGGCACGCAATTCCCGATAGTTGTAGATCTCGCCGTTAAATACGATCCATTTTGACTTGTCGGCGTTGTGAATAGGCTGCTTGCCGCTGGCCAGATCGATTATCGCAAGCCGCCGCATTGCCAGCCCGACGTTCTCCGTTACGTACAATCCATCATCGTCCGGCCCACGATGCAGTATCGCCCGGTTCATCCTTTCCAAGATCTCGCGGCTTGCCTCGCGGCCGCCGTTATTTATTATTCCGGCTATTCCACACACAATCGTTTACTCAATTTGCCCGAATGATATTTAGACGCCGCTCCTTTCTTCTGAATTGACCCGTTATCAACCGCCAGCCAGCCTTTCGCTGTGTAATACCGACAGCCACCAGCATAAAGAAAAGCGGCATCACGGTTTGTTTGTGACGCCAGGCAAGACCAACGTTTGAAAGCCCCCAGATATGCATTCCGGCGTATAAAAGGCAGAATACAAAGATCGGCGCCATTTCGACGAACTTATCCTTGAAAAAGATCCTGATCGCCGGGAACCCAAGCAGCAAGATCACAATAATAAATATATTCTCTACTGCTCCGAAGGCATTTCGCGCCGTGCCGCTGAACATTTCCCACGGAAACGGAGCAAGAAAAAAGTATAAAGTCGCCACAGGAATCGCGACGCTCCGGTTTTCATACTCCGAGTAAATTTCGATGCCTGAACCTGTGGTTTGAATCATTCCTTCGCGCCACAAATCGACCCGTTCGTTAAGGCGCTCGATGCGGTCGAAATCCCGCGTAATCGCGCCGCCGGCACCAAGAAAAATCATCAGCGAAGCAACGAGTATGGAGCCGAAAACCACGTTTCGGACAAGATTTTCGCGATTAGAGACCAGGAACCTAAAAACCACTGCGGCGGCGAGCATATAAAGAGCATAAAACCGCATCGCGAACACCGCGAGAAAGGCCGGAATCGCGATCAGCCCGCCTTTCAATGAAAGCCCTTTCGAATCGCGAATAAGCAGGAAGAGAATCGTCCATTCGAAAAAAATGACCAGCATCTCCTTCGCCGTTCCGGCCGAAAGAAGAATGTTTGACGCCCAGAAAGTAACTAAAACAGCCGCTATGCGAGCCGTTGCAGAATCAAAAACCCGCCTGGAAATTCTAAAGATGACAATGACGAGAAGAGCTCCGCCAAAACTGTTTACCGTCGAGACTATCATCCGGCTCTGGCCGCCGGCGATAAACGTCGGTATCGCCCATATCAATCCCTGCCCTACATTCTGTTTCTCAAAAAAAATCGATCCCAAATTCGTAACGAATCCGTCAAACCCATTCTTGTACCAATTTTCGGCAAAGTGCCAGCCGAGCACATACCCCGAGGCATCTTCGTCGCCAAAAAGCTCGCTCAGGCCCCACCCAGAGAGAATCATGCCCATCCATAGTCGAATGGAAAAAGCCCAGAGGAATATGTTTACCTGAAAATCGGCATCTTCATCCATGGACCGGCCAAGGAAAAAGGCACCGGCACCGGCCAGTATGAGAATCAGGGGAATTGCCATCAGCTCGTCGGACTTTTCAAAGAAAAAGACCGATGCCTGAACGATCATGGCAAAGAACGTGATCAAAAATACTAGCCTGCCGGCCCCGATCATAATAAAACTAGTCGCGTATCACGAGATTGTTTTCGAGAACCAACGCCTCGAAATTTGCGTTTTTGAAAGTATTCACCGCGTCCTGCGGCGTGCAGACGATCGGTTCCTGAACGTTAAAGGAAGTGTTGAGGAGCATCGGAATGCCGGTCAATTTTTTGAACTCATTTATTAAATTCCAGTACCTTGGATTTACCTCTTTGTTTACCATCTGCGGCCGCGCCGTTCCGTCCACGTGAACGACCGCCGGAATTTTTTTCTTGTATTCTTCGGCAACCTCGATCACGGTTATCATAAATGGATCGTGGTGCTCCACGCCGAAGACTTCTGTGCCGTGCTCCTCCTGCATCGACGGCGCAAGCGGTCTGAACCATTCGCGAAGCTTGACCTTATGGTTCAATATTTCGCGCATATCTGCACGGCGCGGGTCGGCCAAAAAACTTCTTGCTCCTAATGCACGAGGGCCAAGCTCCATGCGTCCGTTGAACCAGCCAATTATGGCTCCTTCGCTTATCATTTTCGCCAGCCTTGGCAAAAGCTCTTCATCGGGCAGCGTTTCGTACTTTAACCCCGCTTCGTCCAGTACAGCACGACATTCGTCATTCGAAAATCCCGGCCCCCAATATGCCTGATTCATAACGAAACTTCGCGGGTTGTTTAGCGTTTGATGCCAAACGTAATAGGCCGCTCCGAGCGAGCATCCTGCGTCGCCGGCGGCCGGCTGGACGTAGTAATTCCTGAACGGCGTTTCGTGAAATATGCGTCCGTTCATCACCGAATTGAATGCCACTCCGCCAGCCATGCAAAGATTCTCTTCGCCGGTCATTTCCTTTATCTGCCTGACCAGGCAGATCGCCGTGTCCTCAAGCGCCTTCTGTGCCGAACAGGCAATGTCCCAATGATGCTCTGTAAGATCGTCGCCTTTCTTTCGTCCCGGCCCCAACTCTTTTACTATCGCGTCGGGAAACTTGTAATGCTTGGCCAAATGGTGATCGAGCACTTTGATGTTAAATCTAAAGTCGCCGTGCCCATTTGTCGTGAGCACCTTTTCGCGGAAGAAATCGTAAAACTTCGGTTTGCCGTAAGCGGCCAGCCCCATCACCTTCCATTCGTCGCCGGCGAACATATCAAAGCCGATATAGTTCGTCACGGCCGAATAAAATTGCCCCAGGCTGTGCGGCAGTTTGATGCGTTTCAACACCTCGATCTTGTTGCCTTTGCCTTTGCAAAACAGAGTGGTCGTGTCCTCCCCGGTTCCGTCCCAGGTCAAAATAGCCGCCGAATCGAATGGTGAAACAAAAAATGCAGAGGCGGCGTGTGTTTGGTGATGTTCGAGATAATGGAACTTAAAATCGCCCGGGCCGAAATGTTCCCGCAGCCGTTTCGGATGCTTGAACATGCCCAAATAGCTGTCGCCGACCTGAGCAACGCCGCGGTCGGCTCTCGCCTTGAACATTTCACGGGAAATAAGCGCCGCCTTGGCCGCCTGCATCGCCTTGTGCCGCAAGATCCACGGCTTCCAGTAATGCCCGACGTGCTCGACGTCTTTCAGCGAAATTCTTGCGTGGCCGAGACAGAACTCTATCGCCTTGTAAGGAAAGCCGCTATGATGCTTTTTCCGCGAGAAGCGTTCCTCTTCCGCCGCCGCGATAAGCTCGCCGTCCTTTATCAGCGTCGCCGCCGAGTCACCCAATGTTGTCAAACCCAAAATGTACATTGCTTACCCCGGCCCAGGCAGTCGACCGCATACGCCAAAACCGCGGCGTCCTTCATTGCAATCCCAGATCTCGATAAATCCAGCGTTTCTGTACCAATCCGACACCTCTTCATAATCATGATAGTGAGCGTAAGGTGCTCCGAATATGTCGTGGATGGCGAGCGCGGCCTCGCGTCGGTTCGGCGTTTCGTACCGTCGAATTCCCAGCTTGTTGACCGTCCAGCAAAAACCGATGAACGGCATCGCGGTCAGGTCGGCTACTTTAGCAAAGATCGGCGCCGGGATACGCGTCGTTACCGCTCGAATCGAATTCACCAACGGCGTCACGCCCTTCTCAAACTTGTAGAGCCAAACGTAAAACAAACCGCCGGATTTTAAAAGAGGCCTGAGTGCCTGGAACGTTCTTAGCGTGTCCGGAGTATGGTGGAGCACGCCGGCGGAGTGGATTATGTCGAAAGTCCCCGGAGCGAGAGGCGGATTCTGCAAATCGGCCTGAATGAAGTGCACTTTCTCCGGTTTGCATCCCGGCCGCACATCCTTGAAAGCTTGTCCTTTCTCCAAACCCGTGCTCAGGTCGAGAGCGACCACCTCCAAACCAAGCCCCGTGTAGGCGACAGACTGGCTGCCGTTTCCGCATCCCGCGTCAAGCATCAACTTACCATCGAGATCCGGCTTCCGAATCCGCAGTGGATCAACAAAAAACCACTGAACCCGGTCGTCCAGTTCCATCGTCCAGGTTTTCCCGCCGATATCGTGATTGTCCCATTCGTTGCTGAAATTGGCCTTCGTACGGGTATCAAAATCGGTGCCCGCGATGTCAAATCCCTTCCCTTCGATCAATTTGGACACCGCGTCGGGGAAATCGTCTTCTGTCTTAGCGGCGATTTCGGGCCAGTAATCTTTGAGCGAGTTTGGCAGCAGCCGTGGAATTCCCTTATGGACCGGGAAAAAATGCTCTTGGGCGCAGTGCAGGAGACCGGAAACAATCTCTGAAGAGCGATGATCGAACGCGGCAACCTTGAATATCCCTCCGCACCGCGGGCATCGTAGTAAATCTAATAGTCTGTCCTGCATTTCCACCTAACTGCGTTTCGCGTTCGACGAAACTGTTTGCAGCTCTCGCGCCAGAATTTCCGCCTGCGTGCCGACCATGTAGTTTTCTATCGAAAATCGTCTGCCGCGCGCTCCCATTTTAGAGCGCAAATCAGCCTTCGACAGCAGCTTATCTAAAAAAGTATACCAATCTTGCGGTGACACCGCATTGAAGTGCGTCCGATTCGCCTCGCCGATCTCGGCGCAGATGCCGACAGGCGACATTACGAACGGCACGCCGACCGCAAAATATTGTATAGCCTTAAAGCCCGATTTGCCTTTCAGCCATTCTTCGTTCGCCGACGAACTTGTAACGATCGGATAAAGTCCGATATCGAGCGACTGAAAATCCGCGATCTCCCGCGCCAGATCCCATTCAAGATTCTCGACCTCCACGCCGTCGATCGCGGCTGGTATTCCGCCGCCGACTATCTTCATCTTAAACCGATGATTTCTTGCCAGCCTTTCGATCACGGGAAAAAGCGATTGCACGGAAGGAAATGTTGAATGTGTCCCGATCCAGCCGACAACCGGAATATCGTTTGTCTTTTCCACTGGGCAAAATTTGTCCGTGTCGACGACGGTCGGGATAACGACGGCACGTGTTCCTTTAGATTCGACATAATCCGCGATAAATCGATTTCCGCACGTGACCGCCACCGCCCTTTCGATCAACTTATCTGTTTTTCCAAAGAATTTTAAAAAGCTTCCCAGCCGGCCGTAACTCGGGCTTACATATGGAACATAAGTCGCGTCGTCGAGATCGAGAATCATCGGCATGTTCCCGGCTTTTTGCATCAGCCACTCGAAAACCGCCGGACCGAAAAACATCGCCTCTCGCTGAACAAAAAGAAGATCATACTTCCGACTTTCGAATATCTCGCCGATCCTGCCAAGCACCGGCCCGATCATCCCTGCGGCCTTGCCTGGCCCGCCGCCTCTTGCATACATCCGTCCGAACTTCCGGCTATCCAAAAAAGGACTTATTGTCAGCTCAATTCCGCGCACCGAGAGCGGTTCGACAAACTGCTCCAGGCGGAACCGCGTCGCCGCCGCCTCTACCGGAAATGTGCACAAACCGAGAACACGCATTCACTTCCTATAACCGACCGCCGTCCAATATGCCGTTTCAGCGAATTTTATGTCCCCAAGACCACAGTTCTCCATCATTCGTTTCATTTCGGCTTTGGTGAATCTTTTTTCAAGCCGCGTTCCGAATCGGTCCAACGCATCGGTTCGCATAGTGTAAAAACTGTTGTTCCGGTATTGTGAAAGCGGAAGTTTTTCGACTTTGAACCCAAGCCACTCAAGAAGCAACGAAGCTTTCGCCAATGGAAAATAAATAGTGGCGGCAATCATCTGGCTGACGACAAATCGAGGCCCATGCGGCAACCGGCTGATGATACGCCGGAAAATATCCGACAGCCTCCAAACAGCTTGAAACCAAAGCGGCCTGTTATCAAACCGATAATAAAGATAAAGCAAAAACGGAGCACCCGGTTTAAGTTTTTCGACGCATTTTCTCAAGGCATCCTCGGTGTCCGGAATATGGTGAAGCACGCCAAGAGTGTAACCAAAATCGCAGCTTTCTCTCGAAAGAGGAATTTCATCGACGCCAGCCCGATGAAATTCGCAATTCGGTTCGCTCGAAAGGTTTCTCCTCGCCACGTCGATCGCGTCGCTCGGGTCTATCAGGTGCAGACGGCCGACCCGCGGAGCAACAAGTTTCGCCCAACGCCCGCTGCCGCAGCCCAGATCGAATCCGATAGCGTTGTCAGGAAGCCTTTCCCACGGAAAAATGTTGAAATAATTTTCAAACATCCTCCGCAGTTCATCATCAGAAAGCAAAGACTGATCGAACCGAGACCATTCGTCACCAAATCCCTCGATAACTTTTGTGTCCGCGTTCAGTGTCATTGAGACAAAAGGTTGCCATAAAGCCGCCGATACCTTTCCCCGCCTACCGTCTCTAGATCGAATTCCCTGCGGGCGGCTTCGCGGCAGCGGCTGCCAATGTCGCCAAGCTTTTGCACTTCGTTCAGCGTCGCAATGTAGCTTTCGCGATTGAAATCCCGAACCAAAGCCCCTACGCCGCTATTTCGAATCAACACGTCGACATCGCCAATGCCGCAGTTTGCGATTATCGGCAGCCCGGAAGCAAGATATTCAGCGTTTTTAGTTGGAGAAGACGCTTGTTTAGAATAGCACGGCTTAATAAACGAAACCGCCAGATCGGCGGCGTTCAAATAGTTCGGGATGTCGGCGGCGGCAACCCGCGTGATTAGAAAATCGGCATCGCCAAATCCCCGTTCGCGTAGTAGTGATTCAATTTTCTTAGGATCGCTCTGCGTCAAAACCATCGCAAACGTTGCTGCATCGTGTTCGCGTGCAGCAGCAAAAAAATCAGCAGTCTCATCAGTCAGATACCAGCCGCCGAACGAACCGACGTAAACGACGACGCTTCGGTCTTCGATACGAAGCTTGCTCCTGATTTCTACGCGTGAATCTTCAGTGCCGGATTCGAAACGTTTCAAATCGACACAGCACGGAATAACCTCGACCGGACGGCCACGCAGGTCAGAACCGCCTGGGTGAGCGGGTGGGTTCTTCCATTTTAGATTTTGGATTTTGGGCTTCGGATTAGCATCTGAGGGCGATTCTTCGCGGCTCTGCCGCAGTGCTGTGCGGAAAGGCTCTGCCCTTCCGTCGGCTTCCTTGAAATAATCAAGTGGCACCGCCTCTCCGTCTCCAAACAATATCTCTCTGGCCTTTTCCGTCAGCACGACAAAGCCGTCGGCTTCCTTCATCAGCCAACGCTCGATACGCTTCGCCGCGCGATAAAGCCAGCCGCCTTCCGGCCATAATCCCGCATCAGTATATTCCTCGGGGAAAAATCCTCGAATGTCGAATAACAGCTTTGGCTTGCGGCGCGAGAACTTTCGACCCAGCGCTCCCATCAAAGTCGGCACGTGCGACCGGGCATGCAAAATGTCAAACCGTTCCCGCCGCATCAGCTTCGCAATAAATCTTGCACCGTTAAGAACATCAAAAAAGGTTGCCGGAACCGAAGGCCGCTTGTGATACCTTAGCCAATGCCATTCAATGCCTTCAGCAGCCAATTCGGCACGAATATTTACTGCGTCAAAATGAACATCGGGTTCGAAGGTTAAGAGCGAAACTGTAAGCCGCCCTTCTCCGCGTTCCTGCGCCTCCGCGGACGAATAATCACCTTTCATCAATTCCCGCAAGTACGGAACCACCTGCGTCTGCACAAGCGGCTCCCGCACCCCGAAATAGCAGATGTAGAGAGTTTTGGCGGCCATTATCTATCTTTCCTTAGACGTCTGAGCGGAAACTTCAGAAAATATGAAAGATTCGAAGGTCTGTACAAGATGCTTATGATCGCATGTCGAGAAAACTCAAAATAATTTCCGGCCCTAAAATACGATCCTGAAAGCACACGGTGAAAATTTCCGTACGCTTTTCGCCGGAGTTTCAAAACATCTGCGCCGCCCGTTCTGAATGCCTTTTCGTAAAATCGCGACATTCCTCGTTCCATCTCCGAGACATTCAAATGAGCGTTCACGCCGTGGTTCCGGTAATTTACCAAAGCTTCGGGAACGAAACCGACCTTGTATAGTTTGGCAACCCGGTAACAAAAATCCCAATCTTCGCCAACTTTTAATTCCGTATCGAATCTGCCGACATCATAAAACGCTTTTCGGCTAACGACGATGATACTGCCGCTTACATTAACTACAGGCTTTTCCCAGAGAACCATATCCTCGGCTAACCATCCTTCACCGCCCTCGAGACGAAGCATTATCGTCTCCCCGGTTCCGCTGTCAAACTCGCGCATTCCGCAATGCACAAGTCCTATTTCTTTGTTCCCAGTAAATTTTTCGACCTGTTTTTCTATCTTTTCTGGCAGCCAAGTGTCGTCCGCGTCGAGAAAAGCTATTAATTCGCCCGACGATTTCTCAACGCCGTTATTCCGGGCTGCGCAAACCCCGGCATTCTTTTGCTTTATATACCTCACTCGTTCACCAAATCGCCGCACAACATCCTCAGTCCCATCGGTCGAACCGTCGTCCACGACGATAATTTCAGAGATCGGATATGTCTGCGCAAGAACGCTGTCGATAGCCTCAGCTATAAACCGCGCATAATTATATGTTGGAATAACTATTGACACCGTTTGGGACATTGCTTATTTCTTATTGTCTCATTCTAATCAATCTTGCCGGATTACCAGCAACGATCGCAAACGGCGGCACGGGCTTCGTTACGACCGAACCGGCCCCAACTATCGCGTCGTGCCCGACGTCGGCCATGACAGTCGCGTTTGCCCCAATCCACGCTCCGTGTCCGATTGTGATTGGTTCTTTTGACGGGTTTCCCTGCTTTTTAATAGGAATATCAAGCCGACCTATATTATGGTGACCCTTTCCGGCAAGCAGCACAACGTGTTGACCGATCAAAACGTGATCTTCGATAATCGCGTAATCTATATAGCTGCCGACGCTCACCCAAACATCATTGCCAAAACTCGTTCGCTCATCTTCGATTGAAACGCCGAAGTGTAAGACGACGTTATCACCAACATTTGGCAACATGCGAGCATAGACTGCCCGCCTCAGCTTCCATCCAAAGGCAAACGGAACTCTCGACAGCATTTCCGAAAGATATGGAAAATAGAGCCTTTTTCTTTCAAGTCGCCTCTTAGCAAAAGAACCTATCGAGCCCCCGACCTTATCAATTGATGAGTTATAGGTCTTTACCAAAGCTGAACTCATAATCTATATTCTGGAACTGCCACTACGTTGGCATATTCGGCACTCAGTGATCTTAAATCGCTTATACCATTCGAGGTTACCTCAAAAAACTTATATCCCGGATGTTGTAGCGATTCAAGTAACTCGAAATATCGTTGTGTTTCCCACCCGAATGCTTTTGCTGCCTTCGCGTTGAGCTCGAATAGAAGTACAGGTGCATCGGCACGATCCAAGGTTATCATTCCACCTTGAAAAACTGATAATTCCGCACCTTCAACGTCGCATTTAATAAAGTTTGGAATCGGAACCGTTCCATTTTCAATCAGATCGTCCATGCGTTTCATCACACAGCCGACAATATGAACCTCTCCGGCAATTCCGTTTGTCCAATCCGACAAGCTTGCCATCGACGCGTCTTCCGGCACGTAGAGATTCATCTCCCCCTCTGAATCCGAAAGCGCAATCTCCAATAATTCGACATTGCTAATTGGGCCTACCGTTCGTCGCAAGCTTGGAAGCAGCTCCCGATTCGGCTCGAATGTATAAACCCTTCCGTGGTCACCGGCAAGTTTAGACAACAACAGCGTGTAAAACCCAAGATGGGCTCCGATATCGAAAACGATGTCTCCTTTGCGAATAAACTTTCGCATCACAATGTCTTCGCCGCTTTGACACTTTGGGTTAGCCAATATTCCTCTTGCCGTGGAAATCCGCAGGTCGGCAAAGAGCGTGCCGCCCTCGATTTCGATCGGAACACTTTGCAGTGACTTTATCCGACGAGACAAAAAATCACTCAACCTTGTGCTGCCGCGAATGCCGCTTCGGTAAAATGCAGCTAAAGCTTTTGCGAGCAGGGACATTATAAAATTTATTTCAATAGGAGGTTTGTATAAAGATGAAAGTACGCATCCGATACTCGCTTGGCGTCCATGTATTCAAGCAAATACTTTCTTCCTTCTTTTGCACGAAGCCGAGCCGCTTCGATATTCTTTAGAATATTCTCCAAGCCCTTTCGGAAGCTATTTGCATCGGCTGGTGTCACAATTTCGCCGTATTTTCCGTTATCGAGACTATCACGAACTCCGCTTATATCGCTTGCGACTATAGGTTTTTCGAGCATCAAAGCCTCGATAACCGCTGAAGAAAGAGCATCTTCTAACGACGGGTGAACAACGATGTCCGACGCCGCTACTATCGCCAGGGCATTGTTTCTCCATCCAAGAAACTCTACACGACCTGCAATCCCCAATCTTCCACACATTGCCTCAAGTTCGCCGCGAAAATCGCCCTCACCGACGAGATAGAGCGTCGCATCAAGTCCGTCTTTAACTAAATCGGAAAACGCTTCGAAGAGGTATTTATGACCTTTTCGATGGAACAGCCTTGACACATTTACCAGCGAAAGCTCTTTACCAATTCCAAATTCGGCTCTGACCGCTTCGATCTTGTCAGGTGTTATAGCATCAAACCGATCTGTCGTTTGACCATAAGGAATTATCGTAACCTTCCCTGACGGAACTCCTTCTTTCCCAACCAGATAGTTATGCACCATCCGCGACGGCGCAATTATGTGATCCGCTTTCCGGCTTATGTAGTTTTCCAGTGCGAGGTAAAATTTACGTTTGGCCCTAGATGGAAGTTGATGTATAGCGTCCGAATGATGCCGCGTTAGAACTGTCTTTCGCCGTTGCCATTTTGAAATGGTAAGTCCAATGAGAGAAGGATCGAAAAGATGTGTGTGGACTACACTCGGGTCTTCGGCCTTCAAAATTTTCCAGATTTCCCTGGCTGCTTTAGGATAGCTCTTTTTGCCGGCAGCATTCAGGCAATAAACTTTCTTTCCTCTATCCTCTAACGATTTTGCAAAATCGCAGTATTCCGCAAACGTGACAAAACAATATTCGACTGATTCCGGGGCCGAATGGTCCACCAGGTTGTTAAGATAATAGTTTTCCTTATCAACGCTTACAATATGGAGCACTTTAAGCGGCTTCATTCTTTTTTGCAATGGTCAGATGGTTGAATGACAGGTGATATGAGGGCAAGACCGTTTCGAACAAGCCGCCGAGCAGGTTAACGACAAAACACAGCAGCCATAATAATGGACGCGATAGTAAACCTAAAGGATAAAGCCATTTTGTCCATATAAAGCCGACATCATGCCAGTAAAGATTGAACATAACCGCTAACGTCACGGCTGTTCCCGAGAGTGGTTTAATCTCTTCGATTTCTAATCCGTGACGTTTCATGATGGTTGCCAGCCCTTCGGGACTGTACCTAAAGAAATCATATTTGTCATGAATAGGATATACAAACGGTGCTGTAGTTATCACAATTCCGTTCGGACGCAATACGCGTGCAAATTCCTCGATCGTTTTTTCAGGATCCGGAACATGCTCCATCACCTCGGTACATAGAATAGTGTCAACGCAGGCGTCCGCCAAAGGCAGCAATCCTGCGTCACCGCAAAAATCGGCTTTATTCCCTCGATAACCGCTTTCCGGCGAGTATTCCAAACCTAAGTATGTATCAACAAAAGGAGTGAATACCTTTTCGTATGGTTTTGCACCGCACCCTACGTCAAGTAAAATCCCGTGAGCCCGATCTGCGTGAGACCCGATCGCCCCATCGATCCGCACCCGCACCCAATATCCCGGATGAAACGGCGTCCGCGAAAAATACTTATCGGTCAGAACAATATCTTTCGCCTGTATTTTCTTAAAAGTTTCAAGAAGTGAATTGCTCATTAAAGGAACTCATTTTCGGGTGCAAACATACATCATCATATTTGCTGACGACCATCTCAGAAATTTTACGCCGAGGCCCATAATCGGAATCGTCGCATCTTCCTGAACAACTAGCCGCTTCAGCAACGATCCATTGTTTTCCTTAACAATCTCATCACTATTCACATGCGCGATTTCCTTTTTTCCCGCTTTCTTTTCATCCACTGAAATTGCGCTATTGCCGTATCGGTTCAGAAAAGGAATTTCGTAAAGCCCCCAAATTACTGCGTAGCCTTGTGTCTCGACCACCTTCAATCCCGAATCAGCCAGCAGATTCTTAAATTCGGACGCGCGATACGCGTATTGAAAGAATTTCTTGTCCTCAAAAAATTGCCGTCCGTCCGTTTCGGGAGTATCAACAATTCGCCATTCATCCTTTCGAAAAGGCGACAGAATACGCCGAAGAGGGTTGTAGTAAGGCACGCTTATCATGAGCACGCCATCTTTCTTCAACACACGCCGGGCCTCTTTTAACGATTCTTCCGCACCGTCTTCGAAATGTTCGACCACGCCGCCGCATAAATCCAGGTCGCTTTGCCGCTTGTGAAGCGCCTTCAATGCCTGTTGGGCAAAATCGAGCCCGATAACCCGACGGCCTTTTGATTTGTAATAAACCAGATATTGCCCGAGCCCGCATCCGCCTTCAAGCATAAGGTTGCCTTCGCTGGAATACTTCTCGAAAAGTGGACGCAAAGGGTCCACCGCACAAAATCGCAGAGATTCCTCAAACCGGCTCGCCGCCCAATTTTCCTCCCAGAAATCCGGCGAGTTACCGGCGTGAATCTGGCTGTGATACATCTTGAGCACGTGTATTTAATCCTTCCTTATGCCGCTCGAAAGTTTTTCATAAAAGCGGCAGTGCGCCTTAATGAATCTCTGAAGAAATAAGCTACAAGAATTCCAGTTGCTAAACAAACAAGGAATGCTGCCCACGGATTTCCTAGTAAAGAAAACGTCACTACGCCGCAAATACTTGGGATGACAGCAAAGAAGGTCCAGGAAATCGGGATCTGAACCGAACGATTAAGCAAAACCGCGAAAGCCGTCACGCTTATGAAAAAGGCAATCAATGTCGCCCACGCACTGCCGGTTATCCCTAACCTGGGAATCAGGATAAAATTAAAAACAACGTTTACGACTGCTGATAGAATCGCTGCGATCATTGAAATATATGTTGTCGATGTCGCATTAGAGATCGCCGAATAACCGATTAAAATCGGTATTGAGATCGCGGAAGCAGTAAGCAGTATCCAGAGCGGCCCGGTGGCGGCTGAAAATTCCGGCCCGAAAATAAACGGTAAGGCAAAGTAACCTATAAGAGATATCGCGGAGCAGGCAACGCCCGACAACAGCGTCAAACTAGGCAAAACATTGCGAAGATAATTGAAAGCCCGCTGGTCTTGGGACTCCTTCTGCAACGAAATGAACATCGGCAAGAGTAATGTGTTTGCAAGCGTCGGCAACTGTAGTGCAATGCCGTTGATCTGTGTCGCGACCGAATAAATACCCAAATCCTTTGTAGAAAGAAAATTGGAAACGAAAACAGCGTCGACATAGCTCCCTGAAAAATATCCGACCAGCGAAAAAGGCAGCAGCGGGAGCGAATAGGCAAAAATCTTTTTTAGAAAGATCTGGTCGATGGAAAACCGTGCAAAGACATGCGGCCTGAGAACGGCCAGACCGGCGGCCGTCGCCATCACCGGTGGAATGATGTAGCACAGCATTGCCGCAGACCCGGTCAGATTTTTTGCAGAAAGAAAAGCGACAAGACCCGCAAATATCAGCAGCCGTTCGATCATCTGCAAAATTCCCTGCACCCGCGGCATCTTTGCCGCCTGTAAACTCATCTGCACGTGAATCCAAAGGACAGTCACGGCAAAGTGTGTGAGAACAAGCCAAAAGCTTTCCGGCGAGAGCTTTAGCCAGCCGGCAAGCGGCGGAAACCACAGATCGGCAAGCAGCAGTACGACTGCAAGGTTGACCACCAGAACGATCAGGCGGACCCAAAATGTTCTGGCAATTTTTCGGGTCTCTATAAACTCATCGACGCCGAATCGGACAACTGCTACACCTGTCCAATTTACAAAAATCTGAGCGACTTGCGACGCGGCAATTATCGCAACGATCCCGCCGTACCCTTCCGACCCCAGATTCCGCGTGATCAGCCAAACGGCCCCAAATGAAAACGCCGCGCTTCCGATCTGTGTCAGAACGAGCGAGATGTAATTGCGCGGCGCGTTGCGGATGTCCCAGCTCGAACTCTGGCGTTCCGAAGTTGTCGCTGGCGTATTTTCCGGACTATATGCCCGGTCTGCGGCGGTGTCGGGCGTCACGCAAGTGAGTTTATTGATTTGGCGGAACGGGTGTCAATGACGAGTTTGGGATTTGAGAACAAGTGCCCCATGTGCCCCACGTATAAAACGACGCAAAATGCCTTTGTTTGCAATGCTTAACCTGCCCCGCTTTGGGGCACGCTTGTTGCAGTTATATGGCCCATCAGCGTTCAGGCCTTCACAAATGAAACATTGTATCTTCACAACCATCGCCGCACTTCATGAAAATACTTATCATAGTCCTCTCCGAACTCCCGGCGGAGGCGAGGT
>JBQTJB010000275.1:0-10245 GCA_052387555.1 Blastocatellia bacterium | reverse complement strand
ATTAAAGCTGCCTATCTGACGGTACGCGTCGACGAGATTTATGTAGGTTTCGATATTGTCGTTTCTTAGACGTACCGCTTTTTGATAAGCCGCTATCGACTCGGGATACTTGCCCAATTCGTAATTGACCGAACCGAGAGCGAACCATGCGTCGAAGAACCGGTCGCGAAGCACTGTTGCCTGAGTATATTCTTCGACGGCTTCGGCCTTCTTGCCCAGTCTTATCATTGCCTCACCAGTTTGGTAGAAGGCGTCCGCATTCTTGGGATCGATCGTTTTTGCAAGCTGAAACGCGGCCAGAGCATCCTGATTCTGGTTCTGTGCCAACCTGACAAGACCCAGGAAATATTGCGCCTGCGCATCGTTAGGCGAAGCGGCGACAGCGTTCGTCAACATGTCGTCGGCCTTCGCAATCTCGCCCTTTTGATAGTAAAGAATACCGAGCGGAACATAGATCGTCGTCAGATCTTTGTCGTTGGCAAGGGCACTTTCATAATTTCCGATCGCTTCGTTTTCCTTGCCCTGTTCGGTATAAACCTCGGCCAAACCGAATAATGCGGGCCCGTTATTCGAGTTGTACTTCAAGGCTTCGTCAAAGAAAGTCTTAGCCACCGGGAATGCGTCCTTCGCGAGTTCTTCATTGCCCTTCAAAGCCAGAGCTTCGCTAAGTCCTGATGGTGCGACCTTGTTCGTTGCGTCGAGATCGAGCGATTCGCGGAAAAAGGTGATCGCGTTGTTGTAGTCGTTCTGATCCATGTAGTATTCGCCAACGCCCGCAAAAAGCTTCGAGGCGTCGCCCGGCGACATCGTCTTGATCTTCGGTATGCGTGGATCGTTCGGATTTACCACAGCCGTTCGCGTGCGGCGCGGAGTAACCTTCGCAAGCGCCGTGTACTGTTTGGTTACCTTTTTCGAGCTGTCTATCCGCTGGCCCTTGCTCAGCGTCGCCCGCGTCTTGGTTGAAAAACGCTTTGGCGCAGCCTTGGAACCGCTTCGGAACACGAAAACGCTTGCTCCGCCCGTAATGTCGCTGACGGGGATCAGGTCCTGGGCCGCCGTGGGGTTCGCTCCGACGAGAATCGCGGCTGTCAGAACCATCGCCAAAATACTTTTTTGAAACCGGGACATTATGCTCATCTTTTTCCTCAATCTTAATTATCGCTGATGATAGCAGCGAATGCGCACCTTTCCATAAGATGCTATTAACAGCTAAAGACGTTTTCCCGCTTGTTCTTTTGCGTATTGCCGAGGTGTTGCCGAGACCGATAACCGGTTAATTACTGACGTTCCCATTCTGAATCCGTGCCAGAATGCTTCTGGCTACGCGAAAGGGATAACGGTTTGCAAATCTTCTGAATCTGTCATTCTCACGAAGAGAAAATAGGTAGCCTTCGTGGTTGTTAATAAGTCGTTCCATTATCGATGCATTCCTATGGATCGGAAAATCTCCTATCTCCACGACAAAGAGCACGCTAGGAAGATTATACGCTTTGAAATTGACGCCTTCCTGCTTTAAATTTTCAATGCAATCGAAAATGCCGTTATACGTTATTTGCGCATCGTGAAACATTATCGCTCCGCCGCTCGGGTCGAGGACCTTTCGGCAAAATTCAAAATCCCGCTTCATCGCCTCATCGGTGTGCTCGCCGTCTATCAAACACAGATGAACGCTATCATCTATCTCAGTTGGACTGATCTCATTCGTGCCTCCGTCGATGGTCGTGATCTTGCCGATTTTGTCCGGCGCAACAGCCCGCAGATTGTCGAGCATTCGGTCGGTCGAATTGTTCATGTATGTCCAATCGAATCCGCGAGCATCCGGCTGTTTCAACGGCCGTTTGTCTATCGAATAGATCCGCGAACATCTATCGTCAAGAAGGGCGGTTGAATGCTTCCGCCGAGATATGAGCCTATCTTGAGATACCTGTATTCACCCACCCGCAATTCGCGTACCGAATTTTGTACAGCCAATAATGACTGTTTGTCGTTATCGGTAGATTGGCTCGTGATCTTTTCGAAGAGTCGCAAATCGAGGCTTGTGATAAATTGTTCGAAGTCCGGCATAGATCGAATAACGGCAAAGCCGAATAATATCATAAGCCGTTTCGCGTTTGCGGTTGCTGGATGTAAAAACAGGCAGGGGTCGATATTTCTTCCCTTGCCCGTAAAACTTCGATCTTGATGCTCTATGGCACGAGAGCGTTCGGGATGGCAACGTCGGTGGCGATCCCGAATTGCAGTCCGGCAAAACCGGCCGTCGATTGCAGCAGATACCAGATTCCGGTAGATGGCCGGAAGATTGCTTCATCTGTTTTTCCGTCACCATCGAAATCTGCCGGAACCGCAATATCGCCCGCGGCACCGAAAGTAGTTTCTACGACCTGTGATGTGGAGCTTAACAACTCGTACCAGCGATTCGTCGATGGCCTGAAGACCGAAACATCCGCCCGCCCGTCGCCATCAAAATCGAAGCTTGCCAGCGCGCCCGAATTCAGTAAGCGACTTATTCCCCGCTCATTCGCGACGACAATCTTGCCGTCAGCCTGGATCGCAAAATCGACGATCCTTCCTCCGGGAACGTAACCAAGCGTTGCTGGAAAGGTAGGGTCAACATCCCCGGCTCGGCCATAGAGCATCGTAGAGAACGCCAATACCCAAAAGAGCAGATTTGTTAAACTATTGCGTTTGAGGAAAAACATCCGGAATAACGCTGGGTGCGATAGGCGTGATGACATCAATTGACTCCTCCCAAACTGTTTCTGCAAGAAAAAACCTGCTATCTGTCGGCCATAACCTCTGGCTAAATACCCAAATTCTAACACGAAAGCCGCATCCGGGATCATTGAATTCCGGCTCATTTTGGAATTCCGTCAGCAAATGTCCAATTGAATACTATGCAAGAAGTTCTGCTGAAACTTTATCATAATTGTGACAACAATGAACATAATCTTGCATGCTTCCGCGATCGTTGACGACCCAGATATTGACGATCGAAATACCGTACTAAATTTTCTTCTTGCGACGACATTGTCTTCCCTTGCTATCTAACTTGATTACCTATAGATTATTAACTTACCTACAACCTGAGCCTGTTGTTCCCGGTCTTAACAACATCTTCTTGCCGGTATTCATAGTAGCGTTGCTGTCGATGGCTTGCGGATACGGTAACAACTCAGCTTGGGTTGTGACTAATCCTATTTTAAGGAGGAATCCTGCCTTCCATGAAAGCATTCGCAACTGAGAACATCAGAAATCTGGCTGTCATTGGACACGGCGACGCGGGTAAAACCCAGCTCGTCAGTTCCCTGCTCCACGTCGCCGGAACACAAAATCGCTGGGGAAAGGTCGATGAAGGTACGACCGTTACCGACTACGAAGAAGACGCAATAGAACGAAAAGTCTCGCTCAACAACAACTTCGCCCACTCGGAATACAAAGATACAAAAATAAATTTTATCGACACGCCCGGTTACTCCGCATTCGTTTCGCACGCCCGGCCGGCTCTGCGCGTGGCGGACTGCGCTCTCGTCGTAGTCGACGGCGTTCACGGCATCGAGGTTCAGACAGAGAAGACCTGGCAATACGCAAACGAATTCCTTCTGCCGCGTTTCATGGTCATCAATAAGATCGACAAGGAACACGCCGATTTCGGGCACGCCCTGGAAACGGCTACGTCCAGCTTTGCCCGTTCGATCGTGCCGTTCACGCTGCCGATCGGCAAGGAAGGAAATTTCAAAGGCGTCGTCGATGTCGTCCACCAGAAAGCTTACGAATTCGACGCCGACGGCAAAGCCAGGGGAATTGCGATCCCGTCCGAAGGCAAAGATATTTTCGACCGCACGCGCGAACGTCTGATCGAGATCGTCGCCGAATCGGACGACGCACTGATGGAAAAATACTTTAACGACGGCACGCTGCCCGAGGAAGATATCTATCCGAATCTCGCCAAGGCGATAGCCGCCAGCAAGCTTTGTCCTGTGTACGCCGTTTCGGCCGGTACATTGGCCGGGCTTTCGATTCTGCTCGATCACATAGTTGAATTCGCTCCTAACCCTGCAACCCACGAAGCCGAATACGGATTCACCGACGCCGAAATGTCGGGCGACCGCATCAACCGAAAATATTCCAACGACGAGCCTTTTTCGGCATATGTTTTCCGCACCATTGCCGATCCGTTCGCGGGCCGCATCAACGTGATGAAGGTCGTCAGCGGCAAGGTCGCTTCGGATGCAACGGTGCTGAATTCCAGCCGCGATGCACAGGAAAGATTAGGTGCATTGCACGTGATCCAGGGAAAAACGCTCGACAAGGTTAACGAAGCCGCGACCGGCGACATAATCGCCGTGGTGAAACTAAAGGACACGCAAACCGGCGACACGCTTTGTGACAAGGCAAAACCGATAGTTTTTCCGAAGGTCGAATACCCGGAAGCTGCGATAGCATTCGCCATCGAGCCGAAATCGCGAGCCGACGAAGAGAAGATCTCGGCTGCATTACACAAGATATTGGAAGAAGATCCGTCGCTTCATTTCGACCGCGATTCGCAGACGAAAGAGTTTATTCTTTCCGGCTCCGGCCAGCTTCATATCGAAACGGTTGTGGCAAAACTGAATAACCGTTATCACGTCGAAGTTGCTCTTCATCCGCCAAAGGTTCCTTATAAAGAAACGATCACGCAACAGGTCGAGGTTCAGGGACGCCACAAGAAACAATCGGGCGGACGCGGGCAGTTTGGCGATTGCAAAGTAATATTCGAGCCGCTCGACCGCGGAGCCGGTTTCGAATGGGTCGATAAGATCTTTGGCGGATCGGTTCCGCAGAATTTCCGTCCCGCGATCGAAAAGGGCATTGTCGAAGCCGCTCTGGGCGGAGCCGTCGCGGGCTATCCGCTGGTCGATTTTAAGGTCACGCTGATAGACGGCAGCTACCACACGGTCGATTCGGACGAGCATTCTTTCCGTGCCGCCGGCCGCAAGGCGTTTCGTGCCGCAATGGAAAAGGCCCGCCCAACATTGCTTGAACCGATAATGGACGTCGAAGTTTTCACGCCGCAGGAAGTTTCTGGCGACATAATGGGCGACCTTAACAGCCGCCGAGGCCGCGTCTCCGGCATGGACATGCGCGGCAAACAGCAGGTTATCAAGGCAAAAGTCCCATTATCGGAAATGCTCGATTATCAATCGAAGCTCAATTCCGTGACCCAGGCGCGCGGTTCGTATCACATGCAGTTTTCGCACTACGATCCGCTGCCCGGCAACCTCTCGCAAAAGGTTATCGACGAAGCCGTCGCCGCCGGCCGCGTGAGAGCACATGACGAAGATGAGTAGCTTTTGACTCCCCTCCTTGTCTAAGGAGGGGTTGCCGCGTTTCGCGGACGGGTGGTGCCTTAAAACTCCCCTACTTGTCTAAGGAGGGAGAGCTTTTCACCCTGGATTTTCACGATCTAAAAAAATGCCCTCGGATTTCTCCGGAGGCATTCGTCTAAATATAGACTAAGAGATCAAGTATTTACCAGCACTTGCCGCCGCCGGCTTTACCGATTCTTGAGTAAGTCGTTTCTTATTTTCTTTACCCTCGTTTTGTCTTATAATATAATAGCCAGTATATGCTGCCAGCCGTAAAACACTATCCGATTTCTGTTCAGATGTATCACTACATGGCAGAAGAAGGTGTTTTCGCGCCCGATGAACGCGTTGAACTGATCGATGGAGAAATAATCGAAATGTCGCCGATTGGAAGTCTTCACGCACGATGCGTAAACTTTTTGACTGAATACCTAACACAACTTCTGTTTGAAAAATTCAGGATAAGTGTTCAGAATCCAATTGTCCTAGGTGATGACAGCGAACCTCAGCCAGACATCGCGATTCTTCGATACAAGGAAGACTTTTACAAAGACATCCTTCCGACCGCGACAGATGTAGTTCTAGTAATAGAAGTAGGTGACACTTCCGCCGGATTTGACCGCACACGCAAGATTCCTAAATATGCTGCTGCTGGCATTCCTGAAGCGTGGCTTGTTGACCTAGAAGATGAGCGCGTTGAGGTTCATTCGATAGCAAAGGACACTACTTACGGATTAGTTAAAATCTATCAGCGCGGCGAATATGTGGTCTCTGAGACTATGCCGGACCTTAGACTTTCCGTCGATTCTATCCTCGGCTAATTTCAAACACGTTTGGGTAATTACACAAACGTGCGGCTTTATCTAAAAAAATGCCCTCGGATTTCTCCGGGGGCATTCGTCTAATAATAAGACTTAAAAAAATTAAGTATTTACCAGCGTTTGCCGCCGCCACCGGCGTAACCGCCGCCCTTGAATCCACCGCCGCCGTTATAGCCGCCGCGTCCGCCGCCGCGATTTTCCTGCGGTTTGGCTTCGTTGACCTTGAGCTCGCGGCCGTCGACTTCTTTGCCGTTTAGCTGCGAGATGGCGTTCTGGCCCTCTTCTTTTGAAGACATCTCGACAAAACCGAAGCCGCGCGGGCGTCCTGTTTCGCGATCTTCGATGATATTGGTTGAAGTAACGGTTCCGATCTCGGCAAACAGCTTTAAGATCCTGCGTGGTTGTATCGAAGGAAAGATTTCCGACGTAAAGTTTCATTGACATAATAATTTTCCTTTTCCCCTAACTTGTTAAAGGGAATGCTGAAGAAGCCTGGAATCGGATTTGCTTCGGAGAAAAACGGTCTACAGCGAAGGTTCGGATTTCGGATGCTCAAAAAAATCAAGAGCGACTTCTGTGATGATAAAGGCCTGCTCTCAAACTAATCCAAAAACCGTCTTTGACGAGCGCATCGGTCAAGATGCGAGAGAAGGAATACCAGAATATGATGCAGTAAAGCCGCGACAATAGCAATAAAGCTTTTGTAATAGTTTTGTCCGTATGTGACTAAACTTAATAACTCGTAAATGCGTATATGCCCTATTCTGTTTGGCAATGAACCCGCAATGGGTGCATACTTTCAATAAATCATCAATTAAAAAGGAGTACAGTAATGTTCAAATTCAGACGCAATTTACTTTCTTCATTCGCAGTTATTTCCCTGATTGTTTGTGCCGCTCAATTCGCGTCCGCCCAGCTTAGGCTGCCGCGTCCGAGTTCGAAAGCGAGCGTGATGCAGACGGTCGGCGTCACGGACGTGACCATCACCTACAGCCGCCCGGCCGTAAAGGGCCGCACCATTTGGGGCGATGCTCCGGCTGACGCCAAGGGCGAAGGCACTCTGGATGACAGCAGAGTAAGGCCCGCCGGAATGCCCATCGTGCCTTACGGCCACATCTGGCGAACCGGTGCGAACGAGGCCACGCAGTTCGTCGTAACCGATGATGTTCTTATCAACGGCTCGCCGCTGGCCGCTGGAACCTACAGCCTGCACACTATTCCCGGCAGAGACGAATGGGTCATAGTTTTCAACGGCACCGCTAATCAATGGGGCAGCTTTAACTACGATCCCAAGAAGGACACGCTTCGCGTAAAGGCCAAGCCGCAGGTATCCGACCACAGCCACGAATGGCTCGACATCAGCCTCGACCCGGTCAATGAAAATTCGCTGGTTGCCAAGATCAAGTGGGAAAAGATCAGCGTGCCGTTTACGATCGAGGTCAAAGACGTGGCCGCAACGACCCTTGCGAAAGCACGCGTAGCAGTCGCCGCCGCCAAAGCCGACGATTGGCAGACGCCGTTTCAGGCCGCAAATTATGCGAAAACCAACAAGGCAACGGCCGATGCGGAAAAATGGTATGAGCAATCTCTAAAAGCTATAGACGAACTGATAAAAGTGAAAGAAAATTTCCAGAATCTGTCCCGAAAGGCAACCATTTTGCTCGGAGCAGGCAAGAAGGACGAAGGTCTTGCAGTTGCCGAAAAAGCGGTCGTCGTCGGCAAGGCTGAGAAAGCCGACACCGCTCCGCTGGAAAAACGCATAGCTGACATCAAGGCCGGCAAGCTGTAAAAAGGCCTGAGAAAACTCGGCCACGAATAATACAGATCTCACGAATTAATTTCTTAGTGCGATCCGTGTTTTTCGTGGCTACTTTTTGTTTGCCCACCTATCCCAGACCGCCTTCGCGATCTTTGCAATGACGGCTTCGCGGGTTTTCTCGTCTGCGGGTGAATCGGCTACGAAGACGGCGATGGCAATGTGATTGCCGTTCGGCATGGTGATGATGCCGATGTCGTTGGTTGCGGCGGTTATGCGGCCGCGAGTGCCGGATGTTCCGGTTTTGTGCGCGACCACGGTTCCGAACGGAAGAAGCCCTTTCAGGCGTTTTGGGCCAGTCGGCGAATCGGTCATGAATTTGAGCAATAAGTCGCGGTGCGTGACCGATATGCCGTCTGCTGCATCAAGGGCCGCCAGCAAAGCGACCGCTCCCTCCGGCGAAGACCAATTGTCGTACTGCACCTGCCAATCCTTCGCAAATTCCTTTTCGGTATTTTTCACCACCATCTCGATGATGCCAAGCTTGTCGATGTAGGTTTGGATCGCGGTTGCTCCGCCCGCAATTCGCATCAGCACATCACTCGCGGTGCCGTCGCTTTCGGATACGGCAAGCCCGATAAGATCGCGAACCGACACCTCGGCTCCATTCGGATTCTTGTCGCGGATCGGCGACCGCTGACCGGGCGAAACCATGTCGCTCTTCTCAACCTTGATCTTTTGGTCGAGCGTCAGCTTGCCCTGCTCGACCTGCTGTAACACAGCCATCGCTATCGGAAGCTTGTAAACGCTCTGCATCGCGAACCGCTCGTTTTGATTCAGGCCGAAGTTCTCGCCGGTTTCCAGCACGATTGCGGAAACCCCGACTTTGCCTTTCGCCTCGACAGCAATGTCTGCAACCTGGCGCTGAAGATCAGCGTCGATTGCGGACGGCGGCGGTTCCGCCGGAGCGTTAGCATAATTGATTGGACCGCTGTTCGAGTCCGTCGAACATGCCGCACACGCGGCGACGCTCATCACAAAAAGCAAGATCAATAAAGCACGGATTAACTTTTGCATTTCTTTGAGTAAGGAATTTGAACCCGTTCTGGACTTTGCGAGAATCACAACTTCTCAATGCTCTTCTTCAACTCGCAGCTCTCTTGTAGTTTCAATTCGACAAAAAAACTTTTCTGGCGGCAGCTCGAGAATTCAGCGACTGTTCCGCTCTTCCATTCTGCCGCTTCAATCTAGTTTTTTTCTGTGCCTGTCCATATTTCAATTAAATGATCTGTTGGAATAAGAAGCCAGTTCTTCCTGGGAAAGTTCATCAGATGACACCAATCGATAATGCTTTTCCGAGCTAATTTCAACTTTCTCATTGTTAAGTTCCATTTCGAACAAGGCTATTGCACCGTTGTTCATAAACTGCGCTGCCACCGACTTACATTTGAGCGAAGGGAACTTCGCAGCAGCCAATGCAAAATCCTGCTCAATCTGCACGATGCCAAGATTATCTCCATGACCTTTTGCCTGAACCGGAATAATGTAATGAGATCCGCGTTTGTCGATACCGATGTAAATTTCATCTACTTCGACCTGTCCCATTTCGGGAACGGTCGTTCGCAGGTGATTTTGGAGTGAATAGCAGGTCAGCCCTGTAAAAATATCAATTAAGCGATTGAAACGGACAATGGCAAGCAGGGCCTGCTCATCGCCAAGAGCATACTTAGTGATTATTCCCGGGGTTGCATCCAGGATTTTCGTTTCGACGAGATTTGTTGTCGGCGATAACTCAAACTTAGGCGCAAGTACGAATCTGTATCTTCCAATTCCGGCCCCCATTATAATCCACTCCATTCCGACCGGCGTAGTTTCCCTGATTTTTTCTGGAAGAGGCTGTCGATATCGATACGTGTAGGTAATATCACCTAGGTTATCAGGTGCTCGAAGACCAAGCGCATCCGCAGCAATTCTGAATTCTTCACGCTCGAACTCAAACTCAGTAATTCCTTCTTTGAAATAAGCGAAGAATATTCTTTCGATGATCTGGGAATAGCGGTTTTTTTCTGACATTAGTAGTTATTTCCCTTTTCCAGGCCATTTCAAAATGACAACTTCCTCATTCAAGTCACTCTTTGTGGCCGTCGAAAAGCGGGTTCTAAATTGGTCAATTCTACCAACTTCATAACCAATTGATTCAGCAATCCTGGCGAGGATTTGGCCGGTTCGAATCATGACGCGCAAGTATGATGCTTGATCACCAACGACATATGCCAATTGTGCGCCCTGCTTCAATACGGACTGAAGTTGCTGTAGATGTTTT